>DAFH01000073.1 GCA_002495485.1 Candidatus Bathyarchaeota archaeon UBA185
CGGCCATGTCGATCATGGCAAGACCACACTTCTAGATCGGCTTAGGGGGACCTCCGTCGCGGCCCGTGAGCCTGGCCAGATAACGCAGTGGATTGGAGCGAGTCTCATTCCTGCACAGACTCTGGCCGAAATCTGTGGTCCACTCCTTAACCGGTTCAAGCTGAAGATCGAGGTTCCTGGAATTCTCTTCATCGATACTCCCGGCCATGAGACGTTCAGCAACCTCCGGAAGAGAGGCGGATCAGCCGCCGATGTTGCGATACTGGTAATCGATGTCACGAAAGGAATTGAACCTCAAACCGTCGAGTCGTTGACGATTCTCAAGGCAAGGAAGACCCCCTTCCTGATCTGCGCCAACAAGATCGATGCGATTCCGGGATGGAAGACCTCAAGCGGCGGGTCGTTCTTGGAGAACATGACAAACCAGCGTCCAGAGGTGTTGACCGACCTAGACAATCGGCTCTATACCATGATGGGAACGCTGTCCCGGTACAACATCAGAGCGGACAGGTTTGATCGAATCTCAGAATTTGCGAAGACCGTAGCACTAGTGCCGGCTAGTGCGAAGACCGGCGAAGGGATGCCGGATTTGATGGCGGTTCTGGTCGGATTGACTCAGGTTTACATGAAGAGCGAGCTGAGCGTGACGAATGGGCCCGCTGAGGGTACCGTTCTGGAGGTCAAGGAGGAGCCCGGTCTGGGAGTTACCGTCGACGCGATGATCTATAACGGCCGACTCGCCGTAGACGACGAGATAATGATCGCGGGGCGGAATGGAACGATTAGTACCCGCGTTCGAGCGCTTCTACTTCCAAAGCCATTAGACGAGATCCGTGATCCGAGAGACAAGTTCTCGAAGGCAAGGTTTGTCGACGCAGCCGCTGGTATCAAGATCGCGGCTGCAGGTTTGGAAGAAGCGATCGCCGGATCCCCGTTGTACGCGGTGAAAAACGATTCTAGCAAGGAGGAGATCAAGCAGAAGATCCTGAGCGAAGTGGAGGAAGTCCGGGTCAAGAAGGATCTTAGCGGTGTCGTTGTGAAGTCGGATGCTCTGGGATCGCTAGAAGCTTTGACGACATCGCTAGAGGCGTCGAAGATCCCCGTCCGGCTGGCCGACGTTGGGGACGTGTCGAGGAGAGATGTTGTCGAGGCGAAGGCTGTCCGTGTCAAAGACCAATATCTGGGCGTCGTATTGGCGTTTGGTGTAAAACTGTTGCCCGATGCGGAGGAAGAGATCTCGATCTCCAAGATTCCAGTATTCAAGGGAGACATCATCTATCATGTGTTGGAAGAGTACACTCGCTGGGTCAGCGCTCAGAAGCTGGCCGGGGCAAAGGCCGAGATGGACCTCCTAATACGACCTGGCAAGATCAAACTGTTGAAAGGATTCGTGTTCCGCAGGAGCGATCCAGCTATCGTAGGCGTCGAAGTGTTGGACGGGATCATCAAACCGAAGTATCCTCTGATCAATAGCAGCGGAAAGCGGATCGGACAGGTCGTCCGGATACAAGACCAAGGAAAGGACGTTGGAGAGGCTGGTGCTGGAAAACAAGTTGCTGTGTCGATCGACAAGCCCATGGTTGGAAGGCAGATTGTAGAAGGGGACGTTCTCTATGTTGATGTGCCCCCCCAGCACGCGAGAGTGCTCTCCTCTAAGTTCAAGGAGTATCTAACTCCGGGAGAGGTGGCACTCCTCAATGAGATGACCACCATTACCGCTAGCGCTACCTCGAGTTCAGTAGGCTAGTCGGAAGACCTCCGACTTTCGCCTGCTGCTCTTATGATGATGAGAATAGTGAGAACAGAGGAATGCCCGTTTGTTGACGTTTATTAAGCGGGGACAAAGTTCCACGCCTTGCTGATCGATTAGATGGCCAAGTTTCAGTTGATCGTGTCTGACCCCAAGTCCAAGACGTCTAAGGCACANNCTAAGGCGGCGTCGCTGGAGGGGACGAAGGCTCAGGCGCTTGTTGGCAAGAGCATTGGTGAGGAGGTTGACGGGAAGCTTCTGGGTCTCGGGAATGTGAAGCTTAAGATTACTGGTGGAACGGATAAGGATGGGGTTCCGATGAGGTTTGATATTCAGGGTGCGGCCCGGAAACGGGCCATACTGTCGGGTGGTGCAGGGTATAGGCCTGACGTGGACGGTGAGAGACAGAGGAGGCTCGTGCGCGGGCGGACGATATCGGAGGAAACGTTGCAGGTGAACAGTGTGATTGTTAGCGGTGCCACAAGTGTGCCTGAAGCTCCGAAGGAGGCGGCTAAGGCGTGAGCATGGAAATCGTCGAGGAACACCTGAATCCGCTACTGCACCGTCGAGAAGCGAAGCTGGTTGTCCATCACGAAGGCGCAGGTACGCCGGACCGCATAACCGTTCGGAAGATGACCTCTGACCACTTCAAGACGAGCCTTGACCAAGTGTATGTTCGCAGCATTGCGACACGGACCGGAGGGTCGAGCGCGTTGTGCGTTGTGGAAGTGTACGAGGATGCCAAGAGCGCCGGTGTTGTTCCGGCCTACGTGAAGAACCGGAACCTTCCGAAGGATCAGCGGGTCTCGAAACAGAAGAAGGAAGCGGAGCCTAAGCCAGCGGCACCAGCAGCGAAGCCCGCGGCCGAGAAGAAGGCCGAAGCGAAGCCGGCTGAAGGGAAGAAGGAAGAGACCAAACCAAGTCCTGCTAAAGAGGCGAAGCCTCCTGCTGCGAAAGAGTCCAAACCTGCGGAAAAGCCTGAGTCTAAGACGAAGTAATAGTCACGGCTTTTCCATTAGCCCAACGGCATTGTATTGACTACCTGTGGGCATAGTAGACTGTAACGCGCTCGTCGTCAATGGCGTCGATTCTGCCAAATCCGAATCTCACGAACTGGATGATGCGCCCAATCTTCTCCTGACGAATGTTTGACTCGACAGGACCCGTGGCCCTTGAAGCGTCCGGCATCACCACCTCTCCAATGAGGTTGTTCTCTTTCGGCAACCAGTTGACCAAAGGCGCCTTGACTTCTCGGGCTTTCATGTAGTCCGGGCTGTGGAACGAGGCCAATACCGAGTCTCTCTCGACTGCTCTGATTTCGACGTTGAACAGCTCCATCAGTCGGACCACCTTGCNNGTCAGCGTCGAGCGACGAGACCAGTAAATGGGCAGTCCCATTCTTTGGGACTACCTTGAAGATTCTATTCCCAAGCTCCGGCTTCTCCGGGTGCAATGGCAGTTTCGCTTCAAACGTGCGGTCGACACCCGACACGTTAATTGAAAGGGGGTTTGCGACGAAGCTGTACCTGTGTGCGAGCTTGTCGATCTCCTTCCTGTTTATCGCGTTCACGTTATCCCAGCTGAGAGTTGCGTCCACAGGCCTTGGACCTATCTCGTAGACGATCTTTCTCAGCGCACTGGGTAGATACCCTCTCCTGCGGAGGGCGACTAGCGTTGGAAGTCTCGGGTCTGAGTAGCCGTCTACTAGACCCTCTTCGATCTCCTTGACCATCAGCGACTTGCTCAGCTTGATGTCAGTCGCCTTGAGCCGGCCGTAGTGCACGAAATCCTGAAGTGCCCAGCTTAACGCTCTGTAGAGGAACTCGGTCCGAACCGCGTTTGTCAAGTGCTCCTTTCCACGGATTACGTGGCTCACGCCTAGTAGATGATCATCGATGGCGGATCCAAAGTTGAACAGGGGCCAGACACGGTACTTCGAGCCCACCCTTGGATGAGGATACTTCTCTGGGTCGATTATCCGGAGGGCAGGCCAGTCCCTGACCGCCGGGTTCGGATGATCCAGATCAGTCTTGATTCGTAGGACAGCCTCCCCCTCTCCGAACCCGCCGTCCAGCATCTTCCTCCAGTCAGCCAAGTTCTGCTCTGGGCTCTTCGAACGGTCCGGACATGCTCTTCGAGCGTTGATGTTCAACCGAAAATCGTCGGGGCGACAAGTGCAAATGTACGCGTATCCAGTTTCAAGGACCTTCTTTGCGTGTTCGTAGTAGATCGGGATCCGGTCGCTGGCGATGTACTCGGCATCCCACTGGCACTCAAGCCAGCGGACATCCTCACGAATCATTTCGTAGTATCCGAGAGCGGACTTTTTGAGACGCGGATCCGTATCATCGAACCGTAGTAGGAATCGGCCCCTGTACATGCGCGCATAGTCGTGGGACAGTATTATCGCGCGAATCGAGCCGAGGTGTAGAACAAAGTCGGGATTCGGCGCGAACCTGGTTACGATGGTCGCGTATTTGTCCGCGTTCGGCAAGGGAGGCAGACTCTTTGATCCTGACTTGGTCTGCGGCGACTCGCTCGCGGACATGGCTCGAAGCCTAACTTACTAGATTCTATCTCTTTTGGAGTTGACTACTGGATAATCAATAGCGCCGCAATGGTGTCGATGAAAGTCATCGTTTCCCAACAAGCCCGCTACTAGTCAGATCCGCGATTCCAGTCCTCTACTGGACCTTTTCTTTCAAGAGCGCTTCTATGACACTGGCATTGGCCGCCATTGCCCTCCTATCGAAGCCTGCTGCTCTTGCGATGTCTACCTCTGAAATTCGCAACCCCGAATCACGCACGGCATTAAGGACCACTCCAGACGCCCTTCCCCTATAACTCATCTTAGGACTCAACCCCTTCTCGATCGCCGAGTCAAGATACTCGTAGGAGAGACGCACCAGCGACTCCCTTTCCTCTCCGGTTACTAGACCTCGTTCTGCAAAACTCTGTGCCATGCTTTCGATCTGTCTTTTGGTGAGTCGCCAAACAAGTTCCGAAAAAGACACGACGCTGTCTTGGACCCCGAACGACCTAAGGATGCGCTCCTCAGCATCGACAAGCTTCTCTCTGCTGACAAAAACTTTCGACTCGAACTCTTGATCGGTTCTGAAATCGCCAATGACTTTCGCAGCTAGCGAAACGGATGCGATCAGGAAAATATCCAGACTGTTGCGTTCCGCATTGTATTCGCCGATTGGCCTGTTCTTGAAGTCAAGATAAAGCGTGACCGCAGCCTGCTTCACCTCGTTGGACAACCCCAGTCGCTGTACGAGATCGAAAAAGCGCCCGTGCTCCTCCCTGCTTAGTGAATCAACTCCCTTGCTTAGATTGTACAACCGTCTTGAGAAATCAGGCAACAGGATCGATATCTTCCCCTCCGAATATTTGAGCATTCACACAAGCCTAGCATTCACAAGCCCCAAATCGGACGAAAATAGCAGAAATCTGCCAAGACAACAACACTGCTTGAATGCTGGGCAATCGGTTTAACCACTCCAAGACCAACCTGCAATCTGCCATGTCGGCCAACACGTCAGTGTGGGTTCCGGGTCGGAACTTGTTGGATGGGAAGGTGGCAGTCGTCTACGGCGCCAGTGGCGCGGTTGGGAGTAGCGTCTCAAAGGCGTTCGCGCGCGAGGGAGCCACCGTCTTTCTCGCGGGACGAACCGAAAGCTCCCTGAAACCGATAGCCCAAGAAATCATGACGACAGGCGGAGCCGCCGACGTGTCAAAGGTGGATGCTCTCGACGTGGAATCGGTCGAAGCACATCTGCGGAAGATCGTCGCGAAGACAGGCAAGCTAGACATTTCCTTCAATCTGATCTCAACAAGCGTCGCGATGGGATCGAAGCTCACCGAGCTCTCTGAGGATCGGTTCTCAGACGCGGCTTTCAAGCGGGTCCGATCATACTTCATCACCATGACCTCTGCAGCTCGAATCATGGAGAAGCAGGGTCATGGGGTCATCCTCGGCTTAACAGCCCCCAACGCGCGCCTGCCCCGAACTAACATGGGAGGATTCTCAGTGGGGGGAGCGGCCATCGAGGCACTGTCTAGGCAACTGGCGCTCGAGGCTGGGCCTCGAGGAGTCAGAGTAGTGTGCCTGAGAACCGGCAGTACACCCGACAACCCTATCATCCACGAGGTACTGTCTCATCTCGCCAAGATCAAAGGAACAACCTTCGAAGCAATGGCAGACGGAGAGGCCCAGGTCACCGCATTGAAGAAGCTCCCACTGCTTTCAGAGGTCGCGAACGCGGCGGTTCTGATGGCGTCAGACTATGCGAGCACAATCACGGCAACAACCGTGAATGCGAGCTCCGGAGAACTCGTCGACTGACTAGGGCATAAGAGCCGGAGACTAGAGAATCTCAGAAAAGGTCGGAAGAAACTACCTCAGCGGGCCCGCCCGGAGCGGATGAGATTAAACTATCGGACAACCTTCTGATTCGCCTTTCCACCTTCAAGAATTGGTTCGGCGTGGTGTTGATGAACACCGAGGGCCCGGTGTCGAGGGAGTACCACACCGGTATGCCCTCTTCCTCTCGAAGACTCCGTACTTCCTCCATTATTCTGATCGAGAGTGGATTAACAAGGATTGTTTCCTGGCTGCCCGTCATCGTTATCGCGTGAAGGTTAAGCGTGTCTACCTCTGCGAGTTTGCAGATCTCCGAGACATCTTTCCTCGCTATGGCACGCTTCATCCTCTGAAGGACCCCTTTCAGATAGGCCAACCTTGCTCTGAAGAAAGGAGACGTTAACACGTCCGCGTGTGCCTTGTCGGTTCGGATCGACGACGGAATCGGGACAATTAGGGTCTTCATCTTGATCGAACTCGGAGACGCGAGCTGTTCTGCATAGGAGTGGCCGTTCCGGTTCGCATACCATATCGAGAATCCTCCTACAAGACTCCGTGCCGCGGATCCTGCGCCGAGCCTGACCACCTCGGAAAGCTCCTCAGGAATTAGGTGAAGCCCGAAAGCCGTTGAGGTTGCGAGACCCAAGGCAGCGAAACCGGACGCGGAGAAGCCGAGTCCTTTGCCGCTGACGTTCGCGTTCTTCGACTCTACTCTGACACGCGTCTTCTGTCTGGCTAGCTCTCTGAGCCTATCGATAACGATTCGTGCCCTCGCCTCTTCTTCGATCGTTGGAACAGAGCCATTGATTCGTATCCTGTCTTTGTCGAGCCCCTCTCTCGTCTCAACAGTCGTTACAGTGTCCAGGGATTTCATGCAGACGGAGATGCTGTCATGATACGGAATCCTCAGCTTCGAGTTCTTCAATCCGTGATACTTGATGAGACCTTGGATGGCGTAGGCTCGGGCAGTACACTTCAACGCGGACTATCCTATCCTATTACCCCGGTCGCCCGCGCAACCTTCTCAGCAGCGGCCTCAGTAACCCCAGTCTCGCCGAGAATCGTGTATCGTTCCGGTCTGAGACTGTGCGCCATAGTCAACGCCTTGACCACCTGTTCCGGCGAGACGTTCAACTCCTTGGCCGTCGAGGGCGCGCCGATCTGTTGGAGAAATTCTCTGATTGACTCCCAGTTGGAACCGTGAAGATAGGCGCACATTATCGCCCCCACGCCCGTCCTCCCGCCGTGCAGACTCGTGTCGCCCGCAACAATGTCCAGCGCATGGCTAAACAGATGCTCGGCACCGCTGCAGGGCCGCGAGCTGCCAGCGATGCTCATCGCAACACCACAGCTGATCAAGGCTTCGACAACTGTCCGGACACCCTCTCTGCTACGCGCGATGATCTCCTTCGAATTCCGCGTGACTAGCTCAGCGCTCATCAGAGCCAGCTCCGCCGCGTAGTCCCCATAGTATTCGTTCTTCAGCTTGTGAGCAAGCTGCCAATCCTTCACGGCACTAAACTTTGCAACAATGTCCCCGCAACCCGCGGCCAAGAGGCCGTAGGGGGAGTCAGCGATCACGCCAATATCGCCAATAATAGCGATAGGTGCTTGGGCCCTGATCGAGTAGGGCTTCTGACCTCCCTTGATGGAAGCGTAGGGACTCGCAATCCCGTCATGGCTCGCAGCCGTTGGAATGCTCATGAATGGAACCGAGGCCTTAGCAGAGGAGAGCTTGGCGACATCGATGTCCTTGCGGCCGCCAACCGCCAGAACGACAGCCGGCCTGGCTTTCTTGATCGCCTCAATGACACGGTTGACGACCGCCTCGGTGGATTCCTTGACAATGACATGGTCGACGTGAAGCCCAGCCTTCGCGGCAGACTTGGCCACGCCGACCCCGGCGAGAGGATAAGTCACGGGTCCAGAAACCACCAATGCGGTGCCGCGGAAACCTAGCTTAGTGCAGATGTCTCCCACTCGGTCCAGGATGTTGACTCCGACGATGACCTCTCTCGGAAGCTGCATGTAGTGGATCGATTCTTCAGATTCCAGTTGGATCACAACACAAACAGAACTAGAACAGCTAGCACTAGCGAAGCGATCTCAAGCCATGCAAACAATCTTCCAATCTCACGGGCGACCCGCCCTATGAAACTGGTTATCGACTGGAACGTCTCTGAGCCCAAGACTTGTAGCTGAACCGTAAACTTCGAAAAACCAGCAGACGAATCCCTGAGATTGGTCACGGCGTTTCGAACAGAGTCAGTGATCTGTTTGACGAAAGAATCGGTCGGTAGAACGGCTCCAACTGGGTAGTATCCTAAAGGCGACCTCACTAGACCCGTAACGAGGTGTGTGTCGGTCGTCATAACCTCGCCGTCGCCGACCCCAGTTTCCTTGATCGATTGAAGAATCCGCTCCCGGAGACCTTGTTGCATGTTGTTTCCGTCGATAGTGATGTATGACGAGGAGTCGCCTTCGGTCTTCACGACTATCACCGACAAGCCGCCGGGACCGATGCCATCTCTTAGTCCATATTTGTCAAGCGCATCAAAGGCGGATCCAACTCTAAAAGATCCTCTTGGTAAGGCCTTCAACCTGCCAAGCACTCTGACCGCGGCCGTGATGATTCGCTCGGCCTGGAGAGGTGTTATAGAAGTTTGACCCACCAAGCTGTTGTGGGCATCAATGGTGAACGGCTCAAAACCCAGCCTTGACGCCTCTCTTTCTATTGCCACTCCTACCTCCGTCGGCAAGTCCTCCATCTCCTCAGGAGCCAGAGTGATCGTTAGGAGCGCGATATTTCCGATGGCTTGCCCAGAGACTGTCGCCTCTCCCTCGCGTTCCCGAATCATGGGAGAGGCTTCACGAATGGAATGATCCGATGGGTAGCTCGCGTTTGCTGACGAGAGAAGCCTATCGATGTCCTGGCGGGAGACGATGTTCAGCTTGTGATTCGAGATTCCGTGCGGTACCTCGACAATACCACCATGCGACTCTTCCAAGCTCTGTTTCAACCCGGAGGAGAGACCGCCACTACCCATGTCCCGATAAGGACCCGGGTGAAAGTTGGACACTACGATTGACGATTCAGGTCTGAAGCTGTCCCTAGAAAAGCTCAGAATTTTCGTCTCAATAGATCCCTTTGTCGAGAGAGACAAGAGCCTCTGTTCCAGAGCGGTAGGGGTTTTGTTCAACCAGTGATCGAGGAATGCTCGGAACAGGTCCATCGGAGAGTAGTGGATCTCTGCCTTGCCTTCGATCTCTACTCGCCTGATAATGAGAGAGACTCCCACCGCCGACAGGACCAGCTGAAGGGCGACGAACAACACCGTCTTAGCTGCAGTNNGTCATGAGCAACGCGGTCGGCAGACCTGCTAGGAGCCTCCTCCACAAACCGACTGAAGACATCGCCATCGGGGTCAAGAAGCGGATAGGAAGGGAGACCGCGAGACCGATCAAGAATCCATCTTCCCAGAGGTATGATACGCCAAATACCGCACCAATAGTTGAGAAGACCAGAAAGACAAGTGACATGAGGATTATTGAGATCACTTCAATTCCCATCAGTCGTCTGAAGTCAAGAATCCCGTCCTTCCGAAGGAGCACAGTTGAGTTTACGAGCTCACCAGCCAACCCAGGGAGTATGAAGACGCCGCCAGCAAAAACCAGAGTCTGGATCAGGTTTTCCCCTGCAACAAGCAGAGAGACGGCAGCTGCTACGACACCAATCAAAACGAATAGCGATACGACCTTAGGCGTCGAGGGGAAAGCTACTCGTTGGATGAAGTTGAAGGAGTCAACTGTCCTACCCACACCGGTCTTCGCAGCGCATGGCATCGGGCTAGGCACGCTTTAGGGCAGCGAGAATCTGCTTGACACGGCCCGGACCTTCCTGCTCCAACACGGTACCAGTGACAATTGCCGAAGCGCCTGCCCGCGCCAGCCTTTCAGCCTGTTCCGGAGTCCGAATGCCTCCGCCCACGATGATTGGAACGTCCACCGTCTCGCTGACCCGGCTCACCATTCGAGGGTCGACCATCCGCTCCGCCCCACTTCCAGCTTCCAAATACACGAAACGCATCCCAAGATACTGCGCCGCAAGAGCATAGTCTGTCGCGAGATCAATCTTCGAAAACGGCACTGGCTTGGCCATTCCAACTGTGCTCGCGGCAGTCTCCGAGTGTCCAACGATGACGTAGCCTAGAGGAATGGGCTCGAGATTGAACCTTCTCACCATCGAGGCCCCAACAACCTGGGACTCGATGAGGAAACGGGTGCTTGACGAGTTGAGGAGTGACATGAAGAAGATCGCCTGGGCGAACCTGCTGACTCCGACCGGACCGTTCGGGAAGAGAATGGTCGGTAGTGAGCAAGACTCTCGTATCGTCTTGACAGTCTTGTCAAGCTGAGTCGAAGACTTTAGCGTGGACCCGCCGATCATTATGGCAGCCGTCCCTTGTGACTCGAGGGCAGCGACAGTATCCGGCAGATTGTGCGGAGACTTTTCGGGATCTATTAGCGCAAGATGGATACAGCCCTTCTCGCGTATCCCGTCGACCAATGCCCCCTCCACAGGTCCAGTCATGATAAGACGCTCTAGCTGCTCAGAAGTTGATGAGCCACTTTCATTGCAAGAATCGGGTGCCTTACGATGAGACCGACTGCTCTCGACGGGCTGAACCCGTGAGCCATCTCGATAAGGTCCTGACCGTCCAGATAATCGGTTATCACGTTCAACTCCGCGTCAGAGAAACGCTCGAACGACTCCAACGCCTTGAGACTGTTCGAGATCTTCTCTCCCCACAAGTCGTCAAACCTCTCCTTGTACTCGGACAACCGCTTCGAACTCACATCACCCTCGACCGCAGCCCGACCTGCAACCTGCCCCGCGATCTTGCCTGCGACTAGACTGGTGTGAATTCCCGCGCCAGTCAGCGGGATAACCTGGCCCGCAGCGTCGCCGCAGAGCATCATATTATCGGTGACGTAATCATCAACCTCGCCACCGACGGGCACGGGCGCAGCCTGGGAGCGCTCAATTGTTGCTTCGCCAAAAACGACCGGGTGGTCCTTGATGAATTTGTCCAGGAGCTGTTTTGCTCCTGAGCCTTTGAGCCCGATTCCAACGTTTGCCTGGCCAGCTCCTTTTGGAAAGATCCAGACGTATCCTGCAGGCGCCTTCTTGTGACCGATGAAAATCTCCAGTTTTGACTCGTCCTCAACTCGGCAGTTCGTCATCGCGTATTGAAACGCGGCAATCACGTGGTACTTGCTTCTCTGAAAGTGCTGCCGCGCGAGGATCGAACCAGTCCCGTCGCAACCTATCACTTCTCGTGCCTCTACCGAGAAGGGCTGCGACTCTCTCTTCCCGGTGATGAGCGCATGCCCGTTTTGTCTTGAAACTGACTCGACGATGGCTCCGTAATCCAGTTCGGCACCACCGCTCCTTGCTCTCTCAGCGAGTACGCTCAGCATAGCTGGCTTGTCCAGAATATAGCCCTCGCCTCCAACCTTGACCCGTTTCTTCTCGTCCGGCGCGTAGAGCACCGCCCCGCTGATGTGATTGATGGCGAACCGAGGGTCTGGCTGAACCTGCGCGTCGTCGAGTACTTCCGACAGGATTCCTTCAGCGCACGGCTTTTTCCCAGGGTTAGCTTCCCTCTCCAAGAGTAGAGTAGNNGGGCGCCTTCGCGCGCGGCAGTCCAAGCCGCCATTACGCCTGCTGGACCCGCGCCAATTATTGCCACGTCAAAGCTATCCAAGAAATCAAGACCTAGTTGGGCTGGTGATACTCGACGTCTGTGTTCGGCGGTCCGGTCGTGAGGGCAAACGAGACGGACCTTGTTATTGGGATATTTCTGATAGTGTCGACGTCATAGGTCTCCTGCCGCGAGAAGCCGGCTGCAGGGGATGGACTCTTCTTCTCTATTTCACGATCAACCCGGTGCAGGAAGTAGAGGGAGTATATCGACATGGCGAAAACCAATGTCACGATCTTAGTGGCGAATGTTAGACTCAATGGATTCCTGAGGTTCGGAAACGAGTTGAACAGCAGATCGGGATTGCAACCAATGGTTCCGCAGTTGTTGGCAAGAGTTTCTAGCGCGGACCAGAGCATGAAGTTGAAGAAAATCTCGTAAAATGCTCCGAATGCGATTACGGCGGTGATGACGAACAGGAAGCGTCTCGTGCCGTCAGAGAATCTGAGAAAATGCTTCTTCTGTGCCTCCAGTCCAAAACCCCAGTAGAGAAACGCGGCATAAGAAAACCAAGTAATTGGCTTGGCATAGAACCAAGGTGAGATTGAAGGGGATGGAAACTCGGTCAGAACGAACTGTTGCCCGATAACGTTAGGGGGGTTGCCCAGTGCTAGGATACTATAGTAGCCCATGAAGGTGACGGCTATAATCCCTGACGCCCAAGAGAGCACGGACCAGGGTCGACGCACGACAAAGCTCTGGAGCTCTATGAAGCTGAACCAGTTCGGCTTTTGTACCTTCAACTTAACCCAGAGTCACTAGGACTGTTGAATTGCTCAAGAACAGCTTTCATAAGCCTTCCCTCACCTTTGAGGCGTAACGCTCGAAAGGTGTTTCTAGAAACAAACAAAAGTGGGATAGGAAGAAGAAAACCATCCCTCGTTCTACTGGACGACTTCGCCAGATGCGAAGCGGTTTGAAACCCGAGTTATCTTGACCTTTACGTGGTCCCCGGGCTTTGTGTTCGGCACGAACACCACGAGACCTTCGACACGAGCTATTCCTTCCCCGCGTCTGCTGATCTCCTTGATGTCGACATCGTATTCCTTGCCCTCTTCGACGGGCTTCGGACCGAATCGGTTCGCACCGCCACCGTAACCTCTCCTCTCATAACCCATAGGCGTGTTCCACCTCCGTTCTTCGTCACATCACGTTTCGGTTGCTACCAGAGAAAGCAGCAGTCGTTTCGGTAACGGCCACAGACGGTTCCTCGGCGAGTCAACCTGCAACCCGAGTTTTTCCGGCCTATGCAATATAAAGTTGCCTTACCTACGACGCTCCGCCGCAAAGGCCAACACGCGCAAGCTAGCTTGATTAGGACAACAATCTCGTGCAGAGCTTCAAATGCCAGATAGGCTCGAGATCTTGCCCGTCCACGGGCTACCCCTACTAAAGACTGGAGACGACCTCGCGGCGATCATACTAGCCAAAGCAAAGAGACTAGGGATAGAAATTAGGAACAGAGACATCGTCGTTGTGGGGCAGAAAGCAGTCTCCAAGATAGAGGGCCGAATTGTCGACATCGACAACATCGAGCCGTCAGCGAGAGCGGCCGGGATTGCGGACAAGACTAAGAAAAGTGCCGAATTCGTCGAAATTGTGCTACGAGACGCGGCGAAAGTGCTCCGGGCAGATGGAGACGCATTCGTTGTCACCACGAAGCACGGACAGACTTGTTTGAACGGAGGTGTTGACAAGTCCAACGTAAAGGGAGACAGAATGTACGCTCTCCTCCCCAGAGACCCCGATGCCTCAGCGAGAGACTTAATGAGGAGAATCAAGAAGCTCACAGGAAAACATGTCGGAGTAGTCGTAACCGACACTCGGAGCAGACCATTCCGCCGCGGTCAAGTCGAAGAATGCATAGGAGTAGCAGGTATGAACCCGATGGTGGACTATCGTGGCCAGACAGACCTGTTCGGCTACAAGCTGAGATTCAAGAACGTAGATTTGGCGGACGAGCTCGCATCGGCGGCCGAACTCGTCATGGGGCAGGGACGAGAAGCCACTCCAGTCGCAATCGTCAGGGGACTGAAGAGGGTGAAATTTCAGCAGAGAACGTCAAGCAGGAAACTTTCTGTCATGTCAAGAGAAGACCTGTTCAAAGGAACCCTCTGACCATCGTCCAATCTTAACGCAGGCGTTTCTTGAGGTTGAAAGGATAATATGAAAGAGGTCTTGTCCGCTCGCAAGTCCACTCTCTGAGAGAAAACAATTGAGTACAGTGCTCGACCCGTACATCCCACTCCTAGAGTATCTAGGTATCTGGGCACTCATTGTTCTCATAGGAATCGCGGTCAAAGCGGACAAGCATGGAGTCCTCGTCAAACCCTACTATCTCATGCTCAAGACCGGCGTGTTCAACAGCTGGATGGAGAGACTCGGCAGCCGCTTCCGGAANNGGCCGCCATGGGAATCGGACTACTCATCTTCGTGATTTACAGCTTCATAATGAACGCGGTCGGCCTCTTCAACCGCTCTTCATCTGCCGGTCCCGCTCTGCTCATCATCCCACTACCAGGTCTAACAATCAGCTGGGAAATATTTCATTACATCCTCATCTCGATCGCGGTCCTGCTGATCCCCCACGAGGTAGCCCATGGAATAGCCAGCGCGATCGACAAGGTCCCCCTCAAGTCGTCGGGAGTATTCCTGGCCATATTCCTCCCAGGGGGATTCGTAGAGATCGACGAGGAGGACCTCTCAAAGAGGAGGGCAAGGACAAAGCTCCGGGTCTTTGCTGCCGGCTCGTATACGAACGTCGTGACTTGGTTCATCGTATTCCTCCTGATCACGAACTTCGCAACCTCGATCAGTCCCCTATNNATCTGGAGTTTTGATCACAGGTACAGTGAGTGGTAGTCCTGCTCAGTCAAGCAACGTGCCGGCCTGGTCCGTCTTGACCAATGTTAATGGTGATGCGATGCGGTCGGTCGACTCTCTCCGAACCTACCTTGCCCCGCTCTCCCCAGGACATCATTTGGTACTGACGATCAACAGTCAGAACTATACGATCGTAACTCAACCCGCGTCAGGCAACGCCAGCAGGGCGACTATAGGCATTTTTACGTTCGACTACTACCAGCCCCGAGCGTCATTCCTCCCGGTCTCGGGCCCCTACCAGTTCTACAGCACTCTACAGTGGATGTCGCTCATACTGCTAGGAGTTGCACTCGTCAATATGCTGCCAATGTTTCCGTTCGATGGCGACAGATACTTCGACACGGTACTCACTCGACTCGGATTGAAGAATACGAAGAATGCGAGGACTATCGCCAGCTCGATATCCCTGATCCTTCTAGGCTCGAATCTCATTCTCTCATACGCACTCTTCGGCACGATATTTCCCAAGTAGGCATGATTCTTGGAGGCGCCACTTTGCAGTAGCTGTCATCATCACAGCCCGTTCTACAGACGGGAGAACGAAGGCGCAGTTCTCTGCAAGAACTGTTTCAGGGAATCCATAGAACGCCGGGTCCGAAGGACAATAAGCCACTGGAAGATGTTCGGACCTAGCGACCACATAGCCGTGGCCGTATCGGGAGGAAAAGACAGTCTTACACTACTCATGATTCTCAAGAAACTGTCGAAGCGGTTCGAACAGGCCAAAATAACCGCCGTCACGATCGACGAGGGAATCGGCGGCTATCGAGAAGAAGCAGTCGACCTAGCATCTCAATACTGCAAGAGGCTAGGTGTCGACCATCAGATAGTGACATTCGCAGAACTCTACGGAAGTGGACTCGACGATTTCCTCCGAGGAAAACAGAACCGGCTCACTGCCTGCTCCTATTGCGGCGTCTTCAGGCGCAAGGCGATCAACGTCGCCTCGAGAAAGGTAGGCGCGACGAAGATCGCGACCGCCCATAACCTAGACGATGTCGTACAGACATACCTGCTGAACCTGTTCCAAGGCGATGTGGACAGGTTCGCTAGATTTAGTCCAGTGTTGCGAGACCCACGAGGAGGCTTCCTCCCACGCGTAAAGCCTCTTTGCGAGGTTCCCGAGAGGGAGGTCGCACTCTACGGCTACACTGAAGGGCTAACGTTCCAATCTGCGTCGTGCCCCTACATGATGGAGGCGCTACGCAACGAACTTAGAACGGTATTGAACAGGCTGGAGATTGCGCACCCCGGGGTCCTATTCACGGCCTATAGAGCCATGACGCGTCTTCGAGGACTCGCAGAGCCGAACGTACCGGCGTCAGAACTCCACGCGTGTCGCTCGTGCGGCGAACCGACGCCTCTAGAGGTGTGCGAAGCCTGCAAGATGGTCGGAGTACCAACGGAACGGCTGGACATTCAAACGTAACCAGCATCGAGACTTAGCGACAAGACACGGGACCTAGAATCGGCTTAGTTCTCGAACCCCTCCTTTCCTATCAGCGGGACAAACGCCACTCCTCCAAGGGAGGATCTTTCGATCTTGCCGTCTGCGTTCTTTCGAATCTTGATTAGTTCTTGTGGAAACATACGGCCTCCAACGGGGATTACGAGGACTCCTCCACAGCGGAGTTGCGCAACTAGCGGCACCGGAACCTTCGGCGCTGCAGCAGTAACAAGCACTCTGTCGTAGGGTGCCCTGTCCTCGTATCCCAGCGAGCCGTCGCCGTGAACTAGGGTAACGCGGTCGCCGTATCCCGCACGTTCAACGTTTTTCCTCGCAAACTCTACTAGCGCCATTACCACCTCCACCGTGTAGACATGCCCCGTGGGTCCTACTTGCTCTGCAATCACTGCCGCGTGGTAGCCGCTTCCCGCGCCGACCTCAAGGACGCTCAACCCGGCCGTCAGCTCAAGCGCTTCGTTCATTATGGCGACCATGTAACGCCCGGCAGAGACTGCCGTGTGGCGCGCTGATCGTCTGTCCATGCTCCGTAGGCAAGGGAGCGTCGTTGTAGGCGTAGGAACGAACGTGTTCCGGGACGAACAATTCGCGAGGGACCTTCTTCATAGCTGCCACGACACCAGGGGATCGAAGCAGGCCCTCCTCTATCAGACCTCTAACCATTTGTTCCCGCTCCTTCGCGAAGTCTACTGCCACCTAGTTTCCGCCTCCGATGACCTATTCTGAAACCCGAAGGATATTAGTCTAAATCCGATCTCTCGGTTCAAACTTGAACTTCACTTTTCACGCCTATGGTCATCCCGCGGTTCTTTCTACACACCCCTCAACCATCGNNTCCATCGAGATAACAAAGGAGACACACCTTTCGGCCAAAGGCGATTGCATAGTCGCAGTGAACTCTTCAGCCGGCCCCGCCGACCTATCTGCAGACCTTAGACGGGCGCTCCGCAGACCCTCGACAAAGGCTCAACTAATTCTGAAAGTCGGCCGATTCCAGTTCACTGTCGAAGGTGAGGGGGCCCCCGAACTGACCCTCTCTCACCCGACCGACTTCGTGATCAGAAAGAGTGGCTTCGTCTCTGACCGAACCCTGATAATCCATGCAAATAGGGCCGCGAAAGACATACCGCGCGAAATGGTCAAACTACTCCAAGACCCAACCAGCAAGCTTACGGTCGAGATTCTTACTGTTTCCACGGGATGACCACAGCGTCGACAGCGACCTGCCAACTCATAGGAGCTACCTCACGGACCTTATGGACCATGAGCACTCTCCTCAGGGAATGCCCGGATGATTCTAGACTCAGTTCAAGTTCAGTTCTAGCTTGACGTTCGCAATCCTCGCCTTCCGAGAACGTGTAGTAGTGGACAACCCCGCCAATCGGTTGAAGTACGTCACAAGCCGCACCGACGAAATCCCTAGCGGCCGAAGGATGGTTCATAATAACTCTCGTAGCTCCGTGCCCGAGCCCTGGAACGACTTCCTTCGCATCGCCCCTATGCACGTGAACTTTCGAGCCAACCTTGTTCGATTTCACATTCTCGCGAATCAATTCCACCGCGGCCGGATTAGAATCGATCGCGTGAACATTCACATCCTTGACTGATCTAGCGATTAGGATGGAAAAGGGGCCGACACCGGCGAACATGTCAACCACGGTCTCCCCTTCTGCTACTTGTCTTGCGACTCGCTGATGCTCAGTAGATAGACGCGGCGAGAAGAAGACCTTGGAAAGGTCGACTTTGAAAGAGCAGCCAAATTCTCGATGAACGGTCACAGTTCTCTCCTCGCCCAAAATATGGTGTAGAGGTCTTACTCTCTCGGGGCCAGAGACCGGTCCTGCCTTGGCAAAAACCGCCTTAACGTTGGGATGAACGTCAAGAATCGCTTTGGCTAGCTTCTTCTCGGACGACGATAGGTCCGGGCTGAGTTCGAGAACCGCAATGTCGCCGATAATGTCAAACGACCTTGGCATGTGTTGAACAGACTCTTCAGGAATCTCGCCGGCTAGGGCCTCCTCTAGATTGATACGAGGCCGCTTCCTCGGCTCGAAATCGTTCGTTCTAACAACCGCCCCTGCGACCTTGTGTCGCAACGTCTCGAACTCGGCACGTTTGGGGGCACGCACTAGTGGAATAGTCAAGGTTCGACCATCGTTCTTGACACTGAAGTCTCGGTCGATCAGATTCACCTCGTGGAGCAGACGAATCGCATTTTCCGCCATGGCGAGCGGCACGCGGAGACCTCGCCTTGGCAACATACTTCGCCGAATAGCTCATCGGGAGAGTCGATCATGAGGAACCGGAAGCAACAAATGCCTCAGTTCTCGACCTGAGTCTCTTCAGAAAGTCCAGGTCAGCCAAGGCGACCTCGGCAGAGAGCCTCACGTCCTCGTCAGGATCGCTAAGCCGCCCGACCAGCCATTTTCTAGCCCTCTCATCTCCAATGGACCCGAGAGCAACTGCGGACTCATGTCTGACCAAGACGCTCTCGTCGTTTGTCATGGCCTGTATCAGCGCGGGGACTGCTGACTTGAACTCCAACTGTCCCATTGCGAAGGCAGCCTCGTGACGAACGAGTGGGCTGGGGTCGGTCAGAAGGGAATTCNNCAGGAGCGGAACAGCGGCCTCGTTCTTCATGTCAGCTAGCATGCAGACGGCGTGGATTCTCAGCACTATGCTCGGCTTGTCGTCAAGGACTTTCTTGAAGTAGGTCGTGTCGCCCTTTGAGAAGGCCCACTCCATCTTCTCGAGCGTGTCGAAGTCGCGGGAGTGATCAGGAATCTTTTGCATGTCTGGCCTATTGCTCCGCGAGTAAATTCTGCTATTTGTAGTTCTTCTCTCCGGCGAGTATTCTGATGGGCAGTCTGTTCTCGCGTGGAGCGATTGGACACGTGTAGAGATCATTGTAAGCGCAATATGGGTTGTAAGCCATGTTGAAGTCTATTTCGTATTCGTCTCGGCCATGTTCTTCGATGTCGAGATATCTGCCAGCCTGGTACGTCTCCCTGCCTGAAGTTTCGTCAGAGAATGGAATGAAGAGTGACCTTGCAAAAGGGTCCTCGGCTGACTTGTAGACGACGAGGTGGAGCTTGGTGCTCGCTATTTCAAACCGGACTACACCATACTTGAGATACGACTGTCGTGATCCCGTGCTCGTAGCAATGAAAACGGGCTGAGGCTCGTCAAAACTTTCCATGAGGCCAGCGACTCGGTAGTCTTCCTCGGCAGGAAAATAGTTCAGACCTTTGAATTTTGAACGTTGTTCGGGAGGAATCGGCGAGTCCAAGTCGGTTCGAAAGAACTCGTCCTTCTCCTTTCGAAGGCCCTCGAACTCACGCGCGAATCGATCCATTGGACCTACTATTCCTCGCTCGCTAATCTTCAGCGTTTGTTCTCTCGGATTCTTCATGTGCTTGGGCACCCATTGCTTTGAGGTAGCATTCGGGACAGTAGGGGCCGTCGTAGGAGCCGTGTTTTGTACAGGAAGGCCGCCTTCCGCTCGAATCAAAGAGAATCTTTCTCACGATTCGGGTTTTTCGCCCCCGACTACTGGTGTGAACTGTCGAGCTCAAAGAAAGGCTTTCCCACTGCCGGCATCGACCGGCACTATGCAACGTGTGGCGGGCCCGGAGGGATTTGAACCCTCGACCACTCCCCGAACGAGCCTCTCCGGGCTCGCTCTTCAGGTTAAGAGCTTCAGCCTGCTTGAGCCTGCTGCTCTACCTGGCTGAGCCGCCCGACCGGACCGTTAAGGATCCGGTTTACGGGCCCAAGGGACCCGCCGAGACCCGCGACTTCCGGATTTCTATTAAAGATTGTTGACGTTTATTCGCTTGCAGTAGAAAGCCAGCCTCTTTCCCCTCGCATCGTGTCCGTGAGTGTTCCTCTCGCAAATCTCGAGTGGTAACACAATGCTTCCNNTCGAAGACAGAGAGTGTTCCAGACAATCGAGACTAGACTAATGAGAGTGCGGTCAATCGCGCCGTGCATCATCGTAGCGCTAGCTGTAGCTATGCTGGGTGTTCCTTCCGTCGCGGCGGCGTCGTACACCCTGTCGATCAGTCCTAATGTCCCAGTGAGTCTTGGGACGACCATCACCCTAAGTCTGAGCCTCACAGGCGGTGTCAGAAACAGCGCCTACACAGTCGTATTCCAGGTTGTCAAACCAAACGAGACTGGAAGCGCCACGACTTCAAGGACAATATCAACCGACAATAGAGGCACGGGCAGCGTCTCCCTCACCTATCCTGATCCATCGTGGACAGCTACCAACGGGACGGTCGCAACTGACGTCGGCGGTGTTTACAACGTATTCGCGAACCAGACGACCCCGACAAACACGGGAACAGTTGCCAACGGCCAGTTTACTGTGAGCTCACAACTCACCGTGGTGATCTCTCAACCCGTCGCTGGGGCGACCGTTCAGAGAGGACAGACTTTCCTGATCAGTGTAACAGTCTCTTCTCTAAGCGGCCCCGATACAGGAGCGACCGTATCTGCAAACGCTCCCAATGCATTGAACCCGAGAATATTTCTACCACAGACAGGAATCGGAGTCTACACGGCAAGCTATCAGGTCTCTGCCTCGGACCCAGCCGGGCCTTGGACAATAATCGTCCAAGCGAGCGATAGTCAAGGCGACACTGGCAGTAGCACTCCCGTAACCGTCTCGGTAACGAGGAACGACTTGATAGTCGATTCTCTCGTGACCTACAACTCGAAAGGGCCATCAACCAGCTTCTCTGCCGGAGATACTATCTTCGCCTTCTTCAGGATACGATACTCCTCAGGTTCCTACCTGGACACGGGACAGTATTCCGTCGTTCTTAGAAACCCCTCTGGGTCAGTTGTCCAAAATCTGACCGCCGCCTACGATGGATCACTCTTCGGATTCTACACATCAACGGGCTACCCAGTCTCCTCCTCCGACACGGGCGGAACCTGGACGGTCATAATCGACGCCTACAGTCTCAACGATGGAAACGGCAACACGGGCCCTGATCTGGACACTTCCGTCCCTATCCAGATCGTCACTTCGCCCCTGAGTTACTGGCCATTTGTACTGGCTGGGATCCTCGCCGTCGCAGGTGGAGTCGTCGCGGCGAAGCGGTTTGACACGACCCTCGAAGGATTTCAGCACCTAGACCAGTTGATTGGGGGGCCTCTTCCCCGAGGAGCTAGCATCCTACTATCCGGCGACGCAGGGAGTGGCAAGACGATTCTCGCGTACCAGCTACTCCACGATGAGCTTGAGAGTGGAAGGATCTGTGCTCTCCTTTCGTACGACGCTTTTCCCGAGGATGTTCAGGCACGAATGAACGAGTTCGGATGGGACATCGTCTCCCCCTTGCGGAAGGGTCGACTGAAAATCATCGACTGCTACTCCAGCCTCGCGGGACAAGGGGAAGGGGCGATAAAAGACCCATCGGACCTCACCGAGCTTAACATTCAGGTGACGGCTTTCATTGGGAAGGCAAAGGGAAGTCCGGTCACTTTGGTGCTCGATTCTCTAACGCCAATCTTCAACGGAGTCGAGGAGAAGCAGGCGATCAACTTCATCCAAACCCTCGGTGCCAAGGTGAAGAAGACAGGAGGGTTGTTCATTCAGACGGCATCGAAGGGAGCCGTCTCTGACGATGCCGCCGCGAAGATCAAGACGATGGCGGATGGTGTCATCGAGCTCAGCGTCGTCCGGACCCACGGCAAGGTCCATCGATTCCTCTCAGTCGTCAAAATGGAGAGGAGAAGAGTATCCTCAGGATCCGTGCCCTTCGAAATCGACCGGACAAGAGGTCTTGTCTTCCGAGTATCCCGCTTCTCGATATTCAAGAAACAACTCTTGGGCTTCGTTAGGACGCACTACAGCTTCAGAGGCGAACGACAAACGACCAAACGATCCGAAAACCCATCGAGCAGGGTCTTACCAACTCGCCAGCGTCAATCCTCGACAGATTAGAAGCCAATTTAGCCCAGGATGTCCTAGCGCGGCCCTATGGGGTCTTTCACGTTCATCGGGCTCGGATTAAACGATGAGAAAGGTATGACGGTTGAGGGTCTCGAGGAGGCTAGGCATTCAGACATTGCATTCGCGGAATTCTACACGAACATCATGCCAAACCTCGACATAGGACGTCTGGAATCCATGATCGGAAAGAAGATCCATATCGTCGATAGGACTCAGGTCGAAAATGAAGGAGGAAGCCGATTGTTGGAGGCTAGCCAAGCAGGAAGGGTGGCATTCTTGGTCCCAGGCGACCCGATGATCGCAACCACCCATGTCTCACTCAGACTTTCATTGTCCAAGATCGGGATCAAGACTCGAATAGTGCACGCTGCATCCATAATGTCTGCAATCTGCGGAGCCACCGGACTGCAGAGTTACAAATTCGGCAAGACCGTCACGGTTCCCTACGAAGAGCCGCTACCCAAGTCAGTTCTAGACACCATATCTGACAATCATGATCGAGGACTGCACACTCTTCTTCTCCTCGACGTCAAGTCAGGCCAGGACATACAGTTGACGATATGGGACGCCGCTGCGAGAATCATGAGAGCAGATCCCAAGATGCAGAGCGTGCTCGCTGTCGGCGCCGCAAGGGTTGGCGCTCTAGACGAGAAGATGAAGGCTTCAAAGATGCGGACTCTAGCGAACGAAGATTTCGGCGGTCCTCCTCAATCGATTGTTGTCGTGGGAAAGCTTCACTTTGTGGAGACTGAGGCGTTGCGGATCCTCTGGGGCGCACAAGATTCCGACCTACGTGACAGCATTTGAGAGAGAGCGCATCAGATAGAACCTCGAAGTACATCGAAGCGGCTTCAGCTTCACTAAAACGGCTCCAAGTGAAAGGCCTGCCAGCAACAGTCAAAGAACCACAGGTTCGCCACGTACTCGAAATGGCTCAAGGATACGTCAAAGATGCTAGACACTATGCCGAAAAGCAGAAACCGGTGACTTCCCTCGCCTGCGTTGCGTACGCCGAGGGACTCTTGGACGCGATCAGGTTCCTCGAACTAGTTGAGTTCTAGGTGCATCCCAAGGTAACACTGGTCTGATATTCACCAGACGCCATCATGACGACGAGCAGAAATGGTCGACTGTACCGCTTGCAGAAGACTCATCCACAGAGATGAACTCGTACTGGCGGCGTTCAATCAGGAAGGCAAGAGGTCGTACTTTCATCAAGACTGTGAACAGAAGGCTGACTACGTCTCTCGATGGAAGGAGGAGGCACCATGGGCGTTCAAGTCTGTCCGCCTTACCGTTTCGGACTGGCAGCAGTGCAGTCCAAGAAAACACTTGGGCGTTTGGCAGTCGATCTTCATAGCTCGGAGAGACGAGGACATCTGGTGCCCAGACTGCGGACTCAAGATCAGCCGGCATGAAGGTCTGACATGTCTACGTTGCAACGCTCCCGGAATCGTTCTCAGGGCTGAAGGGACCAAAATGGTCTTCACACATCGAGAACCGCTCTACAAGCTTCTGGTACACTGTACTCAGAAAGGAGAGGAGTCGTTCGCCTATGCTATCTCAAGAGGTTTTACTCCGGTGACTATTACACCCAAGAAGAAGAGTGAATCGGCACCTGAACAGGGTACTGCGATGATGCTCGAATACAAGCCGAAGGAAGACCTAAGGAAAGGCCTGCAGGTCTAGACCGACAGCTCGGACAGTATCTTCTTCTCTAGAGAAGGCATCTGCGACTGCGATTCCGAAGCGGACGATACGTGCTGTGAAACTTGCTCGTTTGGGATAGACCGAAAACCGCTACGTCGCATGTAGATGAGATTGGACAGCAAAGCTAGCTTTGACACGCCTGCCTCATCAAGATTGACATGAGCGTTTGCATACAAAGATCCTGCCATGTTAAGATTGCAAGTTGATGTTTCCTTATTCATTTCAGTGCAGAATCCGGGCCGATCCGTTTACCTTTTTTACTAGATAAGCGTCACAGCGCTGCTTATGCCACGAATTGAGACGACGGATCTCTCCTTCGTCGCTGACAGGGTTCACCCGCAGATCTGGACCCTCTTCCAATCGCTAAGGTCTCGAATGAGACAGTTGAGAGGAGTGACGATGAGGATCCACTTCGAGAAGCACAGCCAGGAAGCCACCCCTGCATTCTATTATGAGAACAGGCTACTTTTCCATGTGCACGCGAGGGGCGAAGAGATCAGTGCTACCTTCCACGCAGACCAGAAAGCAAGGACCAGGATCGTAGAAGACCAGTCGCTTGACTGGAGACTGCGAGATCAGGTGAACAAGCGCACCTGGTCAGCCATTACTCTCAAGACGTCAAAAGACCTTGGCCCATTCATGGACCTTGTTAAGGCCAAATACGAGCACATCAGCCAAGAGGCAACCGGGATTCAGCCCGAGGTCAGACCGGTAGCCTTCTGAGGCAGAATCGTCCACGCGAAGTGCTGTCACTACAAGCAAGTCCGTCCGATGGTATTTTTATCGAACAGACTTCACGCCGTATAACGAGCGTGTTGGCGCTAGGCTCCTATCTCGGTCCCGAACTGGCTAAACTGGAAGAAACGCTCGCAGCCAAGCATCTCTCTGGAGCCAACGAGACTGTCGATGCCGTGGTGGGGGTTCTTCTTCATGAGACGAATTCTGAACTGAGACTACTGCTGATACATCGAGCCGAGCGGATCAACGACCCGTGGTCAGGACAGATCGGACTCCCAGGAGGACGAGTGTCAAGGTCGGACTGTTCAGCGAGGATGGCGTTGAAACGGGAGGTGGAAGAAGAAGTTGGCTTCAACTTAGAAGAGGCAGGCAGAGAACTCGGGACCCTGAGTCTAGGATCGCCAATGAGGCAATTGGACATGAAAGTTCAGCCACGAGTGTACGGGCTCAGCCGCCATCCTGAGATTCGAATTGGTCCCGAAGTCCAAGACGCGTTCTGGGTCTCACTGTCGCGACTTCCATCACTTNNGGGACACGTCGAAATGTCGACACATTTCTTGTAGACGGACATGTGGTATGGGGGTACACCCACAGGGTCTTGAACGAGCTGCTGTCGCTACTGAACTCTCCCAACTAGTCAGGGTACGCTTGCCATCGGAAGCGTCAGCGTCTCGCTAGGGGTCGCTTCCCGTTTAGTATAGCCGCGCAGATCCAATGTGACTCTGACAAATCCGAGCCTTCGCAACTCGCGGTCGACCTTGTCGAGGACCTTATCATCGNNATGGAGAAACCTCTATTCTCCCCATCCCGTCAGACAATCTGACCCTGAGGTTTCTGACGCCTGTCAATCGCCGAATATACAGTTCAGCTTCACCGATCATGCCGAGCTTTTCGATGGTGATCTCTTCACCGTGTGCGATGCGCGAAGATAGACATGGCATAGCGGGCTTGTCCCAGACTGAGAGCCCTAGAACTCTCGCCGCCTCCCTCACATCAGCCTTCGAAAATGAGGCTAGAAGAAGTGGACTGACGACCCCGGCGTCTTGGGCGGCCCTGAGACCGGGACGGTCATCGGCGAGATCGTCAATGTGGGTCCCATCTAGGATCGCTACGAACCCTAACTTGTCGGAAAGAGCTCGTAGTTCGCCGTACAAGGTTTCTTTACAAAAGTAACATCGATTCTCGGGATTGGAGTAGTAGTCCGGATTCTGCAACTCGTTCGTTCTGACAATCATGTGGCGAATGCCTATGGCCTTTGCAGTTTCCTTCGCAACTTCCAGTTCTTCCGGAGGGAGAGACTCCGACTCGCCAGTAACAGCGACCGACGAGTCTCCCAGTGCTCTGTGCGCGATAAGCGCTACCAGTGAGCTGTCAACACCGGCCGACAACGCGACAACGGCACCGCTGAATCCCCGAATCAGCGAAGTGACCTTGTCAATCTTGACTTGGATTCGTTCAGGAACGGGTTCTGCCATTTGCTCATCAGATAAGCGAACGTTGTGATTTTAAACTGTCGAAGAACATGGAATTTCATGGTTNNTCAGGACTTGGCAAGATTCGCGAACACACAATTTTCGGACAGAGGAGACCGCTTGCTAGCCATAGAGAGAGTCAAGCATCTGGCGAGGTTGGACATTGGGCGAGAAATGAGGAAGGGCCTGCCGGAGATAATTCTCGCGGAAGGAAAGACAGCGAGTGATGTTGCAGAGATTGTCCGTGGAATGATCGAGCGCACGGGGCGAGCCATAGTAAGCAGAGCTGACGANNGTCAGGCATGATAGTCGTCAAGCGGACATCCTACGCCCTCAGAAGGACCGGCGGCAGAGTTGGTCTGTTGACCGCGGGCACGTCGGATATTCCGATCGCCGAGGAAGCGCGGATAGTGGCTGACGAGATGGGCTGTGAAACACTCGGGTTCTTCGATGTCGGAGTCGCAGGCCTTCACAGACTGTTCAAACCATTGGCAGAGCTTCTCCGGTGGGACGCTGACGTGATCCTCGTAGTGGCCGGCAGGGAGGGTGCCCTCCCGACGGTGGTCGCGGGGATAGTGGATGTCCCAGTAATTGGAGTGCCGACCTCGCGAAGCTATGGATTCGGCGACCGCGGGGTAGCNNTAGCGGTCGTCAACATAGACAGCGGGGTCGGAGCTGGCTCAGTGGGAGCTCTTATCGCTAATCGAGCAGCGCAGACACGACGACAAAGCCGAGGCAGGTAGGCTTTGGGAGTCGACCTAAGCGACCTAGTACCGCGGCAGAAGACCTCGCTTGACGATCTGTCTGGAAAGACGCTCGCCGTAGACGCTTACAACGCCCTCTACCAGTTCCTAGCAATAATTCGCGGTCCAACCGGGGCGCCTCTAATGGATCGTACGGGCCGAGTTACGAGCCACCTGAGCGGTCTTCTCTATAGAACCACGAACCTCGGTGAGCGCGGAATTCGTCTCGTCTATGTCTTTGACGGAATCCCACCAACCCTGAAAGAGGTCGAGATAAAGCGCAGGCGGGCAATCAAGGAAGAAGCGGTCGTCAAGTACGAGGCGGCGATCGTAAAAGGCGAGGTCGTCGAGGCAAGGCGATTTGCCCAAGCAACCTCAAGTCTGAAGGACACTATGATAGATGACGCTCACAGACTCTTGGACTATCTCGGCGTGCCATACTCACAGGCCCCTTCAGAAGGAGAAGCCCAGGCAGCGTCCATGACTGCCCGGGGCGATGTTTGGGCGGCAGTGAGCCAAGACTACGATTCGCTGTTGTTCGGCGCAAATCGGTTGGTCAGGCACCTGGCAATAACTGGAAAGCGCAAGCTTCCAATGAGAGACGCATATGTCCAGGTCGACCCCGAACTCGTACAACTCCAGGACACGCTATCAACGCTCCAGCTCAGCCGGGAACAGTTGGTCGACCTTGGCATACTCATCGGCACTGACTTCAACCCAGACGGCTTCAAGGGAATAGGTCCTAAGACGGCGCTGAAACTTCTCCGTGAAAACGGGAGCCTAGAGCGGATAGCAGAAAAAGATCCTGACTTCAAGATCCCACCAAATCTACGGAGGATACGAGAAATATTCCTAAAGCCCGACGTGACCGCTCATTACAGACTTGAGTGGAAGGAACCCCGACTCGAGGAGTTGGTCCGGTTCCTCTGTGGAGAACGCGATTTCAGCGAGGAAAGAGTGCGTACAGCAGTAGAGCGAATGAAGAAGGCTATTGTGGCAACCCAGGAGAAGCAGACTCTCGAATCATTCTTCGGTTAAAGACGATTCGGCCCTCAGACTTGGGCAAGAAGCGTTCATATTGTATACATTAGTCAAACCGATTCGCATTTGGCAGGCAGAAAGACGGTTCTCGCAACGGGGGTCTTCGATCTTCTCCACCTTGGTCATGTGAAATTCTTGGAGGAGTCCAAGAAGAGAGGAGGACCACGAGCGCGACTGGTCGTGGTAGTTGCTCGCGACAGAACGGTGTTGAGTCGTAAACGGCACGGACCGATTTTGCCCGAAGGACAACGGCGAGAACTCGTGGCCTCCTTGAAAGCGGTAGACAAGGCGATTCTCGGCCGGGAGAGCGTCGACATGCTCGGAATCTTGAACGAGGTCAAGCCAGACATGATCTGCGTCGGCTACGATCAGCATGAGATCAGGAAATCCTTGAAAAAACTCTTAAGGAGAGAGGGGCTACGCATTCCAGTGGTCCAGATTCCGAAGTTCGGCCCAGACGGCCTCAACAGCAGCACAAAGGTGAAGGACAGAGTGGCCGAGCAGTGGCCTGTCCCTAACTAGCGCTCGAAAGGCACCCGAACCTCGACCGTGTCTCCATCCTTCAAACGCAAGCGCTTCCTTAGACTCTCGGGGGCGATGATCTCGATCACATCCTCGCCGTAGTGTGCCCTGATAGGCACTATTACCGCTCCCTTGACTTTTCCGCCCACGGTGGCTGGATAGCATTTTGCACCGCCATAGGTTCGCTCCTTGTCGGCGAACCCGTCGATGCCCACGAAGGGATAGCCTTCCAGTTCTCGACGCTGGCGCATGCTGTCCTTTCCGACTCTGAGATTCAACGTTCCTGGAAACGGGTCGAATCCGAGCTTCGACCTGAACTGTTTTCTGTATCCCTCCATGCTCACGTAGTAGGACCCTTCGGACAGGCCTGAGAAGACTGCGGCGTTCATGACAAGCTCTTTTTTCGATGGCTCGAGGACTGGCTTTAGCACTCGGTACATCTCGGTGAGACTGTTGAGACCGTCCTTCGTTATCCTCACCTTTTGGACTCTTCCGTCAGTCGATCGTTCTATGAGACCGTGCTTCTCCATCTCGATGAGTCTTCTAGACGCAGTCTGCTGAGACAGACCCAATCCTCTCGCAAGGGCTCCAGTGCTTAGTACCACATGATTCCCGAATGCCCCGAGCTCAGCCAGCCTGTACAACGTCACAAGGTGAGAGGCCTTCAAACGGAATTCCTCTTCAAAGTCTCCGAGTCCAGATGTGCTTGCCTGAGCGGTGCTGGATGACCCTCGACGATACAGGCCTCAACCAGGCGTGACGCGGAATCGAGGGAGATTCTATGGCCCACGCTCACGTAGAACCTCCTACCATCGCCGGTGGCAATGATTCTGCCGATTCTCCGGCTATCAGGGTCAACGATAGCTCCATTCTCCGGCTTTCCGTAGAGCCTTGACTTTGCCACACCGACGGTTGGCTTCTCTATCGCCAGTCCGAGATGGCAGGCCAGTCCGAACCTCCGAGGATGAGCAACCCCCTGACCGTCAACCAAGAACACGTCAGGATTCGAGCGTAATCGCTGCGAAATTCTGAACAGTAGTAGACCTTCGCGGAATCCGAGCAGACCCGGAACGTACCTCGTCATAGCCTCGTCCCTTTTGCATAACTTCTCCACGAACTGCTTGCTTTCCAAATCCCAGACTGTTGCCGCGACATAGGCGGCCTCGCCCCTGTAGGCGGCGTCCATTCCACAGACTAGCCGAGGATTGAAGCCTGGATCATCTACGCATGATACTCTTCCCGCCAAGTCTCGCTGTAGCGAAATGGCTTGGTACTGATCTCTAAACTGGAAGAGTTCGTTCATCTTCAATTCTTCGAGCGTGGGACCAGCTGCTTGCCCAGCCGGTCAAGCGCCTGTTCAAGAGAGTAGCGTCGCACTTCGGTGACGACATCTCCCCTCGTGGCCTCGATGATGCGTCGGGCGGCGTCCATCTTGACCCTGAATGTCGGAATTATAGACGTGTGCTCTAGCGTTTGGAGGTCGTCGTAGATCCCTTCCATCGCATCCAGCAATTTCTCGGACTTTTTCACGTCTCCTCTTCTGAGACTGTTGAGGGCCATTCTGCGGAACTCGCCGACCGCGTCTAGTAGGCCTAGCAGATAGCTGCGATAATCGGATCTCAGTTCGGACATGGACGGAATCTTCTGCGACTGAGCAAAGGTCCGAAGCGTTGTCGCCTCAACATACTCTTGAAACGCGACCACGACTCCTTGGGAGGTCTTGAACTCCTGAAAATCGTCAGACAGCGAGCCAATCCTGCTGAGGGTGTCTTCGACCTTGGCCATGCCGGTTGTGGCGGAGTCAAGATCGCCCCGATGAATATCGAGTATTGTCGCTCCCGCAAGTCTCGTAGCGGTTCTCGACAGGCTGAGCACCTGTTCGCGAACCTCGTCATAATGGGTCAGCTGCTTCTGAATGGTTGCGAGATCCTTTTTTGATAGCATGCGGAGTCAGCGCTTCGACAGAAGCCGGAGGGCCGGTATAACAGAGTGTCGGAGACGATCTTCTAGCTGAACTTCTGGGACTCTTCTCTTATCCCGTTGTGAGTAATGATCAAGAGGTCGACCCCATCACCACTCGAAATGTCGCGTGCAACGGCCGATTTTACCGCTCTGAGGATGAGCGGTTTCGCCTCTTCAACGGACAAACCTTCCTTATATTCGGATTCCAGAACTCCCATAGCAATCTCCGCACCAGTACCTACGGCTGCAAACTTGTCGCCGAGAACAGAACCGATCGGATCGAGGACAAAGAGTTCGGGAGCTCCCTCGTCGATCCCTGCGATAATCGTCTGTGCGAGGTACGGGAATAGCCGTCTGGCGGAAAGAAGAGACGCGAAGAGTTTTGCCGTATTCTTCACAGTGCCGGCTCTTCCTCTCTCGTAGCGGTAGATGCTCATGTATGCGTTAGCCTCTCTCGCGAGAACCTGCATGTCTCCAATTATTCCCGCGCAACCGACGCCGATGTTGTCAGTGATCTTGAACACCTTCTTCGCTGCTTTACTCATTACAAAAGTCCCGTAGGAGTATCGCCGTTCCGAAGCCAGTATGGCTCCGTCCTTGCAGACAATGCCCACAGTGGTCGCGCCGGGCATGAAACCCTCTTCGCTCAAAGTGCATCCGATCGGCGGGGGTCCGCGCACTGTTGCTATAAACGTAGCNNATGTAGGGGTGATTCCAGTCGATTGGGCCCGTGGAGAGCCGGTGCTGAAATCTTCCGAGCACGATATCCCACGACCGACTGAAGAAGTCGAACGATTCGTCCCACTCCTCTCCCTCCCGAAACCCAGAGTGAGCGAGGTGCACCTTCACGAGTCCTCCCCCCAGCACCTGCTCCAATACTAGGTCTACCCGTGTCTTTACCCTTCTCACATTGGGAAATTCGGGAGGAGCGAGAAACTCGAAGGCTATCGTCCTAGCGGGGTCAACGTTCAGTACCTTGCATCCTTCGGTTCCCTGAAATCCTCTGGGAGCCTTTTGTTCGAAGAACAGCTCGTAAGGACCTCCGATTCTCGGGTCGACATTCGCCTTTGGAGCGAAGAAGCTTGTCACGCCCTCGACGGTGGTCCAAGTCTTCCATGCTGCCTCTAGCGGAGCCGATGTCACTGTGTCTTTTTGAAGGAGTCGACCATTCGTACTCAAGATACCACGCGCTACGAGACCGGCGAAACGATGTGGATTTAGACTTACGCTCTTCAACGAATCTTGAGATACTCATATCGTGCATCGGGGCTTGTACACAAAATGCGTGAGCACCCACTACGGTCGTTGCTGTCCCGAATACTCCACGGAATGGAAGACGCGACTCAGGTCGAACTTGTCTATCGACACCGTGGGGCTCCTAGAGACGAGCTTAAGATCCGGGTCTCGACCATTTCTCGTTTGGGAAGGGGCTGGTTCATGTTGGAGGATGGAGAGACCCAGATACCGTTCCATAGAGTACTCCTTGTCAGGAACCTGCGATCAGGTGAGACTCTCTGGGAGAAGAGGCTGACTGGCGCGGCCTGAGACCGAGACCTCTGACTCTTAGCCTCCCGGGCTTTCCGAGGTCGCCGACTTGGTCGAACTGGACCCCTGCTACGAGCTGAGCGACTCTCACGTTTGTCAGAGTGTGCTCTGTGATCTGAGAAACAGAGATGTCAGAGACGCCATCAGCTAGGGCCACGAATGGAACTATCATGTCTCCCATGTGCCTATCCAGAAAACAATCACTCTCGATCTCTTCGACCAGTCTTACGGCCGCGACCCGGCCAACCTCCTCCGCGAGAAGGCCTCTCTCTCCCAAACAATCTCCACCAAGAACCGAAGTCTCTGTGTCTGCGGCCAATACAATCACGCTACCGGGTCCCGATCGAGAACGATGGTTGGAATCCTCAACTTCTATGCGTGGGATAGGCAATCCCTTTTCGGTTATCACGCTGGCTGCAGTGGCGGCCNNGCCACGTGTTTCGGAAGTTGCAGGCAGTGACTCACCCCTACAATCTTGGCGATGCTTCCCCTATCTCTACCCTCGAGAGAGTTCAAAGGTCCGGACTGGACGGAGCCGACTCTCACCAGACCCCCACCCCTTGGATAGTATCCCCTGTCCACGGTCTCGATTGACATCGCATATCCCATCCTCTCCAGGACGGGCAAGGTGACCAGTCTGAGATAGTCGATTGGGGGGCTCCACTTCACATCTGTCCCTCCACTAATCTCGAGACTCATCTTCTTCGAGGCGAAAGGGAACAGAGGCATGAGCGCCTGGAGAACCAGGGTCACACTGCCCGCGGTTCCGACATCGAAACGGAATTCCCCTCCCTTTATCACACCGGGTCGGAATACGAACTCGGATGATCCGATCTCGAGGCCCTGCGATGATGCGCTGCAGATGGTTGCGATCGCTTTTGCACACGTAAGGTGCTGAGCCCTCAGTCCCGGTTCAGATCTTCCCGCTCTAATGTTGAAGATGCGAATATCCTTCCCTAGAACGGCTGCCAGCGAAAGCGACGAGCGAAGAATCTGACCTCCACCCTCGCCGAGGCTCCCGTCTACCTCAATCATCTTCAGAAGCGGCCGCCACCCGACCCTTTAAAGAGAGCCTTCCGAGTATGGCGGGCCGGTCTTGGAAGAGTTCAGGCTCTCAACCCTGCGGTCAGAAAACACTTGGTTCGGCTGCCTAGTCGACAGCCGGGACAGGCTCGTTGCATCAGCTTTCGGACCGAGCTCCAAGATTGTTCAAGCACACCTCATCAGCTACTCCAAGCAACATTTGGCCTCAAGTGCAGTGTTTGGCGAATACTCTCTTCCCCGCGAAATGGCCCGGCTACATAATGGAAGGACTTCCTCGAATCCGATTCGACTCAACACCGATTTTGTTTCAGACTTTCAGCGAAGAGTCTACGCTGTCCTTGAGAAGATTCCAAAAGGAAGAGTCACTACATATGGATCGATTTCAAAACATCTTGCTTCAGCGCCAAGACCCGTTGGAGGAGCAGTCGCATCGAATCCTTGGCCACTGTTTGTCCCATGCCACAGAGTTGTGAATTTCGACCTTTCCGTTGGCAACTTCTCCATGTGCGGCAGTCTGGGACAGAGTGGGACATCCACGAAGCGAAGCCTACTGGAACGAGAGGGAGTGCATGTTCGTGACGATCAAATCGACCGGAGCGCATTCTGGAACCCATCGGGTAACAAGGATTGACCACCGGGCTCTACGTCGGCCGTTTCCAACCTTTTCATCTGGGCCACCTACAGGCAGTCAAGTACATCCTCGAACGAGTCGACGAACTCACCATAGTGGTTGGGAGCGCACAGCACAGCCACACGATCGACAATCCATTCACTGCCGGCGAACGGATAACGATGATACGACTCGCCCTCAAAGAAGCTGGCATCCCAGCCGACCGCTACACGGTAATTCCGCTTCCCGACGACGAGTTTCACAAGGTCTGGGTGTCACACCTGTTGTCGCAGACCCCCAGCTTCGACATGGTCTACACGAACGAACCTCTAACGTTCAGACTCTTGAAGGAGGCGGGTTTGAGAGTCGAGCGCATACCGATGTTTGATCGGAGCAAGTTCACGGCCACAGAGGTCCGGCGAAGACTCTTGAAGAATGGCCCCTGGCAGGGTCTTCTTCCAAGGTCTGTTGCTCGGTACTTGAAGCAGATCGGCGGCGATGAGCGGCTGAGAGACATCTCAAAGAGCGACAAGGCTATCTGAGCTGGATGCTCAGACGGTCCAACGGCTTCACCCCCAGCTTAGCCGCGGCACTGGCCTCTCTCAATGCCAATTCTAGGTATCCCTGACTTCCATGTACGAGACCGAACTTGTCCTTGAGAATTTCGAAGTATGACTTTGCGACGACGACGTCAAACATGCCGCCCCCGTTGACGGAGAGCTTCAGATGTGCACGTTCTCGAAGGTTGAGCCGCCGTGAGTGTGCTTCCGAAATGTTGGTCACCACGTTACCGAAGGAGTCCACGTAGAGGACTTGACAGTCGACCCTGTCATTCGAGAGAAGAGGCTCGGACAGATCTAGCCGCTTGACGTTCGCCAGCTTCGGTCCCACATCGTGTAGCTTGAATCCTGACGCAACTTTGGCCGCCGTGTATGCGAAGATGTCCCTCCCATGGAACGTGCAAGAGACAGTCCCTCTGTTGAGCTCGCCGTGCTTGATCTGGAAGGCGGCTTGAAATCCAAGCCTGTCAGCCGCCCTAGCAAGGAGACCGTTGTCTGGCCCGATCAACGTGCCCCGTTCACAGGCGATCACTATTGGAAATCTGGCCCCTCCGACACCGGGATCTACGACCGCGACATGTATCGATCCCGCTGGAAAGAGGGGGACGGTCGTCTCCAGAAGATACGAGCCGATTGCAATTCTATGCTTCTCGACTCCATGGGAGATGTCGACTATCTCCACTCCCGGCGCGTTCGAAATGATCACCGCTTTCATTTGTGCGACGTAGGCGTCATTGAGGCCGAAGTCTGACAGGAGAGTTATCACGGCCAAGATTTTTCGACAGGGATTGAGAGCTAAGCCTTAATAGAATCAGTCCTCGGGTCGCGGCTCAAAAGTCGAGTTGGGTTGTTCTGTGAGTGAGACCCAGAAATTGATAATGTTGCCGGGTCCCACCAATGTTCCCCCGAGAGTCATGAGGGCTATGCTGAAACCCCTCATCGGCCACAGGGGCCCGGAATTCAAACAGGTGATGGCTCAGGTTCTCGGAAAGACCAAGAAGGTCTTCGAGACCAAGAAAGACCTCTACATCCTGACAACTTCTGGAACTGGAGCCACCGAGTGCGCTTTGCAGAATATCACCGACGATGGTGACAAGATCATAGTGAACGTCTGCGGCTTCTTCAGCGAACGACTCGCTGAGGCGGTCAAGAACTATGGCGGCACCCCCATCACGATAAACTCCGAGTGGGGAAAAGCACCGCGGACTGAAGACTTTCGGAAGGCCCTCAAAGCCAACCCTGATGCAAAAGCGGTCGCCGTCGTCTACAACGAGACCTCTACTGGCGTAACCGTGCGCAGTCTTCAGGAGATCGGCAAGCTCTGCGCGGACCAGAACGTGTTGCTGATGGTCGATGCGATATCGATCCTTGGCGGAGACAAGTTACCAGTCGACGATTGGAATGTAGACTTGTGCGTGACGGCCAGCCAGAAATGTCTGATGTGTCCTCCCGGACTAGCCTTCGTTACTGTTAGTCAGAAGGCTTGGGAGAAGATCGAGTCGAAGAAGCACCACCGGTCGTTCTACCTAGACCTGCCGATGTATCGCAAGTTCATGGAGACCGGCTACACACCCTTCACGCCCGCAGTCTCTCTCTTCTACGCGCTCAACGAGGCTTGCGACATGATCCTAGAAGAAGGTCTACAGGCGAGGTATGAGAGGCACAGAATCTGTGCCGAGGCCGTCTACAACTCGATGGAGGCACTCGGACTGGATCTAATGGCAGAGCCGGAGTCGCGGTCTCACACCGTCGCGGCGATTGCCTGCCCAGACGGGATTGATGATGCAAAACTGCGGGAGCTCATCCGAGTAAAGTACGGAATCGACTTGGGTGGCAGCCTGGAAAAGTGGAAGGGCAAGATGTTCAGAATCGGAGTTATGGGCAGCGTCGGTTCCCCCGAGATAATGTCGACAGTAGCCGCGATAGCGTCAGCTTCGCACGATCTCGGTTTCAAAGCAAACATCTCGGAAGCTCTGGAGGCTGCACGCAAGACGCTGTCGAGACTGCCTGCGAGGATGAACTGACACGATGGCAGTGAAACCAGGCGACTTTCTACTCGTCAACTTCACGCTCAAGGTGAAGGAGAGCGGACAGACCGTCGACACGACATATGATGCGGTCGCCAAGGATGCCCACATTCACCGAGAAGACGCAACGTACGGTCCTCGATTCATCATCCTGGGAGAGGGATGGCTACCCAAGGGACTCGAGGATTCGCTGGTCGGAGCCGACGTGGGAACACAGACAACTGTTGAACTGCCCCCGGAGAAGGGCTACGGCGCGAGGGACCCGGCTAAGATGCGCCTCATCCCTCTCAGACGGTTCCGCGAGAAGCAGATAGATCCAGTCCCCGGTGCCGAGATCGAGCTTGACGGCCGTCCTGCCGTCGTCCGAGCCGTCGGTGCGGGCCGCGTCCAAGTCGACTACAACCATCCACTAGCAGGTAGGACGCTCATCTACGACGTTGAGGTCGAGAAGGTGCTCGAAGACGAGAACGAGAAAATCCTCAACGTGATCTCGAAGCGTATTCCGGAGGTTGACAAGACGAAGTTCAATGTTGAACGGAAGGTTAGCGACGTGACCGTTGACGTGCCAGAGGAGGCCTTCTACCTCAGCGGCCTCGAGGTAGCAAAGAAAGCGGTCGCCTCGGATATTCAGAAGTACTTCCCGGATATCGACACGATATCCTTCCGCGAGGTTTTCAAGAGGACGAGTCCCAAGCCCGAAGTGGCTGAAACGGCCCCCCCAGAGAAGAGCGCGGAACCAGCCGAGCCAACGCCAGCGGCCGGGGAGAAGACCGGCTCGCCCGAAACCAAGGAGACTGCGCCTCAACCTGCGCGCAGACGAAAGGCGCCGACGAAGAAGCAGCCGACGAGAGGCGCCCNNGGCGCGAAGACGAAGAACGACTACCACCAAGAGACAGGCGGCCAAAGGCTCCCAGAAACGGGCAATGATGGGATCCGAAAGCCAGAGATAGAATTGAGCCGATATCACAAACGTTTTTTAAGAGACAGAAAGACCATCCGTGCAATCTTTCCGTTTTCTCGGAAAGCATCTTACATAATCAATTAGGAGACGCACAAAGTCGCAAATACAAAGAGCCGGGAAACTGCAAGTCCTCAAGGGAACGACCACCATCGGCGTCGTCTGCCGTGACGGAGTAGTACTGACAACCGACACAAGGGCAACCATGGGGTCCTTCGTCGCCCACAAGCACGCAAAGAAGGTCTACCAGATAGATCATCATCTAGCAATGACCATCGCCGGTGTCGTCGGAGACGCACAGGCCATCGTCGAGATGCTGAGAGCAAATTCGGCTCTGTACCGGCTTGACTTGGCACGGCCGATACCCATCAACTCAGCCGCGAGGCTCGTGTCCAACGTGCTGTTCCAGTCGAGATACTACCCGATGGGAGTCCAGGCACTCATCGGCGGGGTAGACGACTCCGGGGGCCACATCTACATGCTTGACCCGTTGGGGAGCATGATGGAGGAGAAGTACGTGTCCACCGGATCCGGTTCTCCCGTCGCCTATGGCGTCCTAGAGTCGGAGTGGAAGGACACGATGAACGTAAAGGAATCTGTCCCGGTCGTTGTCAGGGCCATTGACTCGGCGATGAAGCGTGACTCGGCGAGCGGCGACAGCTTCGATGTGGCCTTGATAACCAAGGATGGATATCGAGAGCTCACAGAGGACGAGAAGAAGCACATACTGCACTCGTAGAACCGTCCTCTAAACGCCCGTTTCAACGTATCAGATAACGCGAGTAGTGTAGAGGAATGACTAGAACATACAACGACGTTAGCGCAAAGATACGAGAGACAATTGTAGAGCACATGCCGAAGGATGCTGAGATTACCAGGATCGAATTCGAGGGACCCCGTCTCGCCATATACGTCAGAAACGTCAACCTGCTCTCGGAGCAGAGCTATGTCGTAACCGAGATCGTCAACCTGCTCCACAAGCGCATCGTCATACGATCGGACCAGTCGATAAGGCTCCCCGAAAAGGAGGCGGAACTGTACATCAAGAAACTCGTTCCTACAGAGGCGGAAGTCACAGGAATAAACTTCGACCCCAGCCTAGGCGAGGTTGTCATAGAGGCCAAGAAACCCGGAGTCGCGATAGGTAAAGAGGCGTCAGTCCTCCAACAGGTCGTCAAAGAAACCCGTTGGCGGCCACGAATTCTTCGGGCCCCGCCCTTGCACTCCAAGATCATCGCGAGCACCCGACACATACTCCACACAGAGAGCGAGGAGAGAAGCAGAGTCCTCCGGGACGTGGGCGAGAGAATCTTCCGCCCCACTTTCAGCAAGGCCGGCTATGTACGGCTCGTAACCCTAGGCGCGTTCAGAGAAGTCGGACGTGCTGCCATGCTAATCCAGGCAGGCGAGAGCACAGTACTACTCGACTGCGGGATAAACCCGGGCGCACAGGACCCGTCGCATGCGTATCCGAGATTTGACACGGACGAGTTCGACCTTGAGAAACTCGACGGTGTGGTCATCTCGCATGCTCATCTCGATCATTGCGGAATTCTGCCGTTCCTCTACAAGTACGGCTACGATGGTCCTATCTATTGTTCAGAACCAACGCAGGTTCTGATGACGCTCCACCAGCTCGACTACCTCGACGTGCACAGCCGCGAAGGAGAACACTCCCCCTACGACCAGAAAGACGTCCGGGAAGTCGTGACCCATACCATACCACTCCGCTACAACGTCGTCACTGACGTTGCGCCGGACATCAAGCTTACACTTCACAACGCGGGACACATTCTGGGAAGCTCGATAGTTCATCTTCACATCGGCGAGGGATTGCACAACGTCGTCTACAGCGCCGATTTCAAGTTCGGAAGAACGATGATGCTCGACTCGGCGATGGCCCAGTTTCCAAGGGCCGAGACCCTCATAATCGAAAGCACGTACGGCGGCCCGGACGACATAATGCCCGACCGTGAAGGCGTCGAGGGAAAACTTGTGAGCATTGTCAACGAGACAGCCGAGAAGAATGGCAAGGTTCTGATTCCCGTTCCCGCCGTCGGAAGGGCCCAGGAGATTATGCTCGTGTTGGACGCGTACATGAAGAATGGAGCGCTCCGCGAGCTACCCATCTACATCGAGGGAATGGTCAACGAGGCGACGGCCATCCACACCGCGTTCCCCGAGTATCTTGTCAGGGACATAAAAGAGCAGATTCTCCACCAAGACATCAACCCCTTCCAGTCCGAATACTTCCACCCAGTAACCCATTCCGGGGATAGAGACGAGATCGTCGCGGGAGGACCCTGTGTGATAATCGCGACTTCGGGAATGATGGAGGGAGGACCCGCCATCGACTACTTCAGACGACTAGCCCCGGACCCTCGAAACACCCTCGCATACGTCAGCTACCAGGTCGAAGGGACGCTGGGAAACAGGATCAAGAACGGGCTCAAAGAGGTCTCGCTGTTCGGACCGGACGGCAAGATGGAGATGGTGAAATGCAACATGCGCGTAGAATCTATCGAAGGCTTCTCCGGCCATTCAGACCGAAACCAGCTGATGGGTTTCATCAAGCGCATGATGCCCAAGCCGACGCGGATCATAGTCAATCATGGGGAGAGGAGAAAGTCGGAGCTGTTCGCCCAGAACGTAAACCGGATTTTCGGAATAAAGACGGTAGTGCCCGACGTTCTGGAATCCTTGAGACTTCGCTAGCCAGTGCCGGGCAGACTCTCCGTCTGCAACGGTGCAGCCGCGATAGCCGCCTCGCTACCCGCGGTCTCTCGCCGCCAGATCCTAACACCAGGCGGAGTAATTACGATCCGCTCTTCACCCAGCCGGGCAATGTCTCCACCAATCGACTTGACATGATCCGTGAGCTCGGTGATCGCCAGCTTGGTCTCATCAACGCTCTTCTTCGCCAGCGGCGTGATCCTTACGATCAAAATGTTCCCGCCACCTATCTCCTCCTTGATCGAGTCCACATCATCAAGTTCCTGCAGGGGAAGCGCTTTCACGTAGAGGGGAGAGTGGGCCATATCGAAACATCAATTCGAGAGGGAAGCGTACCATTCCGACCCGTGCTGTAGCGACTTTAAAGACTTACCTGACTGAATTTGAGAGAAACTGTAGGTGGATGGATCATCGCTGAGCCAGAGGCTTGATTGCCTCCCATATCAGATCCCCCACGTAGTGGATGTTCGTGATGACCTTGCCTTTCTTGGTGTTCGAGAGCTTCTCGGAATCGTAGAGGGAATATCCTATGGCTAGAGACTTGCCGTGCTTCTCGTCAACAACGACCACTAGCTGCTTTTCCCCAAAATTCCCCTCGACCTTTCTGACTCCCGGTGCCATGATGTCCGCTCCACCCACAACGTGCGGGACCGCCCCCATGTCGACGGTCACTGTAGGCATCTTCTCCAGAGCTGACGTGTTTGTGAGGACGGGAACGAAGCGTCCGTCTCTCTTGAAGGCGACTGGTTGACCGTCGACCATTATGATCTCGGAGTTCTTCACTGCCTCCGTCTCGACTCGAGACTTGTGGGAAAGCTTCTCGAGTCCTGGGATCTTGTTGAGTTCTTCGATCAACGGTTTGGCGTCTCGATCCTTCAGAATGGTTCTGCCGGTCAAAGTTGGAAATTGATGTCAGGCTAATCTTTAAAAAGCGTGCAGAGCCCGGGCAACTCATCTCCCCAGATGAACACTGAATGTCTGATGTTGCGGCAAAGATTTTCGAAGAGAGCCTGAACAAGGTCGTCCTAGTCCAGCTAAAGGGGGGCCGCAGCGTCAGAGGCCGACTCTACAGCTTCGACCAGCACATGAACCTCGTGCTTGAAGACNNCAGCTTCGACCAGCACATGAACCTAGTGCTCGAAGAGGCGGAGGACGTTACAAACACGGACTCTACGAAGAAGCTTGGCACCATTATCGTCCGAGGAGACAACGTCGTGTTAGTGTCTCCTCCTCCAAAGAGATGAGCAGACATGGCCCCCTCATCACCTAGTAAAATTCTCTGTTCGCGATTTTACAAAGGTTAAATAGAATCCGCAAAGTTCGACCCGCAAATCACCGTGGAACGTCTTGATCCGAGGCTGGCTCTGCTTAGCGGTCCTCATAATATCCACGGCTCTCGCTAGCCCGGTCCTATCGTTTTCGCCCCACGCCTATTCACCTTTAGCCCGGACTGTTTCCTCGACGATCTCGACGGACCCGGGAAACTCCACTGCCCAAGGAACGGCTTTCAACTACACGCTGTCCTGGGCCAACCTTTTCACAAACGCAACTGCCAAGACGAACCATCCAGTGAATTCGACCGCGAATCCACAGTTCAAATGGTTCTCGACGGTAACAAATACTCACACGGGCAACCCCATCCAAGGGACGGCCCTCAACTACACTGCAAATCCTACCGTATCCCCGACTCACTATGTGCAGACTGTAGCTTGGAACTTGACGATTCCCAACACGAGTTGCACNNCGTTGACCAAAGGTGCCACTCGAATTGCATCGGCCGTTTTTCAGGGTAACGACACGACTGAACGTCCAATCTGCTCCTTGCCCTCGTCAAACTCTACCGTCTGCGGTCCGACAGTGCAACTTCCAGTCGATGCGTACGCCGGCAGGAATGTTA
>DAFH01000069.1:0-8444 GCA_002495485.1 Candidatus Bathyarchaeota archaeon UBA185
ATTTACAAGGGGAAGGGTTTAGACACGAGCCGAAAAGCGGACCCGCTCAGCATTGTCGTCTCACCCGCAAGCGAGCCGGAGGGCAAGGTGCGTCGCCGAGCTTCTCGGCACCTACGTGCTGGTCATTGTTGGACCGGGCACAGCTACAGCAGTCTCGCTTGTCAACGGAATTGCTCCTTTTGAGGCATTCCTGATTATCGGATTCTCTTTCGGAGCAATAGTCGCCCTCCTCATCCTTTTCCTTGGAAAAATTTCCGGAGCCCACATTGATCCTGCAATAACGCTGGCGCACACTGCTGCGGGAAAAACGCGTCTGGACATGCTGGTCCCGTACGTCGCTTTCCAATGCACAGGAGCGTTGCTGGGAGGATTCACTCTGAAACTGATCTTCGGCCCCTACGGGTTGCCTGCGGATCTCGGCACTACCAAATTGGCCAGCGGCATAAGCGCCCCTGTAGGAATCCTCCTTGAGGTCGCCGGTACTTTCCTGCTCGCTATGTCCGGATTCATCGCGTCCTCACGAATTCACAAGAAACTAGGAGAAGCGTCTCTCATCGGCTCTACCCTATTCCTTATCATCCAAGTTCTGGGTCCATTGACCAACGCCTCGCTGAACCCGGCTAGGAGCCTGGGACCCGCGATTGCCTCAGGATACCTGACGAATCTCTATGTGTACTGGATAGGACCCCTAGCCGGGGGNNGAGGTGTACTGGATAGGACCGCTAGCCGGGGGTCTAATTGCTGGACTCGCCTTTAGATTCTGGGAGAGATCCAGAATCGGCTAGGGCACGGGTCTCAGAGCTTGGTTTCTTGGCTCGGTTTGCTCGGCAACCTTGGGACCGTCTTTCGCCAACGAATCACAAGATACACACCAGCGACGACAACAGCCGCTCCAACCGCGCCGACAATCTCATAGAACATGAGGACCGGCAGCCCAAGAATGGTTGCTCCACCTACAGATGAGGCAGNNTTCTGCTCCACCTACAGATGAGGCAGCGATCATAACATAGACCGGGATCGTGTAGTTCAATGCGACTTTGGGAGCGCATGAGCAGACGTACACGGGGCGCAGGTAAGTGCCGGTGACCTGAACGAGATAGCTGCCGGCTGCCGTCCCCGCTGGGACACTGACCGTTAGGTTTGCACTTAGCGAACTTGGCGCTCCTGAGAAGTTTAGAAGATAATTGCTGAGTTCGGCACCAAACGGTGGCGGCGCACCCGCGGACAAGCGCACTGTATCGTTGAAGTTTCCAATGCCGGTGACGGTTATGGTATACTTGCCCGTCGAGTTTGCCTTGAGTTGCTGCTGGGTTGGATTGGTGGAAATGCTGAAGGGCGTTGAGGTGATGTTGACCCATGCACCGTGAGCCAGGCCCGTTGGTCCCGAGGCGATTACGAGGACTGAGTAGATACCGGAAACGTACCACCATGGAGTGTAGCCTCCCCCTTCTCCATCCGGTCCCGGCAGGTTGACAGTTAGTGTCGATGTAGCGTTGCTGTGCGGAGCAAAGGATACAGACGCAGGGCTCATCAATCCACTTCCACGGGTTGCGGCTGCGAACAACGAGAGGGGCCCCGTGAAACCGTTCTCAGCGTACATGTTGACGGTTGATGTTACGGTAGATCCGATGCTACCTGACAGGTAGACTGGACTGGCGTAGATGGTGAAGTCGGGACCCGTGACCGGTCCCTCCACGGTCACGTTGAACGGCAGCGCTTCCGCCGTCCAGCCGGAGTCGGCGGTCGCCTCGATCCAGAGGCTGTAAGTTCCGAGTCCTGTCCGACTACTCGCCTGGGCCACAATGTGAGTGACGTTCGTTCCTCCAGCAGAAAGAAGCGCGTCAGCTGGATAGATCGGAATCAATGGATTGGGTGGATTGACTCCTATGGTTCCCGCATACATGTTGACTCCTCCCTGAAACCCGTCGACGCTGGTCAGCGTCAGGGTCGCGACGGCCATTGCGCCCTCATGCACGATCAGATCCTTCACATTCNNAGTCGGGTCCGATAATGATGTCAAACCCGCCGTAGCGAGGAACTCCGGTGGTGGTGTGGGCAGTTCCGGTTATCTGCGTCTCGTACGGCGCGGCTATCATTGAGGAGTTGATTGAAATGCCGAGTGGGAAGGAGGCAGGCGTCGACGGAGTAACTGAGACCTGCTTCGAGGTCAGGCTTGGGAAAGGTAGCTGAGTTGCCCCTGGATAGTAGGAGCCGACGGATATGGTCAGGTTTACGTTGCCGGTGAAGCCGCCGAGGCTGGTCACTACTACACTAGTATCGAGTGTGTTGTTCTGTTTGACGGGGAAAGTCAGCCGGCTCGGCGTATTCGATATGGCAAAATCCTGGCCTGTGACCTGGCAGGTGATTTGCACGTGGTGGTAAATGGTTCCGTCGAATCCCTCAAGCCAGATAGTATAGTTTCCGGGTCTCGCGCTCGCTGCGGATATGTTGATCGTGGAGGTGTTCGAAGGATGCGTCGCGAAGATTTCGACAACTCTCGGGGTCGGCGTGACGCCAACGTTTAGGGAGTCAAATGTTTGAGCAACTGATAGCGTCACGTTGCCCTGGTAGCCTCCTTGTCCCGTTAGGGTGAGCGTCGCTGTTGAGGAGCCTCCCTGAACCAGGCTGAACGAACTCGGAGAAACTGACATAGTAAAATCGCCAGCCGACGCTGATACTCTTGGAAGAGTTCCGAACGGGACGATCATTAGAGCCAGTAGGCCCATGAGTAGTAGAACTGGGAGCAGAGAGGCCGCTGGCTTCAAGCAATACCGAGATTAGCTCGGCCAGAGTCAATATACGATTTCTCCCAAAAAGGATAGGGCGCTGAGAAAATCGATAGGCCGAAGAACGTCAAGCTATCCATTTCTTCCTAACGACTGACAGCCAACAGAGCCGACAAGATACGCCAACCCTTTTAGACGGCTAACCACCGGGTTCCCGCACATATGCAAGTTGATCAAGGGAAACTTGACCAGTTCCTCGCAAAGTTTGTCGCTGACGCCGGAGCCTCAATTCACGGGCCCTCAGTCCTCATCGGAGAACAACTCGGACTGTACAAAGCGCTCGCAGCCAGCGGCCCGGTCACATCTCAAGAGTTGGCGAAGAAGACCGGTACCGCTGAAAGATACCTTCGAGAATGGCTACTGGCCCAAGCGGCATCAGGCTACGTGAACTACGATGTAGCGACCGAGAAGTATTCAATGAGTCCTGAACAGGTCTTCACGCTCGCTAACGAGGACAGCCCGGCCTACATTCCGGGTCTCTACTACTCCATCGGATCACTCTACAGGGACCAACGAAAGATAGCTGAAGCCTTCAAGACGGGAAAAGGAGTTGGATGGCATGAACATCACAACGACCTATTCATCGGCACAAAGAAGTTCTTCCGCCCCGGATACCTGGCCAACCTCGTCTCCTCCTGGCTTCCCAGCCTCGAAGGCGTAGTCCCCAAACTCAAGGCAGGAGCAAAAGTTGCGGACGTAGGCTGCGGCTTGGGGGCTTCAACGATCATCATGGCAAAGGCATTTCCAAAGTCGAAATTCATAGGCTACGACTATCACCTAGAATCGATCGAGTGGGCAAGAAATGACGCCGTGACAGAGGGTGTGACGGCGAACGTGGACTTTGAGCAGGCGTATGCAAAGAACTACTCTGGAAAAGACTTCGACCTGGTCACGTTCTTTGACTGTCTTCACGATATGGGCGACCCTGCCGGCGCGGCCAAGCACGTCCACGGCTCTCTCAAGCGGGACGGCACATGGATGATCGTCGAACCATATGCTAACGAGAAGGTTGAAGAGAATCTGAACCCGGTCGGACGCGTCTTCTACAATGCCTCAGCCATGATCTGCGTCCCATCCTCGCTCGCACAGGAAGTCGGCGCGGGCCTCGGCGCACAGGCAGGAGACTCAAAACTCCGCCAGGTAGTAATGTCTGGAGGATTCACAAAGTTCCGGAGAGCGACCCAGACCCCGTTCAACAGGGTCTTCGAGGCTCGTCCATAGAGAGGACAGCCAAGACCTATCAGCGGGACGCCTCTTTTCGTCATCTAGGCGCGGAGTCTCCGCTCCAGCCGTTGAGCCGCCGAGTAATTGACAAAAGGACCGCTGGCCAGGTTGCTATTGCTCGTCACAACGATCTCTCCCGACTCGGTCTTGAGCCAAGTGCTACGGAGACCTATCCTGACAACCGTGCCCTTGACGCTACTAAACGAGATTACGTCCCCGATTCGAATGACTCTGTCGGTTAGCAAGAGAAGACCAGCGATCACGTTAGACAGCGTGCTCTGCAATGCTAGAGAAACGGTCAGTCCGACGATTCCCGATACAGTGAGGAACGAGAACTCAGAAGCTACCCCTGTAACCAAGAGAGTCCCTGAGACCGCGAATATGATCCAGACAATTGTCAGACCGTCACGGATTGATCTTGTAAGATATGGCGAGGCTCCAACACTGCGCAACGCCCGCGCGGTTACCCGAATCACAACCTCAGCTACAAGCCAGGACCCGACGACTATCCCAGCGATTTGAAGAAGAAGGTCGATCGTTACTTGCACCATGTCTCAGACTTCCCATTGGTTCAGGATTCTAGTTATTCAAGAATTATCCGCTCCAGCCTATCGACAGTTCTCAGAATCGACAAACCCTAATTAGANNCCTCGTCCTTGTCTTCCGAGAAGAGGTTGCGGTTCAGAATTCGCAAGGGCGACTTCGAGGTCGAACTCGAAGGAGACCACGAGTACGTCAGAGAAAGATTCGAAGACCTAGAGAAAAGCCTCGGACCCTCAGGCTCCTTTGTTGCGGTCAGCCCTCAACCATCTTCAGTATCTTCTACGCCGACGGAGCAACCGATCGGAATCACCGGCATTGTAGAGTTCACCCAAGAGGGAAAACCGCACCTGACAGTGCCGGTTGACACATTGTCAGCGAAGGAAGCGATATCACTGGTGATGTTCTCGATGCACCCCAAGCCTCTGGGAGACGATGATCTCAGCAGCCTTCTAAGCTCATCTTGGAAGACAACAGGGGAGAGCATTGTTCGGGCTCGTATCAGTGAGCTCCGCAGAGAGGGAAAAGTCATCACAGAACGTGGCAACTACGTCTTGTCGGGGGCGGGGGTCCAGTGGATACAGAACGAGATCCTCCCACGCCTTCAGAAGATCACTTAGACTTCGCCAACCACTCTAGCCTAGCTAGGCCCTTCTCGGTAAGTCGGTAATGATAATGCCCAGCTTTCTTGCTACGTGAAAGAAGCCCTTGTCGAGTGTATCGCATGAGGGCCATCTTGACCGCCTTGTCCGACAACTCCACCTTTGATTTGAGCAACAGATCACGTACCTGCTCACTGGGCAGTTCCTGAGAGCCTCGAAAAAGCGCCAGGACTCGAATCTTCAGCTGATTATAGTCCATTTCTGAGCCCCTCCACAATCCGACTAGAAGAAGCTTCGGTACGGGAGTCAAATCAGCCATCTCCGCAACACACGTTCCCGGCTTAAAGTAACACCTTGTCAATGGTCCCACATGTCAATTTGAGCCGAAACAGTTTCACTTTCACTCCTATCTTGGAAAGTAACATCTTGTAGTTTAATCATCGGGACCGAAAAACGTTATATCTCAACTCGGATGAGCTACCGGGCAAGATTCGAAAATGTCAGGACTCGAAGTTCTGGAAAAGAAGCCAACCGCTCAAGAAACCCCCACGGCGGTTGAGGTCACGGTCAAGCATGGAGGAATCGAGAGCCGGATAATCGGCAATCCCGATTCAGTTCTCCGAGAACTGATCTCGTACTTCTCCATNNAGACCTATCCATCGATCGAACTCGTCTCAAAGCTCGTTCTGTCAGTCGACGCCCTAGAATTCCTTCAGAGTGCCACCGGAATACTCGCGATTTCCCCGGAAGGTCTCGTCATCCTCAAGGATCTGACCGGGCTCAGGGACAGAGAGGTCTTGATGCTCCACCTTGCCGGATCCCGCCTACTCAACCAGCTCGGAAAGAAAGAATCCGACAATCTATCCCTAGACGAGATCACCAAGACAACCGGCAGATCCACCGGCACCGTCGCCGGGCGGCTCAGCGAACTCTGCAATGAGCAACTCGTCGAACGAGTAGGCAAAGGCTCGTACAGACTGACCACCATGGGTACCAGAGTCGTCATGAAGGACCTGATGCCCAAGATCTCACAGCTACCCGACAGGTGAAGACGATGTCAGACAATCCCAAGATCAAAGTCTCCATCGAATGGGGAGACATCAAACACACAGCCGAGGGAGATCTAGAGACGGTCGTTCGCGAGGTTATGCAGTTCGCGGCAAAGGTCCTGCCCAACTATTCGCTCGCCTCCAAACTGACCTTCTCGCCGGACTACTCGTCCATGGTAGACGACCTCTCAAGCGCAGTCCAGCTCACACCCGAGGGAGAAGCCGTTCTACTCAAGCCGGAAATGTCCGCTGAGAACTCCATCGCAATGGTCCTACTCGCCGCCAGGGTTGCTCACGCAGTCGGTACACGACCAACCGTCGAAATGGACCCGGAAGGAATCAGCCGAGCAATCGGAAAGGCCGTCAAGACCGTACGTAACACGCTGGCGATGATGACCAAGACTGGAATAATCGACAGAACAGTGGAGGGCAACTACAAGCTAAGCATCCAAGGAATTCGCAAAGCTCACGAGATCGCGAAAGGACTCACTGCTAGAGCTGCAAGTTCTCCGGCTCCCAAGCCGGTGACCGCTTCAGGATGATCTGGAAAAAGGTGCGGGCCCAGACGGGAAAGGGGGGTTTCCCGTCTGAGAATGGGGGAATCTAACCTTGCTCCACCGCACCCAAGAGGTAACAGAGCCTCTACTGCAAATTAAAAGCATACCGGAAGCCCTCGGGCTACCGACCATTCCAGAATCACTCGTAGAACTCTCCAACCGTTCAATGAACGCCCTCCAAGGATCCAAGTTCAGCCCCAGACCAGTTTCACTTGTCGAGATCGGAGTCGACGACGCCGACTCTGAAGAGAGGCTCGACATCGGAGCCTCGCTATCATCCGGCTTGAAGCGCAGCCCGCTCANNACCCGGTAAGAGAACCCATCCCAATCGTCGCGTGCGACGCGTCCAGCGTCAAGATAGGCGAGACGGACACGGGAATGGTCTTCGCAATTCGGGCCGTCGCAGTACGGAGACAAGCCGGACGAATACTCTACAACCGCTGGGGTCCACTGCTCTTCCACGTCCCTAACACGGAGGACACTCACCAGTTCCGCGATGACGAGGCTAGAGCGTTTGGAGGTCTCACACTCAAGACCCTGAAAGTTCTTACAAGACTTCGGAACCACGTCGAGCGTTGGGTACAGGAGGTTCTCTCAGAATCACTCAAAGATGGAATACTGCTGATCGATGGGTCTCTCACAGCTGGGACCCCTGACAATCCCGCCGCACGCGTCAGCAACATACTCGCGACCGCTCGAAGCAACAACTCGATAGTAGTCGGAATCTCCAAAGCAACACAGCTCACGGTTGGAGGCAAGAACATTCTAGGATTTTCCAATGACGAGGCCGTCCCACATACAGTGGACATTACCCCCCTAGTGGAAGAGGAGTATCCACCCTATCCTGTCAGATTCCTCGGCCGCGTCTATGTCGCAAAACTATCCAGCGACGGCTTCCTCTTCAGAACAGACATCGACAAAGAATCAACCGAAGGAGACGCACAGCTCGCCCTCGCAAGGCTCGCCGGGACCGATGTGATCTTTCACGGCTATCCAGAGACTCTCAGAATCGCCCACATATTCACCACCTTCACGGCGAACGAAATACTCGCAATCCAACGATTCGTAGCATCAAACCACCACATCACACTACAATCCCGCCCCAGCCTGAGACGGTCACTCTTCGGACCCTTCGGAACAAGCAGGTACGTGGCATAGCCCATGCGAATCTATCGAAAAGAAAACGACCAGATCCAGCTCATCGCCTTCCCAGACGAACACGTCCAACGAGGCGACTATCTACTCATCGAAGACCAAGCACTCGGCAAAGGACTACTAGTCCAGGTAATCGACCTCCAATACGCCAACGTCCCAGGCATCCTCGAAGACATTCTAAGAGACGTGATGACCGACGGTGAACTCGCGGGCGAAGATATGGACCCACTCAACATTTCGAGCGAGGTCGACGCCCTAAAGGACACGCGGCTCGCCGTCTGCAAGATCAGAGGAACGATAAGCGGAGAGAAAGACCTCTCGCCGACAACCTCCTGGCTCCCATCACGAACCTCCTCGAAGATCCGGCCCTATCCAATCAACCGTCTCATAATGAACGGCGGCAAGCTGCCACTCAAGGTCGGCTACAACGAAGGCGATCCCGTCCAGATAGACGCTAGCGGACTCGACGGCGGCCTCAACATCATAACCGGAAGAAAAGGCACAGGTAAATCTCACCTAGCAAAGCTCCTT
>DAFH01000069.1:8486-8624 GCA_002495485.1 Candidatus Bathyarchaeota archaeon UBA185
AGAAACGGCATCAACTTCGCCCTCTCAAAGCTTGGGCTCCGGACAATGTCAGGGGTTCTCAGCAACGCTCTCGACCTCCCAGCAACCTCGTCGAAGGTGTTCAGTACAATCTGGCGAGACCTCGATGGCAAGGGAGAC
>DAFH01000149.1:0-15296 GCA_002495485.1 Candidatus Bathyarchaeota archaeon UBA185
CGTGGACGAGATTTTGGAGTCGGGGGACGTTCAGCCCTTCAAGCTTCGAATCGGTCATCGCTAAGGGCATAATTTTTCTATCAGACTTCTAGTATTGAATTTGCACTGGATTAGACTCCTGAGGTACTCGTTTCTTGGCTTTTGTTAATNNATCTAGCGATGGTGGCGGGCGTTATGATTGCGACGACCAGATTCTTGATCCCCCAGTTCTACCCCAGTCAGGCTACAAACGGCTGGGCCACGCTATTCGCAGAACTCTCAAATGCAGGAGTGAGACCATTCGTGCTTCTCGCCGGAGCTCTTTCTCTCCTCGTCCAGTTTGGAGGCTTCTCTATCTTCATAGGCGGTCTCTTGTGCTTCAAGAATCATCTGCGGTCTGGCAAGGAATTGGTCAGCATTGGAACAACCGTGGGTTTCGCTGACCTCCTTCTTGCTCTGCCCTCACTCGCCATGAGCCAGTCCGGCCCCGTCTATCTGGGAACGATTGCATGGTTGGGACTACTCTTTGCCGTGCTGGCTGGTCGTCACATCAAGGGTCCGAAGAGAACCTACGCGGGAGAAGTGAGATGGTTCATGTCGAGCCTCGGTCAACGCTTCGCTTGGGGAGACAAGAGAAGAAGGGAAAGGAGACTCCGGAGAAGAAGGAACGCGACGAAGCTAACTCTTCCGAAGTAATACGATATCAGCGGCAACCCAGACGGTTATCGCAAGACCCCCCGCAACGAGGATTCCACTCGCTCCGTACTCCACATAGGCGAGAACGCTGATTAGGAGTATGAGCAACATCACGAGCACGTCAGAGATTAGCCTCTTAGTTGGCTGATCCAACCGAACTCGCCTCCACCCATAGTGTAGTGCTCTGCCAACCTTTCCAGCCGGAAAGCCGAGTTCCAAGCTAGATAAGCTATTTCCATGAAGCGACGCGACTGGCTCATCCCGTAACCGATCGAAGGAATAGGAGAATGTTCCTCTTTCTCTCCCTCATTCTCCTCTTGCTATAGTTGTACCACTCTGGCCCGTACGGAATGTACTCGCTCACTCTGAAGCCGTCTGCGACCAGTCCAGGTTTGAGATCGTCGCGTATCCCTTTCAAGAGTTGAAACTCGAAGTCCGCCTTGTGATCATGACTAAGCGCTTTTGCCGCGTTGATCAACTTCCCATCGTGCGTCGCTATTGCGAAGAACTCACCCTGATCAAAGAGAAGGTCCATCAGCCGCGTGAAGTTCGCGTTGACATCCTTACCATGCTTGTAGGCGATTTCTCTATTCTCTGGGTACGCTCCCTTCACGAGGCGTATTTTCCCGCCCCTTGGCAACAGATCTCTAATGTCGTTTTCAGTGCGTTTCAGGTTGGATTGGAGGCATATGCCGACGGACTTGTGTGAGGCTAGCATTTCCCGGTAGGTGTCTACTGTTGCGTCGGTGTATGGCGAGTTTTCCATGTCGATCCATAGAAAGAGCCCCTCGTCCTCAGTCTTCTCAAGCACTTTGAAGATTAGGCTCTTGAAGAGTGGGGCCTCCAGTGCGAGGCCCATCTGTGATGGTTTGACCGATATTGTCCCTTGAATCTTGTCGTTCTTAATGACTTCTATGAGTCGGAGATATTCTTCGAAGTATGCATCGATCAGTTTCCTGTCTGGGGTGTGTTCTCCGAGTCGGTTGATGATCGCCAAGATTTTCTTGCCGTTTGCGTCCTGCGCGGCCTTTACGGCGTCATCAATAGTGTAGCCTGCAATCCAGCGTCTGGCTATCCGATAGAAGAGACGTTCAGTCAGCCCTGCCACGCTCACATGACCTCGCTTATTGATCGATAACCCGATTTCTCCTTGGCAAATCGGTCTCGATAAAGCTTCAGCGTCAGTGAGCTACCAGATCTTTTCCAGAACCTTAAGGATCTCAGGAACCTGTTCTGGACTGCCGGCTTCCCGAGCAATCCTCGGAAAATCGCATTTTTCAATTCCGTAATCCCTTAGTCTTTTTGACAGCCCGAGTTTCTGGACGAGTTCGGCTACGGCGTTCGCTGCAGACATGGCGACGTCCTCCGGACGACCGCCCGTCGGTTTGCCTTCGGCCTTTGCAATGGCGATGAGTCTCTCTGGCTGTCTCTTCGCCTCATTACGCATCACTTCTGCGAGCGTCAGACATGAGGTGATGCCGTGTGGTATGTTCCACGTGGCTCCTATGACCCTGCCGATGCTGTGGCTCATCCCGGTCCCGACGCTTAATGCTCCGGCGTCCGACATCCAAGCCGCAATCTGACAGGCGAGTCTGGAGCTTAGGTTCGTCGGGTTGTGCGTTGAGGCTTGGAGATCTTGGAAGAGAAGCCGTATGGCTTCGAGCACAAGAGTGTCGACGTATAGCTGGTGTCGGGGAGAGGTGACTGCTTCGACCGCGTGGTCGAGGCTCCTGACTCCCGTGGAGGCCCACAGCCACGCGGGAGTTGATAGGGTCATTTCTGGGTCCAGAAAGATGGAACGCGGAACCATCCGGACATCGCGGAATCCGGTTTTCCGGTTTAGCTTCTCATCGGTCATGCCAGCGGCGTGTGAGAATTCTGCGGCGGAGAGAGTAGTGGGAATCGCGATGTGTGGTAGTAGGCTGTGGCGGAAGTCTTCTGAAATCTCCTTGACGACGATCTTGGTCGCGTCGATTGGGCTTCCTCCTCCGAGACTGATCAACGAGTCGGCTCTAGCCTCCCTTGCTAGGTTGATGGCTTGTCTAATCCCGCTCTCTGGTGCGTGCTGTTTGATTCCNNAAAAGACCCCCGCTAAGGTTCTTCCTGCTGCTTGTTCCGTCTTGGCGATCAGGTCAGTCTTGGTGGCTATCGTCTGTCCTGTGATTACGAAGGGTCTCTCTGAATTCATCTTGTCAAGCTCGCTTCTGAGCTTGACTCTGCATCCCGGCCCGAAGTGGACTCTTTCGATTGGAAGGTAAGAGTACTCGCCGGGTCTGACTTCGACCTCTGCCGATGGCAATCTCTCGATTTGTGAGTCTGCAGTGGTCTATTTCTGTGTGGAGCCTAGCCAGCTGTACGGATAGTTCGGATCGTCCAGTCTCTCGGCGTTGTTCGTGACCTTGAGTGGATGTCTCGTCTCGACCATTATCGCCAGCTCGTTGGTCGAGTCCTTTCCGAGGCTTGCCTCAATTGCACCGGGTTGGGGTCCGTGGTGTATCCCTCTCCGGTGGAGGGTGTAGGACCCTATCTCGACGCCTCTGCGGCTTCCAAAATCACCGCTCACGTAGTAGAGTATCTCGTCGCTGTCAATGTTGCTGTGATTGTAGGGCACTGGTATGGCTAGCGGATGATAGTCGAGCTTTCGGGGCACAAAAGACAGCACATCGAAGCCCGGAGCCTCGAACGTCTGGTGGATGGGGGGCGGCTGATGCACCCGGCCTGTCAGCGGTTCGAAATCATTGATGTTGAATCGCCACGGATACAGGTAACCGTCCCATCCGACAACGTCCAAGGGGTGGAAGTTGAACGCGTACGACATGAGTGCATTGTCGACCTTCATCCGGACCTCATGCTCGCCCATCTCCTTGTGGGTCACCAGCTTTTCAGGGTGGCGAAAGTCTCGGTCTGAATAGGGAGCTAGCTCAACCAGCTGTCCGTAATCGTTCCGATAGCGCTGTGGAACCTCGACTGGGCCCGCTGACTCGACAATGAGGAATCTACTGTCTTTCGTGTCTAGAATGATCCGATATGTTGTTCCTCTGGGAACGACGATGAAGTCTCCCTCGCGAAAGGGTAAGAGTCCGAAGACGGACTCTAGTGTCCCCTTGCCTTCGTGGACGAAATATAGCTCGTCTCCCTGGGCGTTTCTGAAAAACGAACTCATTGAACGGCTGGGACGTACCGAAGAAATGAACGCATCACTGTTGTAAAAGAGTGGTTGGCGTCCCTCAACCACGTCGTTGGCTTGTTCAATGTTCTTTGTCTTGATGTGGTGGTGTCGGTGTGTCTCGGGCCGCCACTCGGTTACGCTTAGGTCTCTAAGCTTGTGAATCTTGGACACGCTGGTTGGGGCATGCTCATGGTACAGGGTCGAGTAGACGCCGGAGAAGGCTTCTGTCCCAAAGATCTCCTCGTGGTATAGGGATCCGCCNNCTTTCTGAACTGGGTATGTCTCTTGGGGGGCAGTTCGCCGAGACGTAGATAGCTGGGCAATTCGGTTCTGACTAGGATTTTGAGGTCTCTATAATTCTGTTCCTTAGCGTGCCAAGCCGTTCGATTTCCAGCTCGACTTGATCGCCCGGGACTAGCCATGGGTGAACGTCTTGGCCGAGTTCTAGGAGCGATCCAGTGCCGACGGTCCCTGAGCCAAATACCTCGCCGGGGTGGACTTCGACAGATTGTGACGCTCTCGCTATCATCTGCGAGAATGTCCAGTGGATGTTCTTCATGTTTCCATCTGAGAGTTGTTTTCCATTTACCCTGGCTGTCATTTCCAAGTCGAACTTTCCAAGACTCGTCTTCCTGTCCTGCAGCTCGTCAGGGGTCACTATCCAAGGTCCAAATGAGGTTGCAAAGTCCTTCGCCTTTGCCGGGCCCAGCCCAATCTTCATCTCCTTCTCCTGAACGTCCCTCGCGCTCCAGTCGTTCATTATGGTGTATCCTGCGATGAAGGACTCGGCTTCATCTTCCCTAATGTCAACCCCTTCTTTCCCGAGGATGCATGCGACCTCCAGTTCATAGTCCAATGCCTTGGTGTAGGAAGGACGCGCCACGTCGTCGTCTGGACCCAGGACATTGCCGGGGTTGGAGTAGTAGAAGGCTGGAAAGTCATACCATTCTTTCAGCATCTCAAGTCCCCTCCTAGCTCTCGCCGCTTTGACATGATCTTCGAAAGCGTAGAAGTCTCTTAAGACGGGCGGACGTTGAATGGGTGCCCGTAGTCGAACATCAGTCAGCCTCTTGAATGCAAGTGGAATCTTCTCAGGATTCAACCGGTTGAAGATTCTCCACGACAGGGTCTGTAGATCCTCCAGAGCCTTCGTTCCACTCGCGACTAGGTCAAAAGTAGACGAGAGGTTTGAGAGCGAGGCGATCCTTCTTGGAACCTTCACGTCGAGCCTGAATGCTATGCTGGGGATATCTTGTAGATCGAGTATCCAGCTGCCCCAGAGTAGGCCTGGCCGGGTCTTCGACAGATTCTTCGGTTCGCTGTACGAGACCAGTTTCATACGTTGTTAGAGGTTGCCGCGCTTTGCCTGTTCCTGCTCAATCGACTCGAAGAGCGCCTTGAAATTGCCCTTTCCGAACGACTCGCTGCCCTTGCGCTGGATCAGCTCGAAGAAGAGCGTCGGCCTGTCCTGGAGCGGCTTGGTGAATATCTGGAGCATGTAGCCCTTCTCGTCCCTATCTACGAGTATTCGTAGCTTCTTCAGGTCCTCTATTCGCTCGGACACTCCGCTGACTCGTTTTGAGAGACCTTCGTAGTACGAGTCTGGAGTATTTAGAAATTCGATTCCCCTCTGCTGGAGGCGGGAGACTGTCGATACTAGGTCATTTGTGGAGATGGCCAGATGTTGTACTCCAGCCCCTTTGAAATAGTCCAGATACTCTTGGATCTGAGACTTCTTCCTGCCGCGCGCGGGCTCATTTATCGGGAATTTGACTGTGCTGCTGGGATTGTGGACGACTTTCGACCGCAGTGCCGAGTATTCCGTGCTGATGTCCTTGTCGTCGAAACTGACTAGCTGGCTGAAGCCGAAGACCTTACCGTAGAACTCGACCCAGTACTCCATCTTCCCTTCTTCGACGTTCGCAACAACATGGTCTACTTTCTGCAGTCCGACACCTTCCTCCTTGCCTTTGATCGGAACGAAGTTAGGAGCGAAGACGCCTCTGTACTGATCGCGTTCGATGAAAGTATGTACGGTGTCTCCATAGGCGGAGATCGCTGAGCCCTTCAGAAATCCATGGTCATCCTTTAGGATCATAGGATCCCGTACCCCGTTGGCCCCCCGTCTCAGGGCCTCCCTGTAGGTCCAATCAACGTCTTTGACTCGCAGTGCTATGTCCGCGACTCCGTCTCCATGGGTCAGGACGAACCTAGATATCGCATGGTCCGGGATGAGCGCGGACGTTAGCAGAAGGCGGATGTCGCCCTGCTGCATAAGATAGGATGTCTTGTCCTTTACGCCCGTCTCGGGTCCACTGTACGCTATGGGCGCGAAGCCGAAGCCTTTCTGGTAGAAGTAGCTGGCCTGTTTCGCGTTTCCAACATAGACTTCCACATAGTCTATTCCCTCTATTGGAAGAGGATCTGCTTTCATCGGAAATCGGTTTAGACGAAGGAGCTGGGGGCTTTTAATTCATTCTCTCAGAGGTTATAGATTGTGATTATTGAGGAACTCGAGGACGAGCTTTTCAACGTCGTTGGGATCGTCTTCTGGGACGAAGTGCCCCGCGTTCACGCTGGATAGTTTCGATTCGGGGATCAGCTTGGATAATCTCTCGGCGTAGGTGGGTCCCGCTTTGCCAGTCCCCCAGAGGAGAAGCGTTGGAACTGATAGGTGTGTTACCCCTTGCTCGATCTCCTTCATCGGTTTGAAGCTGGGATGGAACGGGGAGTCTGGAAACATTCTCGCGAACGACTGATAGACCTGTTTTGATTCGTCGTCGGGGAAGGGTGCCCAGTAGGCCTTCATGGTTTCTTCGCTGATGTTCTCGGGATGAACCGCTGAGTCCTTGATCACTTGCGGAGTTATCTTCGCCGCAACGTTCGGCGGGATCCGGAAATCCGTGGTGAGAAAAGTGTTCATTATCACGAGCCCTGCTACGTTTGTAGGGTTTCGGACGACGTACTGCATCGCAAAAGCGGCTCCCCAATCGTGAACGACCAAGACGATGTTGCGCAGTCCAAGAGACTGGATAAATCCTGACACGATTCGCGCATGGTGTGGAAAGTCGTGGAGCAGTGGGTTGGGCTTGTCGGACTTGCCGAATCCCATCAGGTCCAATGCTAGAACGCGGTGTCCCGATGATACTGATGGAATGAGTTTGCGCCACATGTAGGACCAGGCAGGGTTTCCATGGATCATCACGACTGGCCGGGTGCCGTAGCCTTCGTCCACGTAGTGTATTCCCAACCCGTCGAGCTGGACCCATCGTTCCTGAAAGGGCCATCCGTCAAAGTAGGGCCAACCCTGTCTGATCATTGCAATCTCTCCTCAACGATTTGTTGAGATTCGTTGGAGAGCGGATCATGAAGCGATATAGGACTGTTGTAACTTGAAAGGCCGAATCCGATTCGATCGATCATTATGGCACCTTCACTGACACAAATCTCGCTTGGAAGAATAATTGAGCCGGCAGAAACAATAATATTCTAACAACCGGTATCGAGAGTGTCGGGTTAGAAACTTGGACTGGGGCATGCAGAACCGCTTATCTAGAATAATCAAGCCTTCAACCGGACGAACAGTGATGCTGGCCGTGGATCACGGCTACTTCATGGGACCAACACACAAGCTGGAGGAGCCTCGGAAGACCATCGAGCCCCTACTGCCCTACTCAGATGGAATAATGTGTACTCGAGGGGTTCTGCGGACGTCAGTAGACCCTAAGACGAGTGTCCCGATAGTACTCCGGGTCTCTGGCGGAGCGAGCATTGTTGGAGGGTCGTTGACGAACGAGACGATTACTACATCATTCAGAGACGCGATCCGGGTCAATGCCTCAGCAGTCGCGCTATCGATCTTTGTCGGGACTCCTCACGAGCATCAGACTCTGGCTAATCTAGGGAAGCTGGTGAATCTCGGTGAGGATTATGGTGTGCCAGTGCTAGCAGTTACGGCCGTGGGTAAGGAGTTGGAGAAGAGAGACGCGCGATATCTGGGGCTTGCCTGCAGGATGGCCGCTGAGATCGGCGCACATTTCGTCAAGACGTACTACTGCGAGGATTTCGCGAAGGTTGTTAAAGGCTGCCCGGTTCCGCTGGTTGTGGCGGGAGGTCCGAAGCTCGAGACAGAGCTGGACGCGTTCGAACTCGCCCATGAAGCAATCGCGGAGGGAGCGGTTGGAGTTGACATGGGCAGGAACATCTGGCAATCCGAACACCCGGTTGCCATGATCCAGGCGATCCGTGAAATCGTCCACAAGAGCGCCAGCGTCAGAGAGGCGCAGAGAGTCTACGAAGAGTTGAAGAAGACCGGTAGCCCTCTGATTGCGAAGACTCAGGCGCATTGATCACATCCCGCGACGGCTATCCCGAGCTGCAGATGTGAGGGTCGAGTTGAATTGACTAGAAAACTCTACTGGGAGCAGCCCTATTCGAAGGAGTTTACTGGAAAGGTTGTCTCGCTTTACGGAGACAGAGTGGAACTGGACCAGACCCTATTCTATCCGAGAGGAGGCGGAGTCTCCTTCGACAAGGGGGTTCTGGGCAGTGTGAAAGTAGTTGAGACAACGAAGGATGGAGATCGAATATTGCACACTCTCGAAGCCCAATCCACTTTCCAAAATGGGCAGACATTGACCGGTAGGGTCGACTGGGATCGCCGACATCGGCTGATGCGCATGCACACGGCCGGCCACCTATTGAGCGCGCTCTTCTATTCTCGGGCCAACTGCAGAATCACGGGGAATCAGATCGATGTCGATAGATCACGTATGGACTTCGATCTAGAGGCGTTCGATCGGTCGCAGATTGAAAAGTTCGTTGAGGAAGGAAACCGGCTTATCAGCAACGACGCTCCCGTGAAGACCTACTTCCTCGACAGAAAAGAAGCCCTCAAGCTTCCCGAGATGGTCAAACTGGCGGAAGCTGCACCACCCGCCGACGACAAGCTACGAATCGTCGAGATCACCGGAATCGACAGGCAGGCCGATGGAGGTCTGCACGTAGCACATCTCAAGGAGATAGGAAAGATCCAGTTGCTCAAGCTCGAGAACAAAGGGAAGACAAACAGGCGACTCTACTACGACGTCGTCGGCGAATAGACGCCCAGAACTAGCGCTTGCCTCTCCGGAAACTCATCGGGTTTTTATCGAAGCATTTCCGAGGATCAAGAAGCACTAGTATTCAGGCGATCCCTCCGGCTGTGAATCACGATTCCTTTCCGCGCGAGGTCCGAGCATGATAAGCTTCGAAAAGGCTGGCAAGAGATTCGGCACCCTAGACGCGGTAAAGGACTTCACGCTTGAGATTCGCGATCAGGAAATTCTCGGCCTCTTGGGTCCAAACGGCGCGGGAAAGACTACGCTGATGCTGATGATGGGAACTGTCTACCGTCCTACTAGCGGAGCCATCTCTGTAAACGGACTCGACGTCGTCAAGCATCCGAACGATGTTAGGAAGCTGATAGGGATCGCTTTTCAGGACCCGCGGGTTGACGGAATACTCGGAGCCTTCGACGTTCTAAACTGGCACCTCAAGATGACCACGACGCTTGGGAAGGAGGAGCGCGCAGAGCGAGTCGAGCAGGTGCTGCGGGCGGTCGACCTGTGGGATGCGAGAAAAAAGCGGACCTGGCTAATGAGCGGAGGAATGCGCAAAAAGGTCGAAGACTGCAAGGTGCTCGCCCAGCGTCCAAGCATCGCCGTGTTTGACGAGCCGACAGCCTTTCTCGACGTCCCAAGTCGACTCTTGATGTGGAAGATGATCAGAGAACTGAGAGACCAAGGCTCCACGGTTATCGTTGCGACGAACATGATGGACGAGGCGGAGCGGCTCTCGGAAAGAGTGGCGATAGTAAACCGCGGAAAACTGGTAGCGATAGATTCGCCTGAAAAACTGAAGAGCACAACGAAGGGCGGAGAAGTGCTTGAACTGACCGTCGGAGTCGGACAGCAGTTTCCACGAGAACTGCTGGCTGAGTTCAGCGAGGTCCAGGATGTGACTCAGACCGAGAACAAAGTCTCAGTCTATCTAACCTCCGGAAGACTTCTCCTTCCCAAGATCGTGGAGACTCTTACGAACCGAGGCGTCAAGATAGACAGCGTCCATCTCAAGGAGGTAACGTTAGAGGATGTCTTCCTCAACTATACAGGTCAAAGCCTCGACTAGCCCTGTTGGCCAAGTGTCAACATCCGGCCTCGTCTGGCAAATGGCCCGTAGGGACATTCTCACCCTGTTCCGGACCCCTTGGATAATCATCTCTCGAAGCATGGCGTTCATCATCCAACTGTTCGTCTTCGCCTACTTCATCAGCGGTCTCGTAAACTATCCCGGCTTCTTCGAGTACTACGCCGTGGGAAGTGTGGTCGCAATGGTAGCCTCCATCTCATTCATTATCGGATATGACATCTTTGAAGAGGCCGAGGAAGGACTACTCGACTACCTGCTGACCCTGCCAGTCTCCCGACGCCAGTTCATAATCGGCCGTGCGCTGGGTGGAGCGGTACGATCCATGATCTACATCATTCCAATGTTTATCATCGTTGCACTGCTTGAGAAGTTCGTAAATCCCGTATCGATTATCGCAGCAGTTCTAGACCTCTTCTTGCTGGCATTTGGAGTGACGGGGCTGTCGATAACGATGGCCGTCACGGTCAGAAGCGCAAACAGATTCGACGTGACCCTTGCACTTCTCGATTTGGCGGTGACGCGAGTAAGCACGGCTCTATACCCTCTGACAAAGTTGCCCCTGTACGTTCGACCCATCGCCCCGTATTCCCCGGTGACGTTCGCATCGACAACAGTATACGACGCGCTAGTTCTCACTAGCCTAAACGCGGCAGACTTGGCGGGGCTCATAGCTTTCGTCGCCGTCTTCATAGTGCTCGGGGCCACGATCTACTTTCGGCGTCTTGAAGGAGGAGTCTACGCCTGAGCGCTACGGGCCTCGTCGTCAGAGTTGTGGAGCGAGACATTCGGATACTCTTCTCGGACACATTCCTCGTCGGGATCATGTTCGCCAATTTCTGCATCGACCTCTTCGTCACCGCTGCGACGTTTAGCAACCTGATCAGCTCCAGCTACTTCCTCATGATAGCCCCGGGTTCGAACTTCCTCACGGCCATGGTCGCTGCCTTCCAGTCTGGAAGGGATGTCTGGCGGGAGAAATACATCAAAGATCTAGCCTCGTACCTGTTCACTCTGCCGGTTCCTCGGCGACTGTTTGCGGCTTCGAGGGTCGCCGGTGGAGTCGCTCGTAGCGTAATAGCCACGTTTCCAGGCACACTGGTCATATCGTACTTGTATGGAATCCTATTCAGCCCGAAACTGGTAGACGCATTCGTAATTGTAGGGTTGTTCTCGTTGGGGATAGTTGGCTTGTCTATGGCGGTGTCCGCGTTCGCGTCTTCTATTGAGGTATTTGCAACTGTCCGAAGCGCGATCCAGCTCTACCTCTCGTTTCTGAGCACGATATTCTATCCCGCCTCCCTCTTCCCAGTTATTGTCCAGCCCATAGTTGAGACGAACCCTATGACGTGGGCGATGAATGCTTTTAGATCTCTATCTGGTCAGGGATCCTCACTCGGCCCAATTGCGATCCTCGTTGCTCCATCCCTGGCGTTTGCACTCTTGGGAATAGGATGCTATCTCTGGTATGCGAGGCTATAGTCGAGTCGCATGCCGGTCCGGGTTGACAGGAAAGCAGGACTAGGAATAGGATGAAATAGTCAGAATCAGTTTGCGCTCTTATGCCTAAATGTCCAGTTTGCGGGACAGAGATCCAAGCGGGCACTCAGTACTGCCCTGCGTGTGGCACGAATCTACAACAGACCTACGGGGCGCAGCCGTCTCAGACCCCAAGCTACTCGCCTGGCTACTCCTATCAAGGCACGGGACTGCCCGACGCTAGCAAGCCTCACAGTCACCGGAATTTGATTCTAGCAATCATAGGAGGCCTTCTGATCGGTCTGATCATAGGCTTCTTCATTGGCTTCTCGCTCCCAGTCTCTGTAGACTATACGACTGTCAGCGGGACCGTTTCCTTGAGCAACAAGCCCGGGGGAATTCCAGTACTGATCATTTTCAATAGTGCAACAAATGGAAACCTCAGCGCCGGGGTCGCGAGCAATTCCTACCAAGTCAACCTGCCAGCTCCAGACACATACAACGTCTCCGTAAGGTGGTACAACTCAACGATGCTTGGAAGCCCAGCTTTCCTGAACTGCACTCCCTCTCCAAGCACATTCGCTTCAGGCAATCAGACCGCGACCCAGAACTTTTCCTGTTAGTCGGACAGATCGAGAACAACTCGCTCTTTCCACATCAACTACGCTGGTGCGGGGGGTGGGATTCGAACCCACGAAGGCCTACGCCACGGGATAACACACCCGCGCTCCCAGAGGCAACGAAATACGGTCACTGCCTCTTTGATCGGGTCTTGAGTGTAGCGCGCGCGTGCTAGACGCGACCCGCCCATGTGGTCAACGTTTTGACCTGACTCTGGAACCCCCGCCAAAGATGAAGACCCGCTCCGACGTCTGATATATCTTGACTCGTTCGTTCCGGCTCGTCTCAGTATGGAGCCGTAACCCTCGGGCGAGATGCTGGACTCGAACCGTTTCGTACACCCACCAGGATATGGAGCAAGACCCTATTAGCGAGCAATTTCTGCAATCCTCGACGGAGTCTCGTCCAAGCGGTCAGGCGGGAGTTCTTGATACAAAGCAAAATGCTTCTGATAATCGCAGTCGCTTCAGCGGTTGCGCTAGCCGGGGGAATCACGACATTTGCGATTGGCATTCCTAGTTCTCCGTGCGCAGGAGTTGCGGGAACGACGCGCAACTTCACGATCATCGCTGACATCAACGGCTACAATGAAAGTAGCGCACACTATTCATCTTGGCTGCAGAACGGTACAGCCTGGCCTGTGATGAACGTGGCCAGGTGCGATCAAGTGATTATCAAGATAATCAACAATGATACGCAATCCCATGGATTCGCGGTCGACACCTATGCGACCAGGGGAACTGAGATCATCGGTGGGCAACAGTCGACGGTCGAGTTCCTTGCTACAACGTCAGGCCACTTCCGAGTGTACTGCATCGTATACTGCACAGTCCACAGATTCATGCAATATGGCTTACTCAATGTGTCCTAGAGTGGAGACTCGACGAGGCTTCCCAAATTCTTAGTGACAGCTGCCATTCTATGCGTCATCGTCGCAACCTCAGCGAACTCCGAAGTTGGCCGGACGAACTCGGCCACATCCCTCAACCAACTAGACGCGACTTCAACGCCGAGCGCCTACGTCACAATGTTTCCATCATTCCAGCAAAACTCTAGTGACCTTTCTCCCTGGATTCTAGCTCCCGCCAGCGAAAATACCGTTTGGGTCGTCACCGCTCAGTTCTATGCAAGTTCGACCGCTGCTCAGATAGTCAATTTCACGGACGGAGTTCCCAAACGAGTCGCAACCCTCCGCAACGCTGTACCCTCTGACATAGTCTATGATAACATTACAACCGACAACACGCGGCGAATCTGGATACTAGAAAACGACAGCCTAGCCTACTATAACCCGATCGCCAAGAACATTACGGTCGCCGACAGCTTCTCGGGAAAAAGCCCACAATACATGACGATCGACCGCCAGGATCGCTTCTGGATAACGCTCGCTGCCAGCGATCAAATCGTCGAATATCAGCCGAGTGGGCAGGCGTCATACTACAACGTGACGAATAGCTGTGCATTCAGTGCTGACGGCTGCGGTCTTCAGGGGATAACCGTCGACCCGAGAGACGGATCACTCTGGTTTGCAGAATTGGCCGCGGGAAGAATAGGTCACCTGACCCCATGCTATCTATCCCCCTGTCCTATCACTGATTTCAGCCCCCCGTCGCCCCTTGACATTCGGGGCATAATTCAGGTCGCCGTGGATAGGAGTGGCACTGTCTGGTTCACTGACCACAACGGTAACGAGTTTGGCAGTTTCGACCCGTCCACCGGGTCCTGGGAATTGTTACCGATTGGATACTGCTCTGACAGTTACGTCCAGGACTGCGCGGCTGGGCTCCCCAACGCGATATCCGTCGACTCGAGGGGCATAGTCTGGTTTTCAGAGCACTTCGCTGGAAGGATCGGCCGATATGACCCATTCGATCATATCCTGACTGAGTACGTGATGCCGACAAGGGGCAAGTTCTGCGACAAATGCATCCCCTATACTTGGTGGATGTCGCCCGGACTCGATAATCTTGTCTGGTTCGTTTCATACGGACTTGGACAGATCGGGTACGTGAATGCTAGTATACCTGTGCCTCTGTTGGTGACCTCTCCGGGAAGTCTTTCGATCGCGCAAGGAAGATCTTCCAGTATTCCGATATCAGCCACCTTCACGGGACAGGCTCCCTCGCTCAACGCATCGGGGACAACTTTGGACACTTCGTCGAATCCCCCCATGCTTTCATGGTCGGTTTCGCCAGAACAGGTCTCAACTAGTGAACAGACCGTGACATCTACGCTCACAGTTTCGACAGCGTGGAGTTCTACCTTGGGGTCCCATTATATGGCGGTGTCTGCATCTAACCAAAACGTGACGGTAAACGCTTTCGTGAGAGTAAGCGTAGTTACGTCTCTGAGCGCCTACGCCACGATTGGACTGGTTGGAGGAGTTTCAGCGTTTAGCGCGATCACAGTGAGTCTGGACTGGAACGCTCGGAGGAGGCGAATGAGAAACCAGTCCTAATCTACGACTCAGGCAAACGCGGCGCAAAACGAGTAGCCTCGCACAGCTTATGGCAACGCAGTGTTCGTGCGTCGATCCGGCGAGTTTTAGATTCTAGACCAGTTCTATTTCGATGAAAACGTCGTCCGGTGCTCGAATTCTCATCAGCCGCTTTAGGAAACGTTCGTTCGGGTCCACGTCGATCAGCCGTTTGTGAATTCTCATCTCCCACTTGTCGTAGGTGTTCGTGCCCTGGCCTGCTGGCGATTTTCGTGTCGGAACCATCAGCTTCTTGGTAGGCAGGGGAATCGGGCCCTTCAGCTTGACTCCAGTCTTGTCCGCGATCTCACGGATCTCGCCGCAGATCGTGTTGATATCCTTGGGGTCTGTGCTAGACAGACGAATTCTAGCCTTAGAGACCATTCCAGGATACCTTCATCGTTGCTTCTATCTCGCGGAGTTTTACGGCCGGACTTGGACCCGTTAAAAACCTTGGTATCGCGACCCTTACATTGCTCAACTTCTGAAGAATCTCAGATGCCTCCAACCATCGTACGGATCCGACGGTAGCGCTCCGGCTTGGAAAGAGGAGAAAGAGGATTAGTAGTCGAGATCTAGGCTTTGGGTATCTCGCCCTTTTCCTTGATCTCTTGGACTACTCCAACACCGATGGTTGCGCCCATGTCCCGGATTGCGAAGCGTCCTAGCTCCGGAATCTCCTTGAAGTTC
>DAFH01000149.1:15303-15530 GCA_002495485.1 Candidatus Bathyarchaeota archaeon UBA185
GTGGGTCTATCTTTCGAATGAGCTCTTCGAAGGTCACTCCGACCGTTGCGGTGTGAGCGTGTAGAACCGGTGTGTATCCTGCAGCGATAGCGGTGGGATGGTAGATCACTATGATCTGGCCAACGAAGGATTTCGCCACTGTGGGCGGCTTGTCTGTGTGGCCCATTACCTCGCCCCGTCCGATCTCGTTCTTTGCAACGCCGCGGACGTTGAAGCCTATGTTGTCG
>DAFH01000026.1:0-2462 GCA_002495485.1 Candidatus Bathyarchaeota archaeon UBA185
GGATTTGAACCCACGAACCCCTACGGGACGAGGTCCTGAGCATCGCGTTCCCGGAACCCGGATCGTCGGTCACGGGTCTCGCGCCTTTGACCTGTCTTGGCAACCCCCGCCGAAACCACCGAGGCGAGGCTTGTTTCATAAAGACTTGAGGCCACATCTCTCGCACAATCAGAACGGGTCGAGAAGACCACCACTCAAGCTTATGATTATGGTGATATGATTATTCTCGAAAAACGTTCAGAACAAGCCTCGATCGCGAATCCGGCAGGGCTGTCCGAAATGGGCAGGTTCAGACGATGACGAGAGCCCGAAATGGCAACGAAAGGAACAACGGCGAAAAGTCCATTCCGCGCCCGAGAGGGCGAATCTCACCCAGAAACTGGTTCAGACGGGAAATGTACCCTTAAGATTTTCAAAGAATATTTTTCTCCAATGACGCAAAGGATGCGCTTTGGAAGCTGACAGCCTAGCAAATCGTTCAGAACAAGCCCGGATTGGCGATCTGGGAGGCGCGTCCCACAAAGCATCTTCAGCACACTTGGAAGTTGCCATAAAACACTCTCGCGAAAAACGGCCAAAAGGCCGCTTTATGCGAATAACCGGACAACTCGCCCAGAACGGTTCCAGACAGAAAAACGGCCTTCTCAAAATTCTGAAAACACTTTCTTTCTCGTGCCACAAACCAGCAGTCCGAAACAGACTCCCACCGGGAAAGACGTTCAAGCCGAACCCGGATCAGCAGTTCTGGAGGGCCGCTGAACTTTCCCGGTTTCTGTCCGATTGGAGGTCGAAAGATTCAAAGTTTCCAGAACTGACCAACCAGCCCATTCTACGCGACAAAACACGAGATCTCGCCCAAAAACCGCCCAGCCAGACGGAAGCCCCCCCCGGAATTTCCGCGCATACTTCTTCTCACGACAGAGAGTAGGAACCCCAGCATACGCGCTACAAAGATAGAGTTTCCCTAAGAAAAAGGGGATTGTGTCCCAGGGCCGTCTCCAATATTCGTTCTATTTCGTCCGTTCCAGTATCACTTCTATGGTGGAGACGTTCCGAGCGTCCTGGCCATCACCGACAATCTCCGTGCCCAAGTTCACATGCTTTCCAAGGCTGCCCTGGAAGAAGCGGTTATTCACCACCTCAGCCACATCAACAGCCGTGCTGATGGCTCTTCCACGAGCCTTTAGAGTCAGCTTCTTGGCGCCCGTGTTGAAATGCATCATGACAGCAGTAGCATAAGCCATGATCGGCTTCTTACCGATCAGTATAGTGTCCGCTGGAATGTCACTCCTACGAGCCTGGGCAGGAGCCCTCTCCGCCTTCTTTGGTTCTTCTGACAAGCAATTCACCTCCGCGTACGCGAGTACACTGAACGGCAAGCGTCCCTACGCGCAAGCCACCTAAATAGCTATCTGAACAGAAACGTCCACGCGAACAACCCCCGCTCGCCGAACTGGAGTGAACCTGACTCCGCACGGGACCACTCCCGACAACGTCAACCCACGCTTAGCTGAGGCCCAGAAAAAACTCTCTCCGCAACCGATAGCCCGAAGGCCCATGCCAGCTCCATCCGAAAACCGGTCCTTCCGACAAACGTCCTCCGCGGGCATGTGATCGTCCCTCCTAATTTGCGCTACAGCCCAAGCTAGTTCGTGTCAAACCGGGAAAGCGACGATCCCGACAATCTCCGGAGGCATGTCCAAGACACGACATACGTCGTGGTTTCAACTCTGACACTGATTGTTAGAAATCCTTTCGAAAAACCCGAACCAATTACCAGAATACTATCTTCCAGACTCGTTCAAATACACTGAACGAGAAAAACACTCTTCGAACTTTCCTGTTCAACTTTCAACCTTTATCTCTAAGTACATCAATAGATATCCATCATGCCCAAGTTCATGCAGTCACTCGGACCAGAAACCTACCAGCGCCTCGCAATGGAGGCGAAACTGAGAGACGTCACCGTACAGTCCCTTATTCGCACAGTCATCGTCCCGGACTGGCTCAAGAATGCCACGGCGCCTTCGACGAACACCGGGACCGCTCCGACAAGACCGATGCCGCAACCGACGACCCTACTGTCGCACACCGGACTGGTCCAAGAACCCACGCGCAGACCGCTCCTTCACGCTACGATCGGGCGGGGAAAACCCTAGCCCGACCCTTTTTTTCTCCGCGTGAATAACGCCCCGCTAAGAACGCTACATTCTATTCCCGAATAACGCTACTGTTAGGCCACAGCGCTCGGCTGTATCTTCGGACGGGCAGCCTCCGAGAACTGTTGCGAGAAACGCTCGTACATCTTCAATTCCTCACTCGACATGGGCTTAATCTTCTGCAAAGCCTCGTCGAAGTGCCTCTTCGCCACCTTCAGACCCTTCGCGCGCTTCTTAGCATCCTCCGGATCCTTCGCTTTCGAGATGTGCTCCCGCAGGGATAGCATCACCGCAGTGTTTGCC
>DAFH01000026.1:2547-11716 GCA_002495485.1 Candidatus Bathyarchaeota archaeon UBA185
AGCGCAGGGTCAATAATGTCCGGTCTGTTAGTGGCAGCGATTATCACCACGTTCCTAAGCTCCTCCAGCCCGTCCATCTCCGTCAAGAACTGGCTGATAACGCGCTCCGTAACGTGAGCATCGCCAATACTGCCCCCCCGCACCGGCGCTACCGAGTCTATCTCGTCAAAGAAGATGATGCACGGCGAAGCCTGCCGAGCCTTTCGGAAGACCTCCCGGACTGCCCTCTCAGACTCCCCGACAAACTTGTTCAGCAGCTCCGGACCCTTCACACTGATGAAGTTCGACTCGCTCTCATGCGCGACCGCCTTGGCCAGCAAAGTCTTGCCCGTACCCGGCGGACCGTACAATAGCAATCCCTTGGGCGGACTGGCGTTCAGCTGAGCGAACAAGTCCGGATACTTCAGCGGCCATTCAACCGCTTCCCTCAACTCCTCCTTGACATCCTGCAATCCTCCAATCTGGTCCCAGGTCACGTCTGGAATCTCGACTAGGACCTCACGCATGGCAGACGGGTCAACCTCCTTGAGCGCGTCCAAGAAATCAGCCATCTTGACGATGATCTTGTTGAGAATATCGCCCGGAATACTTTGTTGCTCAAGATTGATCTCCGGAAGGATCCTCCGCAACGCGCGTATCGCAGCCTCCTTGGCGAGCGCCTCAAGGTCGGCACCGACAAACCCGTGCGTCACGTCGGCGAGCTTCTTCAGATCAACGTCCTCCGCCAACGGCATTCCACGCGTGTGAATCTCGAGAACCTCCAACCGCCCATCCCGATCCGGAACCCCGATTTCGATCTCTCGGTCAAACCGGCCCGGCCTACGCAACGCCGGATCAATCGCGTTCGGACGATTAGTCGCGCCGATGACCACAACCTTGCCGCGAGACTGAAGACCATCCATCAAAGAGAGAAGTTGACTGGTCACCCGCTTCTCCACCTCACCAGTCACCTCCTCCCTCTTCGGCGCAATCGAGTCAATCTCGTCGATGAATATGATCGAGGGAGCGTTCTGCTGCGCCTCCTTGAACACCTCCCTCAACCGCTCCTCACTCTCGCCGTAGTACTTGCTCATGATTTCCGGCCCGCCGATACTCAGGAAGTTCGCGTTAGTCTCGCTAGCAACTGCTCGGGCCAGCAATGTCTTCCCAGTCCCCGGTGGACCGTGGAGCAGAACCCCCTTTGGAGCCTCGACTCCGAGCTTCTCGAAGATCTCGGGGTGGCGAAGGGGCAGCTCGATCATNNCGGATGGGCTCCTTGACCTGCTCGCCCACGTTCACCTCAGTCCCTTCCGTCACGATGACCGCTTCAGCAGCAGGGCTCGTGTTTGTCACAACGAGGTTCACTGTCCTTCCCATGATGTTGATGGGGACATAATCGCCCCGCGACAGCACACGNNCCTTCCAATAGCTGGCTGAGATACTCCTCTCCACCGACAATCCTGAGCGGCTCTGTGGGAGCCAGCGCCAACCGCTCCGCAATCTTCGCATCGATCTTCCTGATCGTAACCTTGTCGTCGATGGAAACTCCTGCGTTGCTTCTGAGATACCCATCGATACGGACGATACCTTTTCCATAGTCTGACTCGTGCGCAGGCCAGCACAGCGCATTCGTCTTTCTCTTCCCAGAAATCTGAACAACATCTCCAGACGTCAGCCCGAGCTCTTGGACTGTCTTGGGATCTATCCGAGCAATGCCGCGGCCAACATCGCGCTGAAGAGCATCAGCAACCCTTAGAGTCGCGGTCTTTTCAGGCAGTCAAAACCCTCCGGAATCTCTGAACAGTCGACATTTGCACTAATAAGAGTCTCTAGTAGGGACCACACGCAAGTCAGCGGCCAGCCCACTTTCCGGCAGCGGCCCTTACGGGTCGCCTGTCGCGTACGATTTATACACAGCCGACGAGCATAGATGGTCCAGCTACTCGTAGAAGGATTTGAACCGTGTCTGAAGACGTGAAAAGGATGGCAGACCTTCTCAAGTCGGGAGCTACTATGCTCTCCGATGTCTGTCCCGAATGCGGTAGTCCCCTTTTCAAGGTCAAAAGCGAGATATTCTGTGCGAAATGCAACAAGCCTGTCGTCTACGCTAAAGCGACAGGGCCTGAAACAACTGTCTCTTCAAGCATGCTCCTAGACAATATCGAGCAGACTATTGTCGTCAAGATTACGGAGGCCAATGAACTGCTCAAGCTGGAGAAGGATCCCGAGAGACTCTCCGCCTACAGCAACCTCGTCTTCGGCTGGCTATCGATGCTGGAGAAGATCCACAACCTGAAGCAGACTATGAGCAATTCATAACTCGGACAGATTCTCGAGCCCCAGTGAGCGACCGTCCTCTAGGTTTGTCAACTCTACCTTTCGATGCTTCCTTCTGGCCAGAACAATTACCGCTCCCGCTTGCCGGGCAAGATCTAACAGTTCTCGCTTTCTCTCTCGTCCCAGAAATGAGCTGCCAGCTTTGCACTCGACAAGGACGGACCTGCCGGGACGGAGGCACACGAGGTCTATCGGCTTTGACTGGGCCGCTCTAATGACGAAGAAACCACTCTTACGAAATAAGTCTCTGACGCGGTATTCTAGCCTTCTACCAACTTCATAGTTGGACAATGCAGTCAAAGCGTTGATTATGCGGCTTAAGAAGTGTGAGAGTGTTGAAACAAGGCGTTACGGCGTTTCCGATCTTCAGGCTCGCGTCTATAGGTAAGCAGAATGAGAAGTGCGACAACTGCCAGCAGAACCAGCGCACCGCTGAAGGCAAACTGGTTAACCGAAACACTGACCAGATCGCCGATTACCAGCAAGCCAAGCGAGAGTGCAAAGGCTGTAGCAATTAACTTGCCGAGACTAGCCAACTGGGCTCCCAGCCATTCTGTCAAGCGGGCCCGGGACTCAACCGATGCGTTATCGTTCTTTCCTTCGAGCCTCTTGTTGATTGTATCGAATGATATGACCGCGCTGGAGGCTTCCATTAGTAGAATCACGAGCATAAACTCAAGAAGCAATAACGCGGTGTCGATCCCCGTTAGCCCCCAGAGATCGCTAGCTATTCTGCCCCACACTATCAATCCAAGCAGGCTGACCGAGGTCATCGATGCTGCAACAGAGTTTCTCGTTAGCATTCCAGCAAGACCTACCACTACGAGAATGGGGATGATCAGTAGACCTTGCTGGAAGAGCACGACGGAAGGGAGACCGAGAATTATCAACGGAACGAGAAAGACGTGGTTGACTTTCAAGAGGGGTACGATGATGCTTGGAAGCAAGTCTATGCGGCTAGTATTGGACGTACTCGTCTCACCTGCGTGATCACAGCCGAGAGAGGGATCGGTCCCGGCCAGTCGATGACCGTCGCGGATTTCTCGAGTGCGAGTAGGCTAATCGCTCTCTCTAACATGATGAGTTTGAACGCGGTTTCCTCAGTACGATCTTTGAAGGCCTGCGGAGCACTTGGGGTAGGAGACAGTACCAGCATGCTGTAGCCTGCGATAGTGAGCTGCCTGATTCCTTCCTTGACATCGGGGTCGAGCAGAGGCGATATCACAACAATCTGAGCCCGCGATGGAAGCATGTGACGGGCTAGAAGGATCATGACGTAGCTGGTAGAGACCGTGGCCCTTCCCGGTTGGGCAGCTGCCAACAGATGGAGAATTCTTCTCTCGTGTCTCTTTCCGAACCCTGCAGGCACAGCTCCTCTTTCTCCTCCCTGAAGGACCAGCCCCACACGGTTGCCCTGCTTCAAAAGGAGGTTCGCAATGGACGCGGTAGCATGGACTTCGCGCTCAAAGATCTCGTTCTCTTCAGAGGCGAAGAGAGTGACATCCGTGTCGAGGACCATCATGACATCAGTGACCCGCTCCGCTTCAGTCTCATTGACTATCAGAGAGTTGTAGCGGGCTGAGGCCTTCCAGTTGATCCGTTTGGGGTCGTCACCATAGACGTAATCGCGCATGCTGTAGAACTCCGTACCGCTTCCCAAAATCCGAGAAGGAACTAACCCTGGCCAAGGGCCAACATGTCTGGGTCGGAGTTGAACTCCAACTAGCCGTTCTGGTCTGGGCATCACCTGCAAGGTTTCTGGTTCAAGTCGTGTCTCAGTGAGATAGAGCCCAAGAGGATCTCTGGTCTGAGCAATCAGCGGGCCTATCTGATAGCGAGACCGAGACGGCGAAGCAAACTCGAAAGCAATTCGCGATTCCCTGTGGGGTCCAATCGAGAATTGCATCTGGCTCGAACCCCTTTCGAGGACGATTCTCTCATCCAGCACCTCGCGGACCGTTACGTTGACAAGCCTCGAACTCGTTCGGTTTCTAACGCGTGATTCTATTCTGACGTTCTCGCCACCAAAGGTTTCGTTCGGCACAATCTTTCTTTCGAGTTCAAGGTCGACCCGTTCCGGCAAGCCCCAGATGTTTGATAGAAAGAAGATGGATGCAAGTCCGAGGACGAATATTGCTAGGCGAAAATCTCCCAGCAAGAGCGCCGCAGTAAGTAAGGCAACAGCGGTCGAGAAGTAGGCTGTGGCTTTTGCTGTGAACAAGGCGCCGCTTACAACCTTGCCCTTGGCACGGGGATCGTTTTGAGAATCTCGTTCAGAACCTGCGCTGGACTTGCTCCTTTCACCCACGACTCCGCTTTCATGATCAATCGATGCACAAGGGCTACCTCCACGACTTCTTTCACGTCATCGGGAATCACGTAGTCNNTGGGGCTGGCTCCGATCTCAATTTGGCGCTGGGATCTGGTGGCCTGGACTATATCGGCAATGTATCCTAGGACATCATCGTCGACGTGAATTCCTTCAATAGTCCCTTGCAAATCCAAAATCGTCCGTTCATTCGCGACCGCATTGAGGACTACGTCTTCTTGGCCTCTCACCATTCGTCGATGCATGATCTCCACCTCGTCGACTCGACTCGGATATCCGAGCTGCAGTCTCACCAGGAATCTGTCCAGCTGAGCTTCTGGAAGGGGATACACTCCTTCGTATTCAATCGGGTTTTGGGTGGCTATGACTATGAAGGGACTCTGAAGCTGATGGGTTTTTCCGTCCAATGTAGTCTGTCTCTCTTGCATCGCTTCGAGGAGCGCGGCTTGTGTCTTTGGCGGAGCTCGATTGATCTCGTCCGCTAGGAGCACGTTGGTGAAAACGGGTCCTTTGCGAAGTTCAAAGTCTCCTGACTTGACATTGTATACATATGTGCCTGTAATGTCAGCTGGCAGTAGATCGGGTGTGAACTGAACCCGTGAAAAGTCACAGCCCATACTCATTGCGAAGCTTTTGGCAAGAAGCGTCTTGGCTAGTCCTGGATAGTCCTCGAAGAGAATGTGCGAGTTCGTGAGAACCGCCATCATCACCTTTTCAAGGACTGGATCCTTGCCAACGATCACTGTCTTGACTTGGTTGACTATATTCCTGCAGGTCTGGCTCGCTTCTTCTATCTTCAGCTCTTCCATGCTCCAATCATGTCAACGGCATCGCTGATCAGTTGTGTCCTGTCCGAGCCGAGCCTGGGCGCGTGCCCATATAGAGCCGAGTAAAGCGCCTCGTTCCGTAACAATCTCCTGCCATCCTTGGGATTGGAGAGGGCTTGTCTTATCGCTTCTTTCTGTTCGCCAGTTTCGAGGGCTACTTTAGTGATCAATAGTTCCCTGAGCCGGGCGCGAACCAGGTCGTCAAAGTACGAATCACTTGAGCTTGCGGCGACCCTGATCTGTCCGCTCAGGAATCTTAGAGGGTCTTCCATTGGACCACGGGGCGCGGTTATGGTCTGAATGGTGCTTGGTTTGGTCGATCTTCCAGAAAGGTTGCGCGCAATAATCACGGCTATTACGATTAGAGGAATCCCTGCCAAAGAGATCGTTGGTGAGGAACTGGAAGGAAAGATTCCTCTAACTAGAACCAGGACTATCGCGTATGCAACGACGGACCAGAGGAGCAATTTCGCAGTCTTCATCTAGCTGCCTAAGTGAATTTCGAGTTCTTCACCAATTGACTCAAGACATTTTCGAGCTTCGTTGGCGTCTTGATCGTTTATCTCGTGTAGGCTGTATCTTGCCTCCTCGAACAGTTGGGTCAATTCACCCGCGGCCGTTCCTTTGAGCGCAAAGATCAATCGTATTGCCGCAACTAGCTCTCTTGCCGTCTGATCCAGCGAAACTGGAGCGCCTAGGTCGCTCACTGAGGCTATCATCTGCTCATAGCATGCGAGGATCTTGCTTCTCGGGTCGTCCGCATTGCGGTCCATTAGCTTAATGGCATCACTTGCCGCCTTTAATCCCCGAATTCGACGAACCTCAAGATCCTGAGCGNNTTCGACGAACCTCAAGATCCTGACCGTTCAACTCGCTAGTTTCTTTCATGGAGACTCTTACACTCTGGACCAGAATGACACCGCCAACAATCAGAAGTCCGAGGAAGGCAATACCGAACCAATAGTTCTGAACAAGGTTAGAGATCGCCGGCACGAAGCCCCCCGTCAGAAATGGATTCGGAGGAGTCGCACTCGCTCCGACAATCTTCCCGATAGTGGTCGAATTAGTTGTTGTCGTTGCATTTGTCGGATTAAAAATCGTGCCAGGGGTTTCTAACAGCAGCCCGACAGCTACCCCCCAGATGAGCATTGAGATGATGAAGTTGAAACGCGAACTCTTCTTGCGCATCCTGCTCCGCTGAGCCATCTGGTGTCCTATGCCACCCGCAATGTCTCTCCAGTTCAAACCGATGAATACGACTAGAGCAACCGTCGCTCCGAGGATAACAACGGGTCCGAGATAGATCAGGTAGAGTAGCCATGTAGACTGGAAGAGCAGACTCCCTCCGCCAGTGCCGCGTGGAAGGGAGCCAAGCGCGAATGCTAGGACTATGAGGACGATAACGAACGGGAGAAGCCGTTTGGCATTCAAGACAATGGCTTCATATCTATATCGGGGCTATTAGCGATAAATAGTTGTCCTACGAGGACTGTTCCCCAGCTCAGTCTTTTACGGCTTCGAGGATGCTCGCGACGTTCCAGAGTTTTACTCGGGTGTAGGGAGGCATGTTGGGGTCTTGACCTATCTCGTCCAGTATCGAAATCGCGTTTGATGCACGGACCCCGATGGTATTGGACATTGCCTGAAGAGCGTCCATGGCATCCTTGGCTGACCGACGAATGTTCCGAGGAGTCGTGTTATCGTTCGAGACTTCGTTCAGGACGCCGAGTGCTTGCTTGATTCTTGCTTCGTACTCTTCTTTCCGTTTTGCCTTTTGCAAGCGTCGCCACCAAACTCTCTTGAGGGCCTCTTGGTCCTAAACGCATCCTAGCCCAGCTTCGATTTCGGGTCCTTGCAATTAAAAGATTTCCATACTCACTAGTCTTCAAGTTTCTTAATGAGTTGCGCTTTTCGGAGCGTGTTTGGCGTGGATGCCTTGGCAACAGTCAAGGCACTGGCCACATGTAATGCAGAAGTGATCCTCCGAGAACAGCTCCCTCTGACATGATGTGCACTTCCGCCAGAGCTGGGCGGCGTTCTTTCGATGCATCTCTACCCTTCGAGGAAGGATGACAGGATATCAAGCTTCCAACGATCATCGAGCCTCTCATGCAAAGACTATATTTTGTGCTCTACCCTAACACCTACATCGCTGGCAGGTGCAAGATGAAAGGATTGGCCGAGGAGGATGAGTGGCTGGGCAATCTCTACGCATTTCCTGCGACTCTTCATGCGCGAGCTTCCTTGGCTTTTGATACCAGCCCTAAAATATTTCAGAAGGCCCTCGTGTCAGCCCTCGCCTCCCTACCTACTACGTCCATTCCGAGGGAGATCACCATAGCCGATAGGAACGGCTACTCAAGCGGAAGCGTGCATTTCAGAGTCGGGATTGGCAACGGCGAAGGGTTCGATATTCTCGACGCAAAGGAAGCGGAGCGCGTTCTCTGCCGGATAGAAAACCGTCAACCCTTTGACTCTCTCGACTTGGCGCTTCATCTTCACTACAGGATAGACGATGGTCGAATCCACAAGGTCCACGACGACCAGTACGCCCTCCGCCTCGTCTTCAAGCCTGGCAGAGTCGAAGTGCTAGTTCATCATCTGAAAGGGCTTCGAAGAATAGAGCCACCCGACCTTGTGAAGATGGTCGTTGAACGATTGAATGTCGAACTGGCCCGAGCACATTTTCCTCCAATCGACCTGGACGAGGTCAGCTCAACTTAGCGGCGCACCCGGTGCACAAGATTGAAACGTCGGCGAACAAGGTTCCAAATCACCGCGTGGACTTCTTGAACTTGACCTGCAGCCGGTACTTTCTTCCAGCCCAGCTTACCAGCCAACGCTGAATAAGATCGCCTGACACTGGTCAGAAATCGTTCGTCCCTTTCGTGAACATCTCGGTTCTTGGCCTTTCGTGCGAACGAGGAATGCGTTGGCACATCCAGAACTATGACGAGGTCCGATGCTGGGAGACCTTTGTCAAGTCCAAGGAGCCAATCCAGCTCGAGACCTCTAGCAACGCCATAGGCGAGATTAGAGGGCGTATAGCGATCGGCGATCACAAAGTCGGCCTTTTCAAGGAGATTGCCAAGCACTGTCTGGTTCTCCCACCTGTTCAGGGAGTAGAGCATGTGCAAGGCTTGTGGAGAGTAGTCTCGTTTGCCCCGTAGATAATGGCGTATCTGCCGGCCGGAGGGGGAATCATAGATTGGAAAGCTAATGATTCCGGGCTTGGTGCCAATCCGTTTAAGATGGTCGGCGAGAATCCGAGCCTGTGTTCTCTTGCCGGATTGATCGATTCCCTCTATGGCAATCATATGGCCGGACAAGACTAACGGAGCGGTCTTCCGCTGCCAATATAACGATTCGAGGCTTAGGAAACAACACCCGTCTCTCGCTCCTTCTCTCGTGTCCAGAAACGTGTTCCCTCCTCAAANNATGCTATCGCTCACATCCTAGAGCACTTCCGTCCTTTTTCCGGGAAATTCTCTTCTACACCCGGCGATCTCAGGAAGTGCGCGACTCCGACCTTTTGGGAACGCCTTTTGCTCAAACAATCAACGCTCATGCCTCTGCATGCACAATACGTGCTACGGCTATACCCACCCATCCAGAGGGCTTTCCTTTTCTCGTCCCGCGCGCTTGGTCTTCGGAAACTGGCGGAAATCTTTTTGGTGTGGTGGACCGGGCGGGATTT
>DAFH01000102.1 GCA_002495485.1 Candidatus Bathyarchaeota archaeon UBA185
GTTACGTAGATGTTGCCGTATGGATCTACGGCGACACTGTTTGCTTTGCCGTATGCCCAGGCTCGTTGCCAGAGGAGATATCCTGCTGGTGCATACTTGAGAAGCGTAACCGTTCCATTTGTGTTGCCGGCGGTGTAGGTGTCGTCGTAGGCATCTACGGCTACTGCTTGGGCGGTTGCCTGGTTGGTGCCGCCCCAGGTTCTAGTGACTAGGATGGATGACTGGGCCCAGACGGGTTGTCCTGAGAATAGCGGTAGCAGGAGCACTGGGAGAAGGATTAGGACTAGTGCTCTTCCCGATCTTTTGCCGTCCAAGACGGCCTCCACAACCTACAGCCGTTTAGCGTCGGTGGAGAGGGTTTGAGATAAGCCGGCCTGAACTCGAGAGTTTTGCCTCAGGTTCAAGAAATGTGCTGGGAAATCATCTGAAGATAGTGGGTGTTTTTTGGACGAGTCTGTACGGGCCTAGCCGATGGCTTACGCGGCGTCTCGCGAGAATCTGATACCCCAGGGGGTACTCGTTCAGTTAACGACTACTCGACAACTATTTTTCGAGACACGAGAGTCAAGCGCCGTTTCTAGATATGGCTTCTGAACTGGCCTTGAGGCTGTCCGTACAGAACGAATAATAGATTCCGCACTTTCTCGTCACGAGAAAATTTTGATTTCCGGGTTCTATGTCCGGTACCGGTTTTGGTAACGATATGATGGTACCATCGACCGAACGGGAAAGTGTCAGGCCGGTACCAGGTCCCGCTGTACTAGTACCAGTTCCGGGACTATTGGTTAGCCTATCTTGACATTGACGATCGACTCGTAGTAGGCCGGGGGGCTNNTGCGTAGCCTCCTCTCGTTGTATTGGTGTTGGAGATGATCGTCAGGGTGACGTGAACCGATCCGTTGACATCTATGGACCCGGTTGTCGTGTCAAGACTGGCTACTGGAAGGCTTGGGATGAATAGTGATGGATAGATTTCCGTCGAGAGGTAGAGCGGTCCCTTAAACCAGCGGCTTGTGATCTCGATGCTGGAGATCGCACTTTCTCCCGCGGAGATTGTAATGTTGGTAGGAGATGCTTCGAGGTTGAGCCGGGGGGTTAAGGGCCCAGCTGGTTGCTGACTTGAGCCTTGGACCCAGTCGATGCGGANNTGCTTATCTCGGCGCAGTAGTCGTATTGGTCGGTGTATTGTCCAATGATAAGAGATTGTTTACTTGTCAGCTGTATTGGTCCGACACAGCTGAACCCGGTGTCGAAGTCGTTGGTTATGTAGAGACCCAGGTAGCCGGGAGGGAGTGTGAAGACCGGCTACGCCAAGTCTGGCTTGCCACTCTCATGCGTGTAGTTGGGAGTTAGAGGTGCAAAGACCGTGAACGCTGCCATCTTCTGGGTCGAGCTGCTGCAGTCAAAGAGCACCGTACGATTTTGACTGTTCTGGGAAACCGAATGTGAGGTCAGGGCCGGGCAGTTTACTTTAACCGGGGGGTTGAAGGAGAAGCGCGGAAAGCTCTGGTTGCCGAGAGACCAGTTGTACAATATGGCGGCGATAATGATAGTTCCACGGCGACAGCGATCAGTAGTATGACCAGCAGAACCATCATCCACTTCTTCCGTAGAACACTGGTGAACGACCCCACGTCTAGGCCTTCTATTGGAAGAGCCTATTTGGTCCCGGCAATAAGAAAATATGGCCGATTATGATAACCCCATTGCTTTGGCGGTCCTAACCCAGAATTTGTCACGGCCACGCCATCGTACAGCCGAGACGTCTACATCAACCTAATAGCGCCAGAACTTCATGGTCCCTACGTAATCGAATTCACCATAACAGGGTCCTGCGGATCACTTATTCACTCGGTCAAGATAATGCAAAACATCCAGTAAAGCTGCCAGGTGCACGGATACGTAGCTGCACACACTAAGTTCGTCGAGGTACCGTAGGGCGCCTAGGGTTTCTTCATTTCGCGGCGGATCCACCAGACACCAACAATCGTTGCGGGGATTCCGAATATGATCGCGAACAACGCGAGAATCAGAACCACCGAATTCACGACATAGTTGACAGAGAACAGAGAGATCTGTTCATTCCAGTTCCCGTCCAAGTAGACTTTGATGCAGAAGGCGATGAAAAACAGTAGCCCCCCTCCTCCACCACCACGCCCCTTCCCCGGACGCTTGCGGAATCGGAGGCCCCTCCATTCTTCCTTTGGAATCCTTCTCCACCACGACCATGCAACAGCTCCAGCGGCTAGGACAGGAATCCCGATGATGAGTAGTTCATACAGGATCAGGTAGACGATGNNTTCGAGGTTCCCCATCGTCCAGAGGCCGAGGCTCGCCGGCACCAGTCCTGACGACTGGGCGCTTCCAGCGAACCAGACGAAGACGTAGACCGCGCCAGCGAGAGCTACAACAGCCGCCGCTGCAAATATCGCTATAGCGGTCCAGTGCTTTCTAACGAACCCCTTCCATTCAGACATGTGAGCTTCAGCCTCCAACCCATGATCCTCCAACAACCACAGGTTGTCTGTCAACCTATTTAGAATCAACGTAGCCGGGACACGTATTCGGAACACGTGCCCCCAGCCAGGTAGAACGGAGTCTTCAACCACATCCCGGAATCTTCCGTACTGTCCGGATCGGGCTCTCAGGCGAGAGCATCAATTGTGTCGAGGAAAAGCTTCTCCCCGCCTACCGCAAACACTCCGGACGCAGCCACCGAATGACCATCGCCGAATCCTCCAGCTTTTGCGCAAGAATCGGGCAGTATCCTCGACAGCGGAGGTCGTTTGCCACTCTCGATCAGCTTCGCAAGTATAGAGGGCGCGCGTCCCGAGACCTTGACAAGCGGCGAGAGTAGTCTACCCCATCCTGGAATATCAGGCGGGACATTCATCATTCCGATCAGATACTTCACAGGATTGATGACCCGTTGGTAGGTGAGGTACGAGCAGAAGCTTCCCACGACCTTACCACTCATACCGTGGTAGTTGTCCTTGGCGTGGAACCATTGGATGTTCTTCATCTGCGAGAGTCCTCTCTCGCGTATGACGCTGAGCATTCTCTGATTCGCTTGCTTCCGCTCTTCTTCGAGCTGATCAGCCTGTCGGAGTGTGTCTTTGTCGAAACCGTTCAGGCAAGCGTTGATCCCCGTTTCGGGTCCGTGCCTATAGTAGCCTACTGAACCGAGGACATTCAGAATTGTCGAAGCACGGCTAGGCGAGACTGATGCCGGACCCAAGTCAAGTTTGACACCCTTCCCGGCCGGGTGTACATTTCCAGCGGCTTCTCCGTCGTTGAGCGGGATCAGATTGAGCCCCTCTGCTTGGCCCGGTATCTCGNNCGACGAGGCTTCGACCGTCTTGGCGAATAGATACGCCACGGTCGAAGAGCACGCGTCCCTTTCACCGGAGAATCCGTCGAGTTCGGGATTCAGATTGTGGACCAACGGGTCTTTGAGGTCTGCCGTGTCGTGATGGTCCAGTGTCAGGATCAGGTTGTCCGTCTTGTTCCATTTGCTCAGCCATTCCATATGCCCCGAGCCTATGTCGGAGTAGGCCACTACTCGCCTGGGTCCCGATTCGATGTCCTTGACAACTTCTGGATACAGCTTGTCGAGACAGATGAGACGAGTCTGCAATCCCATCTTCTGCAGTGCAACCCTTGTCAAGGTGCCCGAGCAGACTCCATCGGCCTCGTCGTGGTGAATGACCAGAGCCTCTTTGAGACCAGACCTTACAACTGCCTCCTTGGCTCTAGCAAGTCTGGTCTGGAAACTGTTGAGATTCGAAGCGGGAAAGGCCATCGCGCCTGACATCAGCTAGCGCCTTGTCAACCTATTCTTGAACCGGAGGAGCCGGCCAATGCTGACTGATAATAAGAACCGGGTCCGGCCAGGGATGTCAGCCGTACAGTTCATCGTATCGTCGGACTTTCCAGTAGGCCATGGAGACAAGCCAGGACACGAGGAAGATGCCTATTATTCCAAAGCCCATTGTTTCGAAGTCGAGCCCGCCGAGCCAGCCCCAGAAGGGCCCGTTCAATCTTAGCTCGCTGGAGAAGACTTGGAGGAGTTCGACCCCGCCTATCGCAAACGCGACCGCGACGGAGATGACAGTCACCGTTAGATTGTAGTAGATCTTCCGAATCGGTTTCAGGAAAGCCCAGCCATATGCTGTCCGCATCGTTACGCCATCGGTAGTATCGACGAGGACCATTCCACAGGTGAACATGAAAGGAAGAACCAGTATCATCCAGAGCGGGACCGCGGATGAGACTCCGATCCCAACGCTGATCGCTATCAGAGCAACCTCGCTAGCAGTATCGAAGCCGAGCCCAAACAGGACTCCGATCGGGTAGATCTGCCAGGGCTTCTTCACTATCCTGAAGAGGCCTTTGAAGTAGCGGTTTAGAAAGCCCCTGTTCTCCAGCAGGTTCTCCAGTTCCGACTCGTTCACCTTCCCCTGCTTGAGAGTCTTGAATATTCGATAGATTCCCAGCACGATCAACGCGTTGACGAAGCCTATCAAGAACAAGAAGACCCCCGAGATTGTTGTTCCTAGTATCGCACCATTGCTTTGAAGGGCCGGAATCTGGCCTACCACCGACTTTGTTGCAAGTATGATCGAAACGATTAGGCCGATGACGATGGTGGAGTGGCCCAAGGAGAACCACAAGCCCACCGTAATGGGACGTTTTCCTTCCTGGAGTAGCTTCCGGGTGGTGTTGTCTATCGCGGCGATATGGTCCGCGTCAACTCCATGACGCAGCCCGAAAGTGTAGGTTAGGATTCCCAGACCTGCCAGGAGGACGGACATTTGGCCCACGATTATTGATGCGGTGAAGCCGATCAGAGTTGCGACGCCAAGGGCGATATATATCAGAAGAATTCTGATCTTCTCGGTGTACGACAGGCCGAACCTCGACGTATCAGCTATAGCTTCCTGCACTTCAAAATCCCTCTCTAAATTCGAACAAAGACACTCGCAGGATGTCTCAAAATGGCCCCTACCGGCAATAATATAAAATCTCACTCCAGTAATACTTTTCTCATTGTTAGAAACATTGAGTAATACTTCATCGCGTGATGACTGGCATTGAGCGGGACTCGAACGACGCGAATAAGCATGTCATTGCCGTCAGAGCTCCTAGAGACTTTCGACAGAGTCTCCCGCCAGAGCGGCTACAGGGACAGATCAAAAGCGCTCCAGGCGGCGANNTAAGCCGCAAGGGAGGAAGCATTATCGGGTCTATCGTCATGGTCTACGATCATGAGACTCGAGGAACCGACGAGGCCATAACGGAAACGTCTCATCAGCACAGACAGTCAATCATCTCATCGCTTCACGCCCACATCGACGCAGCCAACTGTCTCAGCGCTCTGCTGGTTCGCGGCAAGGCTCAAGATATCGCAAGCTTGGAGGGAGAATTGAAACGACACAAGGGAATCATGCAGGTAAAATCGTCCTACCTGAAAACGGAAACCATCTAGCCGAAAGACGCAAGCCCTTGAACTTGAAATTCTATAGCGGCTAGGGTCTCGCGAATTTTGCGATAAAGTATCCAGCACCATCCAGTTCAGGATCGAATCTTTGACCCTGCCCGCTCGAACCGGCGACGGCACTTATCACAGGATCAGCAGGAACCTCGACCAGACCAAGCTCGTCCTCTGCGAACTTGACCATGTCCTCACATTCCTGCCTGGTGATCGTGCATACACTGTAGACAATGGTTCCTCCTTTCTTTACTATGGAAGCTGCTGATCTCAGAAACTGCCTCTGGTAAGCGGCCAGATTTCCAACCTCTTCCATCGTGGCCTCGATCGAAAGCTTCGGCATCACCCCGAGCCCGGAGCAGGGTGGATCAACGAGCACCTTGTCAGCTCTAAGAGTGTAGTCCAGATGCGCGTATCTTGAATCGTGAGCGATGAGCTGATAATTCTTGCAGTGCAACCTTTCAAGATGCTCACGCGCCTTCTCGATCTTCCGCTCGTTCCTATCAAACCCGATCACGTTGGCTTTCCCATCGGCCAGCTGACAGAGATACGACATCTTGCCCGCGGGCGAACAGTTGAGGTCGAGAACCACCTCGCCGGGCTTAGGATCTAACAGGTGACATGTGACCATCGAGGGCAACGATTGTAGGTGGATTAGCCCTTCATTGTACCAAAGGGTCTCTCTGAGAGGCGGAAGACGATATCTGCTGTTGAGAGTCTCAACCGCGATGCCTCGATGATAAGTTAGGATTGAGGTCTCGCCCTGTCGAGCCACGCCGGACCCGACCGGTGTTCCGTTTCGGTCTTCTACAGTCGCTTTCATTCCAGTCCGGAGGCCTTTGCAGTTCTTGACTCCTGGCGCGTACAAGTGAGCGCCGTGCATCACGGCCTCTGCCGCAAATCGGTCGGCCTGGACAGATATTCCCTCTGGGGGGAGCGGTGTCTCCGTCACTGGAAGATATGCTGCATCATGGATGGTAGTGTGAAGCCCAACGTCAAGACCGCTAGAACGCATGCCCTTGACAATTACGTCTCTTGTTCGTCCGAACCCGTTCAGTCGGAAATAGTATCGTGGCCCCATCCCTCGAAGCGCTGCCAACACGTTCTCGATTCGTCCATTGTAGACGGTTTCGAGTGACCGGCACAGAGCCTCTTCGATCAATTGAGGGGTCAGGTCCCGTTCCGGTAGCTTGTGTCATTCACGGTTTATGTTTGCTGCTCTTTCTGGTTTAATTACCCTCAGCGACCGTGCAGACGGTCCTTGATGCGAGATTGGGAAGAAANNAAGCTTCGAACAGAAACGCGGCAGTCCAGACCTAGTCGAAGGCGAGACGGTCCGGCTCGGAGACTCGACCTGTCCGAACAGCTGTGGCGGCGAATGGTTCGCAATAAAGAAGCAGCATACTATTCGAAAGTTCAAGCGACACTACTGAAGAGTCTCTATACCAATTGCGGGATCCAGAGTTCCTCCCATTGGACGTGGACGGTTTCAGATAATCTAAAGAACATCCAAGGAACAACCGTACCCGCCTCGTATGGAGCTCTTTAGGCACTGTCCCGGTTGCGGGCGAAGGTTCCACATCAAACTCGTAGACAAGAAGCTCGTCGAGATAGACAGAACATCGGTTGCAGCAAAGAGTCTCGCAAACCCGTACGCAGGAGGACTCCCCCAGGGTGCGGCGCCAGCAGTCTTTGTGGTCGAGGAGGGGGGACCCGTGATGGTCGACATGGAACAGTTCCAGTACGCGTACAAGTGTAAGCACTGCGGACACGAATGGATAGAGAAGCGCGNNATAGGTAGGCCGCGATACTGCCTTTAGCCCTGCCTCAATTGCGTCGAAGAAATGACTGCCATAGCTGATTAGTTACTCAACATTTAAGCAGGCTCGCCTACGAGCCATCGATGCTGAATATTGCCGAAAGCAGCTCGAAAGGGCAAGACAGAACGACGTCCGCCTTCGCCTGATAGAAAGGGTCCAGCACACGCACCCTTTGAAGAGTTCTCGGTCAATGAGTTGGACAAGTTGGTCGGCGAGCTTGAGAAGACCAAGCCGGAAGGTGCGACCGTTGATGTCTCGGCGATGGAGGATTCCCATCATTCACCCTGCATGCAGGAAATGCAGGCGATAGTGGTTCAGATCGTCGCCCCTGAGGGAGAACCTGTGCAGACGTTTTCCATGTATCAGTACTGCCCAGCTTGCAAGATCGCGGTGAGAGTCCTCTAGTAGAAATGGAGGACACGGTCAACTCTTGTCCGTTCAGTTCTGAGCGACTGCGCTTAATCCGAGCCTTCCGAACAGTTCGTGGAAGCGCGGATCCTCCCTCACCTTTGCGAATATTGGAGAGTACCTTAATGGGACTACGGGAAGCGCGTGCATTTCCATTGCCTGTTCCATTCGCTCAAAGAAGCGATCGCGATCACCGAGCGCGGCGTAAATGAAACCAACCAAGGTGGCTGTAACGCTACCCTCCTTCGAAATCTCCTCCAGCTTCTCTATCATCCTCATAGAATCTTCGCGCCTTCCCGTTAGGGCGGCCAGGCAGCCCCTCCACGTGATCAGCCAACGGCTACCTGGAGAGACACTTTCCAGTTTTGCAAGCGCATCCGCTGCTTGTCCATAATCATTCTTGCCAAGGTAGAACTCTGCCACTATAGGAAGGATACGACTTGGATAGAGTTGGCTCGTCGTCTTCCAGAAATCAACGGCCTCAGAATCTCGATTGGAATAGAAGTACATTCTCCCCAGACTGGTTATAATGTTCGGCTCTAGGGGATCAAGAGTGTAAGCCGCTTCTGCCGATTTGACGGAATCTTCTGGATATCCTTGCGTTGCTTTCACCTCCCCTAACACCCAGTAGGCGACTGCGAGGTTTGGATTCAGCTCGACCGCTTTGCTCGCTTCAGTTTCCGCGTCGGCAATATTGTCTTCTGAAAGCTTAATCAGCGAGAGCGTAGCGTGCGCTTCTCCGAGGCTGCTATTGACCGCGAGCGCTTTTTCCAGAAATGTTTTTGCCCGCTCGACCGACTGGGCGTAGGGCTCTGCGCCACGCTCTCCCAACCAGAGAGCGCACTCAGCCATCCCGACGAACGCCCTCGCGAACCGAGGATCGGTCTGGACAGCCCCTTCGAACAAGTTGAAGGCTCTCTTCATCGATTCTTCCGTCTTCGTATGGAGCAAGTGTTTGCCTTCGAGGTACGAAATATACGCGCCCAGGTCATCGGTTTCCTTTTCGCGCTTCAAAGCAGTCTTTGACAACACGATGTTCGCCGGAACCGACTCCACCACTCTTGAAGCGATTTCGCTTTGAAGAGTAAAGATATCATCCATGTCTCTGTCGTAGTTTGAAGCCCAAAGATGAGATTCCGTTCTTGCGTTGATCAGCTGCGCCGTAACACGAATCTTCTTGCCGCAACTCCTCACACTTCCTTCCAGAAGTGTCCCGGCCTTTAGCTCGCTTCCTATCTCTGAGATCTTCTTCTCTTTCTTCTTGTAGGTCATCACGGAGGTTCTTGATATCACCTCAAGTCCCTTCACCAGCGAGAGCTTCAGGATCAGCTCCTCTGTCAGACCGTCGGCCAAATATTCATCGTTTGGATCAGGACCAATATTCAGAAATGGGAGAACCGCTATTCTCTCAGATGAAAGAACGCTCTTTTCGGAGGAAGATGCTACCGGTTCTTCCCATGGTAACTCGACCGTATAGACGTCGACCGGGAACAGAACGTTCTTCAGCTCCCGGTCTTCCATTTTGATAACTCGGAAAGGAATCTTGTTTCTCACTTCTGCGAACACCTGACCAGTAACACAGATTCCACCACCCTTCGCCAGAGGTTCTATGCGCGACGCTACGTTCACGGCATCACCGTAAACATCACCCTCCTTGTGAACTAGGTCTCCAACGTGTATCCCAATTCTGATCTTCAGTTTCTCGGCTTCGGTCGCAGCCTTGTTGTACTCGTTGAGCGACCTCTGTAATTGTATCGAAAACTCTGTTGCCCTGAGGGCGCTGGTGAATTCTATGAGGAATGAATCACCTACAGTCTTCACCTCGCGCCCACCATACTTGGAAATCAAATTCCTTACCAGCTCGCGCTGCTTCTCGAGAAGTCTGAGCCCACGAGCCTCATCGGTCTGAATCAGCGCCGTATACCCGACCATGTCGGTGAAGACTATGGCAGCTAGTCTTCTATCCTCGCTACTCAACGCCGAGTTTGACATGGCCCGCCGATAAAAAACCCTTTTCGGAGGCAGTGATATCTGTAAATCCGACGATATCGGTGAACATTATGGCAGTAAGGCCGCCGTTCTTCTTGATCCAAATCTCGGTCCACTTATTCGACGAGGATAGCTGGGCGATGCGGCTCGGCAAATCTCGCTTTTCCGTTAGGATCGATGATCCCCTTGTCGCCTTCTTGCCATACGCGAATCTCCGATGAGAATTCGCGCTTGAAAAAGTCTGACGCTTCTTGCAGTATCGGCTTCTCCTTCAACTCCACCCCCACTCTCGACCTTAGCAGCTCTTCTTTCATCTGAGTGGTCTGCTGGATTGCCTTGGCAGCATAGTCTGCGGCCGGCTTTCCAAGCTCTCTGATCTCTTGGTCTGACATGACCTCCTTGATGAAGTCGCCTCGATCCTTCCTGCCGGTCTGGGCAGCGGTCAACGCCCTCTGGTAGACCTTCCATTTCCAAACCGCGGGCGTGTAGTATGTGATCACTTTTGGCTTGATACCCGTTGCTTTGAGAATCTCTGCGGTGTCCTCGAGAGTCTGTTGTACTATCGTCTCGGCGGCTTCCGCTGACTTGTCGTTCAGTCGTTCGTTGGGCTTGGGCCATTCGGCCTTGACAACGAGCCCTCGGTTACCCAGGGCGGCCCACATCTCTTCGGCTACATGGGGAGCCAGCGGGGCTAGTAGCCTCGCCCTCAGATCGTAAACCTGTCTGAGGACTTGGTTTCGAGCGTCCACCTTCCTCTTCCTGGGTCCCAGTCTGCGCTGGTACCAGGCAACATCATTCTCGAGATGGTACATTACTAGGTTCACGACCTCTCTCACTCTCAGCCGTTCCATGGCAGCGGTCGCTGACTGTACGGCTGAATTCAGTCGACTGAGCATCCAGCGATCCAGTGTCGAGTAGGATACTTTTCTGGTCGTCTTACGGCCAAGCCTTCGAGACTGCGAGATCAGATTGACCAGTCTGTCCTGGATCGTGGTTGCAAGCTGTTCGCTGAAGTCAGTATCCTGGTTGAGTTCTGCAGTCGCCAGTGTGCCAATTCGTAAGGGGTCAGCCCCGAACTTCGACACCGCTTGGCGGAGTGGAATGATATTCTCCAGCGACTTTGACATCTTGTTCCCCTCCATCAGGACGAAGCCGTTCGCAACGATACCCTTAGGCCAGAGTTGATGTTGAAAGAGGGCCGTGTGCTGGAATATGTAGAAGGCGAGATGGTTCGAGACTAGATCTTTGCCCGAGTGTCTCATGTCCACCGGGTAGAAGTAGGTGAATTCCTTCCGTGCAGCGTCCAAGATTCTCTTGGAGATGCCCGTCTCGCGGGACACGGACTCTAGCGATCCTTCGCCTAGGTAGAGGTAGTTGAAGAAGGAGTCTGGTAGCTTGTCAGGGTCCTTCTCGAATTTCTTGAATGCTGTCCATTCCTTGACGAGATATTTTGCAAGGATGTAGTAGACCATGTAGACGACCGAGTCCGATAACGCTTCAATCGTCCATTCCGGGTCCCAGGGAAGTCTTGTGCCGAGACCTACCTTTCGAGCGCAGGCTCTCTCTCTGAGCCAGTCAACGGTGTAGTTGAACTCGTTACGCCGTTCCTCGGGCAGAATCACCATCTCATCCAAGCAACGATGGGCCTTGGTCTTCCAGTCTGGATCTCCATAGTTGATGAACCACTGGTTGTCGACAACGTGAACGACTACCTTCGCTCCACATCGGCACACGATAGGCCGATTGAGCACCTCGTACATGCTCGCCATCCTCCCAGATTCCGTCAGACCCTTTACTATTGCATCCCGGGCCTTTTCGACCGGCATGCCGGAGTATGAGCCTGCATTTTCTTTCATGACGCCGTTATGGAATTCTTTCGAGTACAGCTCCTTGGTTGCGTCAGAAAGACGGGTGTCGCTCTGTTCATGAACGGCGAACTGTTTCACCATGTCCTCGGCTGGAAAGTCCGAGAACCCTTCGAGCTCGATGATGGAAATGGGTTCGATCTTCTTGATCATTTCATCAGGTTGACCCGAGCCGATGGACCCAGACTTCAGATCGAGCAGAGCCTGGTAGTCGTACGGGGCGTGACCCGGCACGGACATGACCAAGCCAGTTCCGTTGTCTGGCTCAACGAAGTGGGCCGGGAGAATCGGGATACTCGCATAGGTGACCGGGTTCACAACGGTTTTCCATAAGAGATCCTCGCCGGGGACTTCTTTTTCGACTTTGATAGTGTGGTTCTGGTGTGCGAGAATCTCGACGGCGTCTTTGCTGATAACCCATCTTTCTCCGTCGACCAGTGCCTCAACGTATTCCGCCTCAGGATTGACCCAGAGGTTCGTAACGCCGAAAATTGTCTCGGGTCGCAAGGTTGCTGTAGGGTAGAGTGTCCCGGCTGCTTCAAACTTGATGACATCGGAGCTGCCGATCTCAGGTTCGACGTCTCCCTGTGTGTCTACCACTCCGACCGGGTTTTTGTCGTTGGGACACCAGGCGACGGGGTGGGTGCCTCTGGTTATGTATCCGTGCTGATTTAGCCATCGGAAGTGCCACTGGATGAACCGGCTGTAGAGCGGGTCTATGGTGGTGAACTCTCTGCGCCAGTCTACTGAGAAGCCTATCTCGATCATTCCCTTCTTGATGTCGTCGTGGAAGTAGTCGGCCATCTTCTTCGGTTCTTTCAAGCTGTCCAGCTTCGAGGCGGGTATGCCATAGATCTTGGTGAAGGTCTCTGTGATCTCCTGATCGTTCTGGCTGAGACGCTTGGCCATTGCGTACAGGGGCGTGCCTGTGTAGTGGAATCCCATAGGGTAGAGCGTGTTGTACCCGCGCATCCGGTGGAATCGCGCGTTGGCGTCCGCGATCGTGTATGTTCGTGCGTGGCCGATGTGTTGGGGAGAGTTAGGATATGGGTAGGCTGCCGTGACGAAAAACTTGGGGCGGCGTGGGTCTGGGTCTGTCTCGTTGATTTTGGACCATGCCCACTTCTTCTGCCACTTCTTCTCGAGGGCTCGCCAGTTGAACTTGGCCAACTGTCAAGCCACTTCTTTCGCAGTCGAGACGGAGAGTTGTCTCTGGATCGTCTCCTCGATGATTCTCAGAGCGTCTTCAGCCTTGTCTTTGGCGGGACCGCCACCTGTTGCGAAGAACTGTCTTCCCCCGCCGCCGCCTTCAACAGCCTTGGTAGCGTTCAGAACAATCTCGCCTGCGTTGATCCCCGCTTGAACAGCCTCGTCACCGGCCGCGACGACTATTTGGATCCGGTCTGAGACTTCAACGATCGCAACGACCACTTTCCTGTCGAACTCTTTCAATCTGTTAGCTATCTGTACCGGATCCATTCCTCTTCGTTTCGAAGTCTTTGAAACTACAAGCCTGATGGGCCCCAGCGGCTTGGCATTCTTCTCCAAGTTGTGAATGTGAGCTTCTAGCGTTTTGGCCTGATGCTTCTCCAGCTCTTTCNNGCCTTCACCGTTTTGGGCAGCATCTCGGGCGACGTCTTCAGTAGTTCAGCAGTTGTCGTTGCTTTTTCGATGTATTGGTTGATCCGTTTGAGTGCTGGTTCTCCAGCTGAGAATATGATTCTCTCAACGCCGTCTTGTAGCCTGTCTATCTTCTCGATACGGAATACTCCAAGCTCGCCCGTTCTCTTAACGTGCGTTCCTCCACACGCTTCGGCGTCCCATCCGACGATTCTGACAACGCGAATCTTCGATCCTGGAACAGCCCCTCCCTGGTAGAGCCTGTATCCGTATTTCGCCTCGGCTTTCTCACGAGCCATCANNATCTTGGAGCCGGGAACCGCACCGCCCTGGTAGAGCCTGTACCCGTATTTTCCCTCGGCCTTCTCTCGCGCCATCCAGTTGATCCTAACGGGAAGATCTCGCAGGATCGTCTGGTTGGCCAATCGCTCGATCTTCTCCTTCTCCTTCGGAGTAATAGACCGGTAGTGGGTAATGTCCAGACGACTGCTGTCCACTTCTTTCTGCGCGCCTGCCTGCCACACATGTTCGCCGAGGACCCTTCTCGCCGATCCGAGGAGGACCTGTGTCCCGGTGTGGTGTCGCATCAGATTCTGCCGTCGCTGCCAGTCGATCTCTCCCTCGACGAGATCGATGCCCGGATCAATTGGCTGTTCCAGAAAGTGGACTATCCGATCTCCATACTTCTGAACGTCAACAACTTTGACCTTCTTCTTCTCGCCAAACTTCAGCTCGCCATGGTCAGCCAGCTGTCCTCCGCCTTGAGGATAGAACTCTGTCTGATCCAGAACAACCATATTGTCCGCGATTCTGGCGACGACCTTGGCCTTGAAACGTGTCTTGTAGGGGTTTTCGTAGTAGAGAGCACGGGTAGCCAGCAGATCTACCAGCTTCGCTTCGATGTCTGCGTCTGNNTTATCTTCGTCGCTCTTGCCTGGACGCGAATGCTTCTCCGCGACTAGGGTCAGGAAGTTATCTGGGATATCGACTGCCACCCCGCTCTTTTCAGCACCCTCCTTGACGATCTCGGGCGAAAGCCCTGACGAATCGTACAGCTCGACCAACTGTTCAACAGAAATTTCCCGAACTCCCTTGCTCGCAAGGTCCTTCGATATCCGGACGACCGCATCGTAGCCTCGGGTGATGGTCTCTTTGTACTTCCGCATCTCGTTTTCGAGACCTTCCAGTATCTCGGCTCTCATCGCTCTCAGATNNCGGATCTCATCGCTCTCAGATTGTGGAAGTCGTTTCCCCACAGTTTGATCTGGGCTTCAGCAATGGATGGAATCTGGTCGTAGATTCCTATCTGACGGGCTAGTCTTCCCGCTCGCCGTATTATCAACCGGGCAAGGTATCCTTCTCCAACGTTTGACGGTACCACTCCATCACCAAGCAGAAGCGCGGCCGCCCTCATGTGATCCGTGATCGCGTAAGCTGCCTCCAACGATGAGAAGGTCTGTCGCAGAGCGTCCGCTTGGAGACCTGTCTGGGCGGCGACGGTTTGAACATACGATTCCTTGTTCTTGCTTATCGACGCCCAGCCGTGTATGCTCGAAGCTCGAGTGAAAGCTTCGATCAGCGACTGATCAACTTGGAGCTTAGCTAGCTCCAATGTCTGTTGAAGAACGGGGCCATGGACGGCGTGGAAACCGCTCGGGGACCCTTGAGAAAGCCAAGACCATCTCTCTATCCCATATCCAGTGTCCACCGTCCTTATTGGCAACTGGATAAGCTGGTCGCCCTGAACCCTGTACTGCATGAAGACCAGAGTTGATATCTCAAGACCCGCCACGATTGTTTCCAGGTCTGGTCCNNTCCGGACCAGAAGTGTTCCTTGTACGTGACGGACTGTGACGGTACGCCGACTACCGATGTTAGCAAGTCATGATGGTAGCGAACGCACTCATCCTTCCAGTACACTTCTTTGCTGGGATAGTTGAAGGCGTGGGCTCCGCCCATCTCGAAAGAAGTTAGGTGTCGGCCTCCAGTGGGACCCACGAGCTCCAAGTCAGTGAAACGAATGCAGGGCTGGCTAATCACCAGAGGATTCGCCGGAGGAGGCATAGAGCCCTCAGTCACGTACGGCTGAAAATCGTAGATGGAAGCGCCGACCAGATAGACGTCGTTTCTCCATCTCGCAACTATCGGATACGGCGGAATACGCGTGTGACCCTGGTCCGCGAAATAGTCCATGAACTGGATCCGCATCTCCGGGACACTGTAGCGTCTCTTAGTCGGAGGGTTGCCGATGAAAGTGTACGGCGCGCATGGCGCTTCTCCACAAGTCTGCTGGTTTGGATCCTGGCTCCAGAAGTTGCTCCCACAAGACAGACACTTGCGGCGCATGAACTCTTGTTCTCTGAAGAACGGAATGGCGAACTCTTCTGGACCGATCTCTGGCATCTAGCGAGTCTCCTCGGAATTACCGTTGCAGTGTAAAGCGTTTGGTATGTGGTCTAGGCTAGAACGAAACGTTCCCGAGAACGTCGTGCGGAGCTATACCGCGAGCCCCCCGACCATTCTACCCGAAGAGGGCCCCGAGCCCGGCCAAGGCTTCCTCTTCCTTCTTCTTCTCGTCCTCGGCTGGCTTCTCTTCCTTCTTCTTAGCCTCAGCTGGAGCTGCTGCCGGCGCCGCGGCAGGAGCCATCATCATTGAGCTCGCCGATTTCAAGGCATCGTCAATGTTAACCTCGGACAATGCGGCGACGAGCGCCTTTACCTGTGCCTCTTCGGCCTGGCCGCCCACGGCGGAAACTGTCTTCCTTACATTCTCCTCTGTCACGGGTTGTCCCCATGAGTGGAGGAGCAACGCCGCGTACACGTATTTCATTGGCATGTTAGTCTTCGACCGATTACCTTGTGAGATTCGGGGGGAGCCTATATGATAAACTTAAGCATTTCCGCTCAGCGCTACTTGCTAGAAGAGCGGTACGTCCGTTTAGGACGACTTTTCAGCAGGGACCAGCTTGTCGAGGACTGTCGCGTTGGCAACCGCTCTTTTCAGCACGTATTCGATGGTTCCATCCTCGAGAAACNNCCCGCCTCTCCCGCGAGTGCGAGTGCTTCCCTGAAGCCTTTCACCAAGATCCTGGGCGCGTTCTCTGTAGTAATGTAGCCCGCCTCGGTTGACAGATTGAGCGCGTCGTTGATCGCTGTGATGAAGTCATTCTTCCACGCGGGAAGGTCTAGGACCAGATCGTCCGGGTGGAGAATAGCTCCGTTGTCGTATGCTTCGACGAGTGTCAGTCCGGCTTCCATTGGCTTGAGACCAAGCTTCGAGAGGACTGAAGCCATCTTGGCGCTGATAACATCGCCCTTGCGTGCGACGACTGAGTCCTGTGCAACCCATATGCTTCCACTCTCTATCTTGGTCTTGACCTTGATCTCTCCGAACTCGCTGATCACAGGACCTGGAGGCAGTCCCGTGTTACCTGCCGGGATCGTTATCTCGTTGGTTGCTATGTCTCCACCTTTCGCAGGAACCCTGACTTTGCTCTTGTCTAGCAGGATAATGAGGGAGTACGGATTAAGATCTGAGAAGAGCAGAATCTTGGATCCAGTCAGATCCTTAACGAACTGTTCAAGCCTCGGCTCCTTGAAATCCCCCAGTTCGACCGACTTGCGCAGGAGATTGTTCTTGGCGACAACCATCGTCACTCGGTCGC
>DAFH01000110.1 GCA_002495485.1 Candidatus Bathyarchaeota archaeon UBA185
CGTTCAAATATGATTTGACTGCCTTCTCCGGAGTCTTTCTGTAGTTGTACCAGATGCCGAACGCTCCGAGCAGCGAGATTCCATACTCTATGTAATAGAAGGGGTAGAGGTACAGGTGGAGCTGCCGCTGCCAGCGGGATCTCCAGAATGGTTCGAAGCCCTTCCAGCTGTCACCCTCGCCAAAGCGCTCCTTCAACTTGACCCAGTATTCCTCACGGTCAGAGATAGAATGTCCAGGATGCGTGTAGACCCAGTGTTGGAACGCGTCGATGGTTGCCACCCAAGGCAGCAGCTTCACCAAGCTTGTCAAGTGTTTCTGTTTCGCTCGAACATAGTCGGCATGATCGTAGAAGACTCCCTCCAAATGCTCACCAGTAAGAAGCTCCATTGCCTGCGAGGCTACTTCGGCAAACTCCGAGGGAACGTTCTCGCCGCGAAGCTGGTAGTGAAGCTTCTCTAGACGGGTTTCGAAGACGTGGAACGCGTGGCCCGACTCGTGGAAGAGTGTTCGCAAGTCCCTGTCTAGGCCAACGCTGTTCATGAAGATGAACGGCAGTTGGATCTCTGGCAGCTCGTAGTTGTAGCCGCCTGGAGCCTTTCCCTTCCTGCTGTCAAGGTCGAGCAGGTTGAGGCGTGCCATGCGACGGAAGTTCTCTCCGAACTCTGGGCCAACCCTGTCGAGAACCGTGGCGGCCTTTTTCACCAGTTCTGTGCTGTCCTTGAAGGGTCGAAGCTGGGGCAGATTGTCCGGGTCTACTTGCATGTCCCACGGTCGGAGAACGTCCAGCCCTAGTTTGCGTCTCCGCTGCTCGTCCAGTTCTCGGGAGAGCGGGACGATGTTCCGCTCGACGGCTCTGTGAAACTGAGCGCAGTCTTCAGGGGTGTAGTCGAATCGGTAGAGTTTTCGAAACATGAAATCGCGGTAGTTGTCGAAGCCAGCATTCTTCGCGATCTTGGCCCGGAGTCCGAGCAGGTCATCGTAGATCTTGTTCAGTGCCTGACGGTCCTTGAGACGACGCTCTTCGGCCAATAGCCACGTCTCCTCCCGGGCTGCGCGGTCGGGTTCTTCCAAGAACTTGGCCATCTGCTGCATTGTCCTCTCCTCCCGATCATAGAGGACAGTCTCGGCTCCGATGATCTTCTGATACCTCTGGCCGAGCTTCGAGTCCTCCTTCTCCAGCTCGACGTTCTCCTCACGGAATATCGAGACACCGTTCTCCTTCCTACGGTCGAGAACCGAGAATCGGTCTGGTGGCAACGATTTCCGGCTCGGAGATTCTAGGTATTTCCGGTCCAGTCGGAAGGCTCGGAGCTTCACCACGGGCTCGACTTTCTCGATGAAGTCGAGGTGCGCCTTCTCGCGGACAGGATCGTCAGTCTGACACGTCATTCGAATGTAGCGTATGCACTGTTCCTCACCGATTGCTGAGAGAAGTTCAGACTCGTGCTCGAGCCTTTGCTCAAGCTGGGCCTTGGAGCCTGTGGGCTCGGCTTCGAGCCGGTCAAACAGTCTGTTCAGCTGGACGGTATCAGCCAGGTCTACCTTCGGAGGGAGATATTTGCGGGGATAGTCCCGCGGGAGGGCGGAATGGTCGAAGGACAAGTACTACCGAATGACGATCAGAACGTGTGGCGCCTAAAAGATTGCCGCGGCAAGGTAGCCGCCCAGATCTCCATATCCTGTTTCTCAGAGTAACTCCTTAGCCCTATTCAGGGTTACGAGATTCTTACACGAACACTCCTCGACCGTTTAGGATCAGAACACTGTGCAGTAGAACCACTCAGGGATGATACCGTGGGCGCTTGACGAGCACTTTGGTCCCCAGACAGTTTCGCAGACGAGTCGCCATCCTAGCCTTCCTCCTATTCCTGGTCCCGCTCGCCATACCAAACGCCTTCGGTGTCACCTATGCGCTTAGGCCAACGCCGGCGAGGACAACCGAGACCGCTGTCAACTCTGCCACCGCTGTCGATCTAGTCCTGAACGTCTCACAAGCCACTAGCGGCACAACCTACCAGTTCACCTGGTCCGTGACAGACCCCGGGGGCAACACTCACAACCACAACAACCAGACCACTCCGACAACCAGCTCGTTCCAGATCAGTCTCGAATATCCACGAGACTTCGGAACAAACATGATCCTCGCCGGCAACTACTCCATCAGCATCAATCAGAATCAACCCTTCGGTGCCACGAACCCGGTTGCTACAGGCCAGTTCACAGTCGGACTTACAGACAGGCTTGCCTACCAACGGACAGGCACAGTTTTGATCAGCGCAGCCGGCTATGGCAACGGAGAAAGTGTCACCATCAAGATTTCCCAAGGGTCGACCGCATACTATTCCGGCTCTGTAAACGCCAACAGCTCTGGTCAAATCTCGACATCATGGCAGATACCGTTCAACGCTCCGCTGGGCACCTACACCGTATCATTGACTGGGGCCTCGACTAGCAAGACTCCTCCGGACAGCCAGAACTTCACGGTCCTGCCCATCAACGTCACGCTCTCACCGCTGACGGTCGGTCAAGCGAGTCTGCAGAGAACTCAGTCACAGTCTGTCTCATTCACAGCTACTTACCAGACCGGAGTCACTGTAACAACTGGCGCAGCAAGAGTCCGATTCACTGAGCCGGACGGCGTGACATCGTTCTACGCCACCGCCAGCTACAACTCGACCGTAGCAAGCTTTCAGACTAGCTACGCAATACCCGCAAACGGTCAGACAGGCAGCTGGCTTGCCGCAATAGACCCGGGAAAGTTCGACGATGGATCGGCCAACACTGGCCCTGCAACCAGTGTCACCAGGGGATTCACTGTCAACCCGGCCAATGTGACAATATCACAACTCACGGTCACGACAAGTGTACTGCAGCGAAGCCAGACCGAGTCGTTCACCTTTCCCGCAACGTATCCGAGCGGAGCACGTGTGCAGACTGGTGCTGGAGGCGTCCGAGTCACGGAACCAGACGGCACGACAACATTTACCATTCCCACAACCTACAACACAACCACAGGACTCTTCCAGGCCACAACCAAGATCCAAGTCTACGCAGAAACAGGCGTCTACGTCGCCTCAGTCGACCTGAATAGCTTCAACGACGGCAATGGCAACACCGGACCAACCAACAGCGCCGTCCGAGGCTTCACAGTACAGCCAGCAGCCCTCACAATCCTCGTTCTCGTCTCGAACCAGACATACCATCTGGGAGACGTGATGCCCATCTACGCAACCGTCACCTATCCCGACGGTACCGCGCTGACGAGTGGCAACGTGACCGTGACTTTCACTACCGCTGGAAACCGGACGGGCAGCCCTGTGGCGCTGAGCTATGTTCAGGGGCAGTCTCGATGGGCGGGAAGCTACATTGTCAGGTCGACCGATCTCTCAGGCCTATGGATAGCCACGGTTAGGGTCACTGACAGTTACGGAAACACGGGACAGCAGACACAGTCGGTTGTAGTGAGCGTGCCGGCCGTCCAGTCTCCAGGTTCGAGCTCCCAGCCGCTCAACCTGTACTGGTTCCTCGTAGCGGCAGTAGCCTTCGGCTCGGGAGGATCCGGTCTCCTCCTACTACGGAAGGTCAACATGGGAGAGGGACCCTTCGACCAGCTCTACACGATGACGGGTGGCGAGTTCTCCCCATCTACCACGATCTTGATCCTCGGCGATGCTGGGTCTGGAACTACAACGCTGAGCCTCGAACTGATCCACCGTCATCTGCAAGCCGGAAAATACGCCGGCTTACTCGCCTATGACGCGTTTCCGCAGGAGGTGCAGAGGAACATGAGATCCTTCGGCTGGGACGTGACAAACTATCTGCGGGACGGGTCGTTCAAGATTCTCGACTGCTACTCAGCGCTGGCCGGGATAGAGAATTCTACGATACGCGACCCGGTGGACTTTACAGAGATCAGCATACGGGTTACGCAGATGATGGAGGATGCTGGAATGTTTCCGTTCATGCTGGTGCTCGACTCGCTCGCGCCAATCTTCAACGGGGTCCAGGNNGCTGAGCGCCAAGATCAAGAACAACAAGGGAGTTCTCGTCCTAACAGGCGCCCGGGGCTCGATTCCTGAACAGGTAAGGTCCAGCCTCGAAAACATCGTGGACGGCGTACTAGAGCTAAACTTTCTGCGAGAAGGAAAAAGGATCATGAGGACGCTCACAGTGCGAAGGCTTGCGGGCCGCCAAACCTCGCCGGTGCCTGCAGAGTTCGAGATAGTTGCTGGCAAAGGAATGGTGTTCAGGAAGCCACGGATANNGCGCTGTTAGGATCATCCGGGCCCTCTTCTGATCAACGGCACCGACGCTTTTCGAGATCAGCCCCCCAAAGGCTGGAGCGCGCGACGCGACCCAAGATAATACTGTAGAGATTCCCGGTTTCCCAGTATGTTTGTATACCATTCTCTCTTCGTTAACTCCAGTTATGAGCCTTAACGATACTGAGTTCCTAGACGCGTTTCACAAGAGCACTCTGCCCGGCAGCGAGTTCCGGCACCGGGGCCACCTGAGACTCGCCTGGCTAATCCTGAATCGGCATGGGCCGAGTGAGACGGGCGGCATCATAGCCAGAGAGATCAAACGTTTCGCCACCGCGCAAGGGGCTACGGCTAGATATCAACNNCGATGACCCGTTTCTGGGTCCACATGGTAAGCCATGCAAAGATGAGTGCGCGAGACGCAAAGACCATCGACGATCTGATAGACAGATTTCCACTCCTACTTGACAAGAATCTACCGTACAGGCATTGGAAGAGTGAATCCTTCAACTCTCAAGAAGCTCGCACGAGCTGGGTCCCGCCGGACATTCTCCCGCTGCCGTAAGACCAGACCGTTCAGGATTCTGAACGAAGAAGAGACTAGTCGCCGTATTAGGCACCCAAGTCGAAGCCCAGGACTGAGCTATGTTGGTCGCTAGAACCTCTCGCCCGTATGTGATATTGAACGCTGCGATGAGCCTCGACGGAAAGATCGCCACCTACACAGGCGACTCCCGGATGTCGTCCCCCGATGACATGAGGAGAGTTCATCGACTGAGAGCCTCGGTCGACGCTATCATGGTCGGATTCAACACGCTCCTCGTGGACGATCCAAAATTGACTGTAAAATTCGTCAAGGGACACGCGCCGAAAAGGATCATAGTAGACAGCACCGCTCGCACTCCGCTTAACTCGTACGTTGTCAAGACGGCCATGGACATTCCGACAATCATAGCAACAACAGCCAAGGCATCCAGGAGGAGAGTTGAAGCGCTGAAAGAGAGAGGCGTCAGTGTCCTTACTTGCGGAAAGGGTCCTCTCGTCTCGCTCAGGCTCCTACTGGGACGCGTCAGGGCCCTCGGGATTCGCAGAGTATTACTTGAAGGAGGCGGGACGCTGAACTGGAGCATGCTCAGCAACGGACTCGTCGACGAGATCACAGTAGCCGTCACGCCAAAAATCCTCGGGGGAGAGCGCGCCGTGAGTCTAGTCGAGGGAAGAGGAGTCGCCCTCGTCAAAGATGGTGTGAAACTGAAACTTCTGGGCACTGCAAAGTATGGACCGGACCTAGTCGTCCGTTACAAGGTGCAAAACTAGATTCGAATCTTCATCGTTCTATTTCGGCGTCGCAATGGGAATCCTCCAACCTCTTCGAACGCTAACCATTCGAAGAGCGAACGTTGCGATCGCCGCGATAACCTCAACAGGAATTCCTAGAAAGCCGAGCTGGTCGGCGGTTATGATGATTACCGCGCCGAGTAGCGACGCGACAGCGTAGATCTCGCTTCTAAGGATCAACGGGACCTCGGCCGCCAATACGACTCGCAGGACTCCGCCGCCCACGCCCGTAAGCATGCCGAGCAAAGCGGCGGGCCAAGGACCCAGTCCCGCATTGAGCGCGATAATCGTTCCAGTGACAGTGAAGACGCTGAGACCAACCGCGTCGAAGGTCGTAATGAACGTCCCATGATTTGCTATTCTGCTGTACCAGACGAAGACTAGGACCCCTGCCAGAGCGGCCGCGGCCAGGTAACGCCAGTCGGTCACCGTCGCGGGCGGCGTGTGTCCCAGGATGAGATCTCTCATGATTCCTCCGCCGAGGCCAGTTGCTACGCTGAGTNNACATTATTCCTCCCCCGAGACCAGTTGCTACGCTGAGGACGAGGACGCCGAAGAGGTCCATCCGCTTCTTCACGGCAAGTATCCCGCCGCTGAGACCAAACGCGAAGGTCCCCACCAGATTGAGTGCTAGGGTTAGAGGCTCTTCCAACGACCACGGCCCGAGTGTCTCGCACTGCTCGTCCGTTCATAACCTAGCGAGATGGGGCCCAAGCATCCCATACTCGGACCCTCCCGTTTCTCATGCTTCAATGCTTATGTGCGCTCGAGCACCAAGCGACGGGCATGAAGGAATACGATCTCATCATCATCGGGACCGGGTCCGCGATGAACATTGTCGAACCGTTGATCGAGGAGAATCCCAAGATTCGCATCGCAGTCATCGACAAAGATGAACCGGGNNGTCATCGACAAGGATGAGCCCGGCGGGATTTGCCTCACGAGGGGCTGCATTCCCTCCAAGATCATGCTCTATCCCGCGGAGCTCGTCAGGAAGATCGAGGAGGCACGAGACCTTGGCATTGACACTCAGGTCAACAAGATCAGTTTCCAGTTCGTGATGGAGAGAATGCGGAAGCTGATCAATCACGATATCGAACAGATAAGGGAAGGCCTGACCCATTCGAGCGAGATCGACTACTACCACGCACCGGCAGAATTCACCGCACCCTACACGATGAAGGTCAGCGGGACCGAGATCAAATCGCAAATGATCTTCCTCTGCATCGGGTCCAAGACGATCATACCGCCGATCAAAGGCCTCGACAAGGTCAGCTACCACACCAGCGACACGGTCTTCCAGATGACAAAACTACCCGAGAGCATCGCGATCGTGGGCGGAGGATACATTGCCGCAGAGTTCGGCCACTTCTTCGCGTGCATGGGGTCCAAGGTCACTATAATTGGCAGAAATCCACAGTTTGTCCATGAGGAAGAGCCCGAAGTCTCCGAACTCGCAAAGAAAGTCTTGGGTCGACACATGAACATACTAACGAACCACGAAGTGAAGGAGGTCAGAGAGACACCCACAGGAATGAAAGAGCTCGTAGCGCTAGACCGCGAGACCGGAAAGACTCTCACCGTAACTGCTCGTGAGATGATGATCGCCAGCGGTCGCGGTCCCACAACCGACATTCTGCATCCCGAAAAATCTGGGATAAAGACAACCCCCGAGGGATGGATCGCAGTCGACGAATATTTGGAGACGTCTCAGCCCGGCATCTGGGCCCTGGGAGATGCTGACGGCAGGCATCTCTTCAAACACGTCGCAAACTACGAGTCGGTCGTTGTCTACAACAACGCCATCCTCAAGGAGAAAGTCAAGGTCGACTATCACGCAGTCCCCCACGCCGTATTCACCTATCCCGAGATCGCAGGCGTGGGAATGAAGGAGCAGGAAGCCATCAAGAAGTTCGGACCCGACAGGATACTCATAGGATTCTACAAGTACGAGGACACGGCGAAGGGAGAAGCACTGAACGTGAAGGACTATTTCGTCAAGGTCATCGTCGAGGCAGACACGGAGAGGATTCTCGGCGCACACATCATCGGCCCCGAGGCGTCGACCCTGATCCACGAGATTATTCCGTTGATGTATACGCCTGATCAAAGCTATCGGCCTATAAGGGACATGATGCATATCCACCCGGCGTTGAACGAGGTCGTCGAACGGGCGTTCCAGTCGCTGATGCCGCCCGAACACTACCACGAGCATACGGGACAGCCACAACAGATGGTGGAGGCCTAAGAGCGGTGAGTGAAGAGCTAACCTTCGAGGACATTCTGAAACACATCGACCGAGAGTCAGAACACTTCGTGATCAGACTGGAGACCCACCACGGGTCCGGCCGGGAAGTAACAGTCATACAACCCCACAGACCCACCAAGGACGATGCTGCACTGAGAGATCTGGCAAAGCAGTTGAAGGAGACCCTTGGAACCGGAGGAGATGTTGAGGAGGGGCGAATCATCCTCCACGGCGATCTCCGAAACCAGGCGCTGAACGAGCTGGTCAAGCTAGGCTTCAAAGAAGAAAACATCGAGCTAGTGTGAATTACTCCCCAATACGAACCTGGCGAAACTAACCGCTCGGGCCTATCTCTTCTGTGGGAATACCGAAGCACGCAACTGTTGGGGACACGAGACTGAATTGACCGGATATCGCTCGATAGAATGTGATGGAATCACCGAACCGCTGGTTCACGGCGGCCGTAGGCATCTGCCTGGTCACCGTCGTAGCCGGTTTCGCCTATTTTGGCTCTCTCGAGTCTCAATCCTCTAGCCCATGTAATACCGCCAACCCCGGCTGCGGAGGTCCCGATGTTCTGAACGTCATCTCTTCTTGGATAGACTCGACCACCAGTCTTACACTGCAACTGTTTCATGGTGGACAGCACAATCTGGGCCTGTCAAGCTACTACATCAAGAACGGAGCCGGCAGTCTGTATTCGGCGCCCTACTGGATTGGTCCAACGTTTCCGGCTAATGCAAAGCTCAACGTGACGTTCGCTATCGACGGAAACGGCTTCACCTTCCAGCCGGGAAACAGCTACCAAGTCAGCAGTCGAACCTCAGAAGGGTACACCGTAACCTTCACGATCACGACCTAGCCAGAAGTCCGCTCGTCGTCTACCGGGAAGTGGCCTTAAGACAGGCCCAGGGTTCCAATTCGTCCATCATTGGTAAACGCTTATTTCGATGACTAGCACTTTTTTAGGCAAGGGATGCATGTGCTGGACGAACAAGAGATGTACATGTGTCCGAACTGTGAGTACCCGATAGACGCCTGCGAGTGCGCCTGTCCATACTGCAGCCAGAGCAGTGAATGCGACTGCGCTGTCGGACATGGAAGGGCGACCGGGGGCTAACCGACGAGCAACGTCCCGGCAAGGGTCAACGACCTATCCTGGATGACGGGCGGGCCCCAGGGCAGCGGTGTAGACTCGTCTGCGAACATGTTCGCGAGAGCCTGCGCGCTTGGGGGGCTCTGGACGTTCGGGCTTAGGGAGTATTATTCGAGCATCAAGGGACCCCACAGCTATTTCGAGGTCCGCGTGAACAGCGAACGGATAAGGTCCCACGTAAACAACGTCAACTTACTCGCGACGTTCGATGCTGAGACCCTCGTCAGACACGCCAACGAGGTGAACCCGGGGGGTGGAATACTCTACGACCCTACCTTCGGTGCGGTGGAGATTGCGAAGATCGATACTATCGAGAAGCCGGTCGTGGTAAAAGTAACGGCCCGACTGACGAAGCAGGGCCTACCCGCTACAGTCGCGGGAATTCTTGAGGAGGCTAAGCGGAGAAACGTCAACCTCTACCCGATACCCTACAACGACATAGTCGCCAAGACCGCAGCCCAGATCGGAGAACACCAGCTTAGCAAGGTCCAACGGATCATCAATGTGCTCTCGGTCGCTGCATCGCTCGCGCTTCTGGGATTCGACCTGAACTATCTCTCCCAGTCTCTGGAGCGAACGTTCGAGGGAAAGAAGAAGGTCATCGAGATGAACGAGATCGGAGCCAGAATGGCCTACGACCTGGCGAAGGGACTGATGAGAGGGTCGTTCTCGTATCAGCTCAAGCCGATCCAGAACCAGCCCAGACTATTGCTGATGGGCAACGAGGCAGTAGCCCTAGGGAAGATCGTAGGAGGATGCCGAGTACAGACGTACTACCCGATCACGCCCGCGGCGGACGAAAGCGAGTTTCTCGAGTCGCACGAGAACTTCGACCTCGACGGAGGCCAGACAGGAAAGAAGGGATCGATCCTTGTAACACAGACGGAAGACGAGATAGCCGCGGTCACCATGGCAACAGGCGCGGCACTGACGGGGGTCCGCGCAGCCACATCAACCTCGGGACCCGGCTTCTCGCTAATGGTCGAGGGATTGGGATGGGCGGGAATGAACGAAGTCCCAGTTGTCATTACACAATACTCCCGTGGGGGTCCGTCGACGGGCCAGCCGACCCGCCACGAGCAGGGAGACCTCAAATTTGTCCTTAGCGCATCACACGGAGAGTTTCCGAGACTGGTTCTGTGCTCCGGCGACTTGGACGAATGCTTCTACGACGCGATTCGAATCTTCAACTATGCAGAGCGATACCAGATGCCCGCAATTCATCTGATCGACAAGTCGTTAGCAAATAGTAGCGCGACCATTCCTCAGCTAGGCTCCGATATGGTCCCGATTCAGCGCGGTAAGCTGATCCAGAACGGTCAACCCAATGACAACGGGGAGTATCACAGGTTCGCGTTCTCGGCCGACGGCGTTTCAGAGAGAGCTGTGTTGGGGTCCGGATATCGGTTCTGGAACAGCGGAGACGAGCATGACGAGATGGGACACATCGAGGAAGACCCTGATAATCGAATTAACATGATGACGAAGAGGATGACGAAGCTCGAGACGGCGGCTCGCGAGATTCCGGAGGAGGAGAAGTTCAACTTCTTCCGATCAAGCAAGAAGCAGGCCGACGTTACGCTTGTGAGCTGGGGGTCGACGAAGGGCCCTATCTTGGACGCTATGCGGCTCCTCGAAAAGGACGGGGTCGGTGTCGAGTTCCTTCAGATCCGGCTGGCTAGTCCCTTCCCGACAGAGAGTGTCAAAGAGAAGCTGTCAAAGGCGAAGCTTGTGATCAACATCGAGCAGAACTACTCGGGCCAGATGGCTGCAGTGATCGCGGAGAAGACGATGATCGATATCAAGAACAAGATGGTCAAGTTCAATGGTAGGCCGATGTCGCAGGACGAGATCTATCAGGGGGTTAAGCAGATAATGTCGAATCCGTCGACGAACAGGAGGATCGTGTTGACCCATGGCGCTTAAGCTCTCGGACCTCCGGACAGACGTTCACAACGACTGGTGCCCCGGATGCGGAGACTTCGGAATAGAAGCGGGACTAAAGATGGCGATTACCGAACTGCCGGTCGACATCAACAAGCTCGTTCTCTTCTCGGGAATAGGCTGCTCAAGCAAGATAGTACACTTCACCAACACTACTGGAGTGCACACGCTGCACGGTAGAGTGCTACCCTTCGCACAGGGCGCAAAACTGGCCAACCCGGACCTAGAAGTCATCGCGATTGGTGGAGATGGTGACGGTCTCGGAATTGGAGTCGGCCACTTCGTACACGCCGGACGACGAAACATCGACATGACCTACATAGTCCACGACAACGGCGTCTACGGACTCACGAAAGGGCAGGCCTCGCCCACGCTCCATCTCGGCGAGCAGACAAAGTCGCTGCCGATGCCAAACATCAACACAAACGTCGACCCGATAATGCTCGCGCTGGCGGCAGGATTCACCTTCATCGGTAGGACCTACTCCTACAATACTAAGCATCTCAAGGAGATCGTCAAGAAGGCCGTGCTCCACAAGGGCTTCGCGTTCGTCGACATTCTCCAGCCATGCCCAACCTACAACGACATCA
>DAFH01000121.1 GCA_002495485.1 Candidatus Bathyarchaeota archaeon UBA185
GTTGTAGAAGCTGACCTTGCCTCCCACGCACGGAACCTTTGTAGCGGTGAGGTAGTTTCGGATCGCCCGTATTGCCTCCTTGAATGTCCAGTAGACTTCCATGTTTCCGGGGTCGCCATACTGAAGATGATCAACGACCGCCACTGGCTCTGCTCCTGCCGCGGCGAGGTTGGAGAATGCTTCACTGAGGATTCCTGCTGTTCCCCAGTACGGGTCCAGGTANNGTTTGCTTGCTGTTCCCATCGGTTGTGATGGCGAGCGTTTTTCCGTTGGGGATTCGGAGGACGGCGCTGTCGCCTTGTCCGGGTTTGACTATGGTCCTGAGTCCGACCTCGAAATCGTACTGGCGATAGATCCATTCTCTACTGCAAATGTTGGGACTGGCGAGAAGATTGAGCAGAGTCTCGTTGAGGTCCTCTGGAATTGGGGGCTCGGGGGCCTTTGCTAGTTCGTCGATGTAGAATGGTTTTCTGCTAGAGCGGGGTGCGAGAGGCGCTTCTGCAACGAATCTTGCAGGTGCCTTCGCTACGACTTGCTGTCCGTGCTTGATGAGTAGGATTCCATCTTCGGTGACTTGTCCGATCTGGGAGTAGCCTAGCTCCCACTTGTCGAGAATCTCCGTCAGTCTGTGCTCGTCTGCTGGCCGGATGACGAGGATCATTCGTTCTTGTGATTCGCTGATCATGATCTCGGCCGGTTCCATGTCGGGCTCTCGGGTCTGGAGATTGTCCAGGTCGATCTCCATGCCCGTTCCTCCTTTCGCGGCTATCTCTGAGAGTCCACATGATAGGCCTCCGCCTCCGAGGTCTTTCATTCCTCGCACTATACCAGCGTCAACGGCCTCGAGCACTGCTTCGATGATCAGTTTCTTTGTGAACGGATCTGGGACTTGAACGGCTGATCGCTCGCTCTCGGACTTGTCAGTGAGGGTCCTGCTTGCGAAGCTGGCGCCTTGAATCCCGTCGCGGCCTGTACTTCCTCCGACAATGTACACTAGGTCGCCGGGGTGGCGGGCCTCGGCGAGGACCAGCTTGTTCTCACGGCCGAGTCCTAGACAGACGACGTCGACTAGACAGTTTCTCTCGAAGGAGGGGTCGAATTCTACTTCGCCTCCGACTGTTGGGACGCCGATGCAGTTTCCGTAGTCGCCGATTCCTCGGACGACGTTGTCGAAGAGCCAGCGGCTGTGGCCGCTGTCGAGGCTTCCGAATCGTAGAGGGTCGAGTAACGCTATGGGCCGGGTTCCCATCGAGAGGATGTCTCGGACAATGCCCCCAACGCCCGTGGCTGCACCGCCGTATGGGTCGATGGCGCTGGGGTGGTTGTGGCTCTCTATGTGNNGAATGTCGCGGACTACTCCACCGATTCCGGTAGCGGCGCCGCCGTAGGGCTCAACGGCGCTCGGGTGGTTGTGGCTTTCAGTATGCAGGGTGAGGACGTAGCCGTCGCCTATGTCGACTACTCCCGAATCGTAACCCGGGCCGATTAGAACTCGTTTGCTTGAGGTCGGTAGGGATGCGATTATCTGTTTGGAGGATTTGTAGCTGCAGTGCTCGCTCCACTGGGCTTCGAGCATCGCCCATTCGACATCGTTGGGCTCTCGCCCGAGCTTCCTGACCGCATAGCGAATCTCGTCATCGGTGAGATTTGGTTTGTGAACTTGCACCACGGTCATTGCACCTACTCCTTTGTCCTGTTCATGACGAGGACGGTCTGTGAGCCCATGAGTGCTCCGACGACGAATCCGATTGCGAACCCGATGAGGCCGACAAAGATCGAGCTGATGTAGCCTGCGACGAGTCCAGCAATCAGTCCGGCGAGTACGGCTCGGGGAACGGGACTGGGCTTCCGGGTCTGGGCTTTGGAGTCGGTCATTCTCGCACGTCCTTCTTCAAGATGAGTGAGAGACCGAGGGCTATCATGGCAGCACCATAGCCTGCTGGGCCGAAAGCTCCAATTCCAAAATAGTAGCTGGTGACTGGGAGGCTGATGAGCGAGACTCCGCCGAGAACTAGCGCAAAAATGCCAAGGGTTATTCGTTTCTTAGAACGAGAAGGTTGGCTCATCTTCTGGGCTGACCCTTCTCCGTCGTGAAGAAGTAGGCTGCGGTCGTGATTAGAGCTCCACCTGCGAAGCCTAGAAAGAAGCCTTGGATGGTGTAGGTTGGACTTGTTATGAGGCCGACGATTAGGCCTGCGATTAGTCCCACGAGAATGATTGCGAATATGGACACGCGGGTTGTTTGACCTGTCGTTCCAGAAGCGTTCTCGGCAGTCTGGTTGATCAGCGTCTCAATCAGTGATCGGGTCATCATTTTCGGGTGCTCATCTCGGTCATGCTCTGAAGCATAGAGTCAAAGATCACTCTCCCATACGTCTGTCCGTCAGGTGAGAGATCCTTCAGCGAGGCTCTCTCCGGGTGAGGCATAAGTCCCATCACGTTGCCTTCTTCGTTGCAGATTCCTGCAATGTTGTCCACTGACCCGTTTGGATTCGCTTCTTCTGTAGGTTTGTTGTTCTCGTTAACGTATCTGAAGACTATCTGGTCGCGTTTTTCCAGTTCACGGATTTGAGCATCGTCGAGGTAGTATCTTCCCTCGTTGTGGGCTATTGGAATTCGTAGCGCTTGTCCTTTCTTGGCTAGACTGGTGAATGGTGTTCGTGTGGTCTCCACGCTGAGGCGGGTCCATGTGCAGGCGAATCGTAGCCCGATGTTGCGAAGAACCGCTCCTGGCAGTAGGCCGGCTTCGACGAGTATCTGGAGGCCGTTGCAGATTCCGAGAACAGGTTTGTTCTTTTCAACAGCCTCGCGGACGATTTTGATGCTGGGGCTCCTGGCTGCTATCGCTCCTGCTCGTAGATAGTCCCCGTAGCTGAAGCCTCCCGGCAACACGTAGCCGTCATAGTTATCGTTCTTGATGTCTTTGTGCCAGACGAGGTCGGCCTTTGTCTTCTCTACTTTCTGGAGAACTTCTAGCGCGTCTAGGTCGCAGTTGCTGCCCGGGTATTGTATTACTGCGACTCTGCTCATGACTCTTATCCGACGATTCTTACCTGGCAGATGTGAGCGGCAGGGTTGTAAATTCGCAGGTCGTCGCAGAGCCTCTTGACCAAGCCGCGGGCATGGTCGGGAGTGTCGGCATCGACGCTCATCCGGAGGAGTTTTCCGGCGCGGACACTGGTTACCTGGTTGTAGCCTCCTTTGAGGATGAGGTTGTGGTGTATGGTTTCACCTTCCGGGTCTCGGGCGAGGGGCTTGTTTTCGACGACAACTTCTACTGTGTAGCTCTGCTGGGACATTTGCATCTACGGTTAAATCTGGAGCGGTATTAAGCACTTCTTTGACATAATCATGTAAACTGTCGTGAAGGCGCCAAAATGCTGGTGTGCCAATCTTCGATTTGCTTCGAAAGAGCACTCTCGTGTCTCGAGGAGCAACCGCTTTTTGAGATTTTTTGAGGAGGGTTGGGCCAGTTGAACCCAGACTGCGGGCAATTTCTTGATTTAGGGGTTGAAACTGCTGGATCCAGTTTTTCGGACCCGCTGACTAGGCGGATAGTTCAGCGTGGGATCTTGCAGAGTTCATTTCGTGAGCCCCGATCTGAGAACGGGGCTTGTTCTGGGAGAGTCTGGTTCTTGGTGATTCTTCACGGATGTTCCGCGAAGGATGGAGCTGTTCTCGCTGACTGGTCCCCTGGCCTTCCACGAAGGGTCGTCTCCCGGGTTTTCGATGACCCCCCGGGGTACTAGAAAAAAGAATTCTTTGTCGGGGCCTACTCTTTTCTGAAGATTAGGCAGTATTGGTGGTGGCGGTTTCCCACCCAGGCGTTGTAGACGCCGAGTGGGAGGAGTGTCTTGTCGTCTTGGCACCAGACCTTCTCGTCTTTCGGGGTCCACGCGTAGGGCTCCTGGGAGAGCGCTGAGACCGTGTCGAAGGCCAGCGGGTACATTCTTCCCTCGGTGAAGACGTTGTTGGTGATGACCGTCAAGTAGCCCTTTGGCTTCATCACCTTGTAGACCTCGTCGAAGACATGCTTCATTGATGACAGGAAGGCTCGATAGTCCTCGATATTGCCAATATCGTCGGGATCATCGCTGTATTCGGTGTCCAGACCCTTAGCCACACGGCTCCTCTGTCGAATACTGTGTCTCTTCAGCTGATTCCAGTAAGGTGGAGAGGTTATGCAATAGTCGGCAGGCGGATACTCTCTCTTTCTCCAGATCTCGGAAAGTTTGGTCGAGTCGGCTCGGACAACCTCAGACAACAGTGCGTGTCGATTTGCAGGAGTGATACCATTTTCTCTACCATTCAGCGCATCGGCGACTCGTTTCTTCGATATTGTAGCATACTTTTGGGCGATTTCGAAACCAACTGCCGATCGTCCGGTCTCTATAGCGGCGACGAGAGTGCTTCCGGTCCCAAGAAATGGATCGACAACCAACTGACGGCTTCGTGTGAAGAAGAGAATGAAATCTCGAACGAGAGACTCCGGGAAAGATGCAGGGTGTCGAATCTTCCGGTCTCCCCGCGGCTCGGGTCTATGGATGAACCATGATTTTGTGAACTTGATCCAGTCTTTGCCTGAAAGCTCGTTGAGGTTGTTCTGTTGGCGGGTTGATCTTCGTCTAGCTTGGTGAGACCTGTTTGACTCCATTGCGGTTGATACGATGGCTTGTTGAGACTTCAAAGGTCGACGATTGCTCCTTTGATTTCATCGTTGACTGTGAGTATTCCGTAGCTTTTCTTGAGGGCAGGGAATTTACCTGTCGCGCTTCCGGGGTTGAACCAGAGAATGCCTTCTCTCTTCTCGTTCTTGGTCCGATGGCTGTGACCATGTATGATTACCTGAACGTTCTGAAACTTCCGACGGATTCTCTGTTCGATGGTCATTGGCGAGCCTCCTTCGGCGGGGTGATTCACTCCGATGCGGAAACCTTCAGCCTCAATGGTCTCAATCTCCGGGAGTTGCTGTCTAACATCTGGGCCATCGATGTTCCCGTACACTCCCGAGAATCTTCCGATCCTTCGAAGGTCGTCGACTAATTGTTTGCCTGTGAAATCACCGGCATGGATTATGAGGTCTGCGCTTGACAATTCGTCAACGAGTCTGGGGGAGAGAGAATCTATCGAATTGGTATGAGTGTCAGAAATCACTACGATCTTCATTCTACACGCCGTCTGAGACTGGTTGAATGTTATGATGCAATGATCTTGGATCGGCCTCCGAACTTTGGATAGAGATGTTCTGACGCCGTTATTCCTTCCAACGTTTCGACCTCAGCGTTTCTCAGACCTTCTTTCCTGGCTTCCATTAGGCTCATGTAGAGCAGCTTCGAGCCGATTCCTTGTCTCTGCGCCTCGGGAGAGACAACTACGCCTGTAAAGAATCTTGCAAGTCCAGATTTCTTCTCGAAAATGATGCCGTTCATCCCGACAATCTTTCCATCTTTCTCGGCCGCAAAGAATCGCGCTCCGAGACGAAGCATACTGTCACGAAACCATGCTGCAGCACCCTGTGGACTCCAGTGTTTCAGATACTCAGCCCATGGGGCTCCACTCTCTTGGCTGAGACCTCTGTGCCAGACCTCAGCAATCGTTTCTAGTTCATCTACTCTCGCCAGTCTGACTTGAACTGATGCAAGATTCCGCTCATGTTCTGGTACGTTAGACAAGTCCCATCTGAATACGCAATAGAATGGACCGAAAGGGCTCATTCTGGAGCCCTGTGAGCGAGTGCTTGTTCTATGTGTTGCGGTAGGACACTTGATTTGTAGATTTTTTGGTGATTCAAGTTAAGAAAAAAAGGGAGTGTTAGGACTCGTCGCTGGTTGAGTCCTAGAATTACTTCTTGCGTGGCGTGAAAGCGCTGGCCACTGCGATGACTGCAGCGACCAAGAAGAGAGCGCCACCGATGATCAAAGAGAGCGCTTGGGAAAGCGCTTGGCTGGCCGGAAGCGCCGAAGTCTCAATGTTGAGCAAGAAGTATCCGACTGCATAGAATATGCCTGCTACGATGAAGCCCTTGAAGTGATCGATGACTCCAAGTAGTGCCTGTGGGAGAGGGCTGTGTCCTGAAAGCGTTGAGAGTCCAAGGTAGAGGGCTGATGCGAAGCCGTATCCTGCGATGACGAGCATTGCCCATCCTTGAAGCTGTGTCGTGGTCGTTGTGATGAAGCTCCTTGCGCTGATGGTGAGGTAGGCGCTGACGGCCATGAGCACTGTACCCACAGCCAGGTTCTGCCAGTGCTTGAAAGCAATTGTCAGCGACTCAGCACGGATTTCGGTCGACATTTCGGTTGACATTTTTTCTTCGAAAAGCGGGGACGGTTCGATCCGGGTCTAAAAACCCGCCATTGATCAAGACTTCGAACACATTTCGTCGACCTTTCCCTCCGTTCAGAACCGATTTTCGCCGAAGAAATACCTGAGATATCTGAGAACAGCCGGATGCGCGTGCATCAGCAGATCAAAATATTTTTCGAAAAAGAATTCTTATTNNGAACGGTGGAGGGTGAAAGTGTTCGAAGGTTCGAGCCGGACTGGCCTGGACAGTGCATTCTCTCAACGCGTCGGTTGAACAGCTGGGCATAGGTAGTCCCTCAACAATTCACTAGAATCCTAGCAACCCCGCCGTCTTTTCATTCCTATGCTTACTCTTGACGGGTTACATCATTCCATTATTCGGCCGAGACTCCATGCGACGTTAGAATTCACCGTTGGCATCGAGGAGACCCTCCCATTNNACTCCATGGTAGACGATGAGCTGAGGATCTCCACTCACAAGAGCCTCATCAAGACCCTCGGACGCCAGTATACAGACGCTGCCCAGTTCTTCGTAGAGCTCCTCGTGAACTCGTGGATGTGGGGAGAGGCGACCAGTGTCGAGATCCGAGTTCCCGAGAATGGTTCTGCCATTGAGTATGAAGAGTGGGGGAACGGGATGGACCTCACAGGTCTCCGCGAGTTTCTGACGAAGGGTAAGTTGACTGATGAGGGTTTCTCGCCGAGGTACAAGCGTCCCATTCGGGAGTCGTATGGCATGGGAAGTCTGGCTTGGCTCACTGTTGGGCGAGAGTTGGAGCTTCAGGTTCACAAGGGCCGGTTTGACCGTACGATTGTTCTGACGGAGAATCTGATCGACAGACACTGGGACGCTACGGATCAGTCGACATGGAGGCCGCTCCGGATCAATCAGGCCCCGCTCGACCATGATGGTCTTAGGATCAGGATTCGCTCGCTCACCAAGAAGCCTAATCCTGGAGATGTCCGGCGAGCGCTTCTGGCTCGAGCCAATGTGCTCGCGTTAAGAGGATACGGACCATTCGAGGTCTATGTCAACGGCGAGCAGGTGAAGCCCGAGGAATTGAGAGGGTCGACGATTCTCCCGGTAAGCATCTCGACGGAATATGGAAGGATAACTGGTGAGGTCATGATCATGCCGATATCGCGTGTCCGGGCTGGAGTATCGGATGCGGGGGTCAGCGTGCAGCAAAAGCACATCACTTGTCTGCAGCACCAGTTCTTCGGTCTGGACAGCTACCGGACGCAAGGCTTGTCCAGAATTCAAGGATGGGTAAATGCGGATTTTCTCCGGCGTCTTCCTGGAGGAAACGACTTCGAACACGACAGTGCACAATGGAGGGTCTTCGAGAAGGCTATGCGAGGATTCGTGAAGAGCCGAGTCCTCAAGTCTCTAAGACTGTCGGCCAGTCGGAGAGAGCTGAGAAGTATACAGTTCCTCAACCGGGAAATCGCTGAGAGGCTTCGCCGGAGTCTGCGTAGGAACATCCAGATTCTGTCCCGGGCGATAGCCCGGTCGAAGACGGTGCCGAAGGTGAATGCTGTTCCTGGGAAGACGAGGAAGGAGATCGTGCTAGGTCAGAGGAAGCGTCGGAACGGGAAGAGGAATGGTCGGGAGGCTACTCGGAGCGTTATTCATCTGAAGGACCAGGTTCTCGCGTTCGACGTGGCTCATGGGGGAGACCGGGGACAGTCGTATGTCGAGGCTGACAAGAACGGAGTCCGCACAGTGTTCGTGAATATGGATCATCCGATGTGGAGCGTGGAGGCGAATCTGACTCCTACGAAGATTCGATATTGTATTCGACAGATTCTCGAAAGGTCCATCGCTGAAGAGATTCTGCCAGTGAATCCTTCTACTCCTGAAGAGACATTCTCTACGCTGGACGCACTCTACAACGACGCCCTGGCCTAGCTTCTGTAGACGTTCGCGCTCGTGGAGATTGTATTTCTGGCAAGGTCAGTCAATATATTTGTAGGCGACAGTGGTTCGGGAGTTGAACCATGTTTTCTGAGCCTGAAGTTCAGTACCTGAAATCCCAACGGCTAGCCAGAATTGCCACAGTAAACTCGAAAGGCCAGCCCGATGTAGTTCCCGTCGGTTTTGAATTCGACGGCAAATACTTCTGGGTCGGAAGTCATAGCCAGGACATTTTCATGCGGACTTGGAAGTACCTCAACGTCAAGAACGGGAACAAGCTGGTGGCGTTGACGATTGACGATATGGAGTCGATTGATCCTTGGAGACCTCGAGCGGTCAAGGTGTACGGTACGGCCGAGGTTGTCGATCGCAAAGGAATGTTTGGTCCGGGCAAGTATCTCCGGATTACTCCGAAGGTCTCCTGGAGTTTCGGGATCAAGGGTCTCAAGTCGGAAGGTTTCAACCGGGTCAAGACAGTCCACAGCTAACGTACGAGCGTGCTCCGCGCCCGGATCCCCAGCCTCGGTCCGAAGCTAAGCCGGGCACCCTTTCCCGGCCTACTCGTCGCATGATGACTTGGACCGTCAAGCTTCAAGGGCAGATTCGCGAAGCCGTCACCAAAGAAAGGGGGGGTTTTCACGGGGCACGTGTTTTGTCTAGGCTCCCGTGAGAGGCACTACTAGGACGCGGACGCATGTGACTCTGGTCGAGAGGCTTCCCGAGCCGACGAGGTGTACGCTTACGGTCGCGGGGCTGGTCCATCCCGATGCGAGCGTGTTGCTTCCGGTTAGTCCGGGTGCGACGACTACGATGGTTGCTGCTGGTGCGGTTCCAGTGCCGGTGTAGGTTAGAGTCACGGTTAGGTGGCTGCTGTCGACGACGTTGAACCCGGTGACGCTGACGTTGGCGATGGTGCTGGCTGCTCTGAATGTTGTGAAGCTGCTGTTGAGTCTATGATCGCCGATCTGTCCCGGGTCTCTCCATCCGGGCCATTGGCCGTTGTTGGTGTTGAGGTTGTTCGAGGTTGATGGGTTCTGGGTCTGGGCTTGGGCGCCGCCGAAGGCGAATGCGGCTGCGCCTGCGGTGAGTCCGGCTATGATGATGAGTAGTACAACCGTGCGTGTTGCCACGCCTCTCTTGACAGTTGGTTGAGTCTCGGA
>DAFH01000043.1:0-865 GCA_002495485.1 Candidatus Bathyarchaeota archaeon UBA185
GGGTCAAGTTCAGAGAAGCTCTCACAAGAGAGATTCTCTAGACGGCCCCCACAGAACCCCTCCCCGTTTCCTCTTTTTTTCTCCTACTATTTTTCCGAGTCCGGTTCGCAAAGCCTTAAGACCCTATGCGGGTAGTCCGTGCTCGTAGTTACGGACCGTCATTGACAACTGTGAGCGAATTGAGCGAAAAGACAGAGCACAAGCCCGCACGAGAAGCCCGAGAACCGCCCCACGAGAGACGTGAAGAGAGACGGGATGAAAGGCCCGAAAGACCTAGAGGCCAGATTCCGCCTGATACCGTGTTTATCGGCAAGAAGCCGTTGATGGCTTATGCGACTGCTGTTATGATGCATTTCAACAGCGGCCAGAACCGTTTGACGGTGAAGGCTCGCGGCCAGTCGATTAGTCATGCTGTGGATGTTGTCGAGGTTGTCCGGCGCCGGTTCTTCCAGGGAAAACTCACCATTAGGGAAGTGCGGATCGCCTCAGAAGTGCTCGGAGAAGAAGGAGACACCCGAAACGTCTCCACAATAGAGATCGTTCTAGAGAAAACGGCATAACCTTTCTAGAACAGCCAGTAGCACATACCGATTCCTCAGGGGTCCGGCGCGGTTTTGCATCGCGAGGATTAACCGTTTTCTTAGATTTTGAAGACGAAAGACTGGCTGGGTAACGTACTTTCCAGGCTTGCCTCAACGATCGATTCGGCCGAGCCTAGTCCCAGGGACTCACGCTCGCATCTGCCGGGATTACACTATCGGCCACGAACGACTTTTCGCATCAGCATTACCCGGTTGCTTGTGCCGAGAGGACCTAGAGGACGGAATCCTTGGTCGAGGTACATTGATTCGGTTCCGCCCCAGAT
>DAFH01000043.1:987-3169 GCA_002495485.1 Candidatus Bathyarchaeota archaeon UBA185
CTCATCCGACCGGGGAGTTCGACTGGGGGTCCGAACTGGCACCAGCCGACGACGTCGGGTCCATCGTAGACGAGGGCTGCGTGGGACCGGTTGGCTCGAACAAGTTTTTCCTTGTACTCATGGTGCTTCCCAGACCACCGCTTACGCTCAGCAGGGGCGAGATGAAAGAAGGTGCACCAGCAGCCACCCCAGACTCCGTTGTGTTTTTCGACCATCCGCTCAAAGTCGGGCCACGTCTCCTTCCCGAGTTCCTTGATCTGAAATCGCGTTGTGGAATGTCTCTGGCATTTCGTGTCAGACCCTTCGCCTCCGTCCGTGCCTACACTTGCGGTACGTCGTCTAGTCGGACGGCTGAGTTTCTCGGGTCTGCTAGCTCTTGTAAGGGAGGAGTTCGAGTGCGCGCTCAAATGCTGCTCGGCTCCGAGTCACGATCGCAGTGTGAAATATTCGCTAGTCCCTCATCGAGATAAGGGTTGTTGAAACGTCATTCTCTTGCTCGATTAGCCGGGAATCGAGTATCGATCTGCGTTGTTAGGAACTCCAAAGCCCAAGCGTGCCACGAGTCCGATAGATTGATTTGAACCCCTTCCGAGCAACAACTGCCGTTCAAATTTGGACTGGAGATTGCAGGCAGCCGCCTTTGCTTCCGGTTTTGTCGTGGCCACTATGCCGGCTTTCATTCCAGGTGTCACGGGTGATCATGCCGCATTCGTGACGCGCGTTGACACTATTATTTCTCTCATGCAGTACACTCTTGTCGCTGGTCTGATTCTTACAACCCTCGGCGTAGTCTGGAAGGGACGTATCGGACAGCGCTCAGCTCTAACGTTGATCATCGCGAGCATTGGGCTCGGCGTCTGGACGGTCTTGAGCATATTCTACGTCCAGTTCTGGACCATGGTGATTCTAGATGATGACTGTTGCCGGGACCTTGTCCCGGCCCTAGCTCCCGCTCAAAATCCTCTCTTGGTCGGTCTGCTGATTCCGACTGTGACCTTCACGAGTTGCCTGGTGTGGATCGTCCGGGATAACAACCGTAAAGCAAGACCACCGCTGACCGTGTGACATTTGTTTACAAGAAGTTACTTGGGCCGTTCGACTTTTTCATTATCCAGACATCTGGACCCTTTGTCGCGTTCGGCAAGTCAGCCTAGTTTTCGAGTCCGCTTCCCAAACCGATCTATGTGCGATTCGTCATCATATCTATTGCATCGAAAGCTCGCTCCNNCTAAGAACGAGCGCCGTTCCTAAATCAATTGACCGACCCCGATCCCGTATTGATGAAGACAGATGAAGATCAACGCTGACCATCCAAGGGATCTGACAGCGGCACGCAACAGGTACTATGATATATTAGCCGAGCATTTTGTCCATGAGATCGGTTCCAGCAGAATCCGCACTATTCTCGAGGCTGGCTGCGGGCGAGGCCAGCTAACATTACCTTTGCTAGCGAAGCTGCCAACCTCTACTAGGTTGATCGCAGTGGACTCTTCCAAGGGTCCCTACGCTGGCTGGTTGAACGAGCTCGCGGCAACATTACGCGGGAGAGGGTTGGAACGACGCGTCCGTCTTCTGGACTCGGATGTTAGATACCTCGATGACGTTGGCAATGAGAGCGTTGACGTATTAGTTTCAAACGAACTCCTGTGCGACCTCCCTCGTAAAGCACAGTTGCAGAAAACGCTAGGAGAGTTCTATCGAGTCCTTCGGCCTGGCGGCATTATNNCGCAGGGTTTCCTGATCAGACATTGGCCGTCTTGGACTCCCGACCAGCTTTTTGTCTTGATGAGAGACGCCGGCTTTCACAGTTTTCGCGTGACGTATTTTGACACCACTATACATCTAGGTTATGAAAATGCGGTGGAGGAGCTTCGAACCTGGGGTTGGACAGAGCGTTTGCTCAGACAAAATGATAGGTTGCTGAAACAGCAGGGAATAGAGCTTCCATTCGAACACGTAATTGGCTGTAGGAAACAAAAGCTGGGGAGAGCGCGAGGTTAGGCTACCTGCCCGCCGCACTATTCTATCTTGAAGACTAGTTTAGCGGCAATCTCCTGGTAGAGCCCATGAACGTCCGACGAAGGGGTCGAGTCATGCAAGAATGATCTATCGCTTGCAACGTCGGAATCCCCGAACTGTGCTAGTCTAAGCTCCATCGCTTCAGAAGCTTTTCTGAGTTTAT
>DAFH01000145.1:0-4119 GCA_002495485.1 Candidatus Bathyarchaeota archaeon UBA185
CCTGGGGAGCAGTGGCGTCAGTAGGCGCGACATTGAGGATTTATTGTCCCCCTTGAGTTGGGAAACGGACGATTCGGAATCCGCAATTATAACATATGGTAGACCGTGAGACAAAAGAAAGCAAAAGTTTGTAGGAGTACCCTCGTATTTCGGTCATGTTCTCCTAGAAGAAAATCTAGGTGACTTTCATACCCTATGGTCTGACAAGGCTGGACCGTGGGTATTCCNNTTCGTTAACATATTTTACATTTCTTCTTTTTGATGGATAACGCTTGAATCAGTTTTACTCCGTGGTCAGCCTGACCAGCTAGTAGCCTCCTCTTAGGTGGAGAAGCGGGATGCTGGAATTCTTCACAAGCCCTAGAGAACTGTTTTGCGACGCTATGACCTGATTAGGGTGACGGCAACCGTATTATCGCCTCACCGTTCGGCAGCTCGTCAACATACTCCCAACCCTGAAGGACCCAGTCCCTTACATCATTCATTGAGACAATCGGCCTTGACTCTCCGATGGACATTCGCTGCCTGGCTCTCCCCCTCAAAGATCAGCCGGGATCATGACAGAGTGATCTATGTCACCCAGTCGTAAGGAGCCTGTTCACTTCGGCGGCGAAGTCCTCAGCAGTATCCCTCCTCTTGAGCAGCACAACCACTGCCCTTTTGTCTTTCTCCGAAATGAAGAACCCGACGAACAGAACCCGAGGCTGCTTGGAGAGTTCGTTCCTTATCTACTCAAACGCCGATTTGAAGTAGCCGGCCCGGGTGGTGCCCTTTACCTCGGCAGGAATCTTCCCATCGTTTGAAAGGGCAACCGACCAGTCGTCAATCCTCCTGCCATGCTTGGTCTCGGATTTTAGCGGTCGCACATCAATCACCCTGTGACCTTCAACCGTCATGCTCTCTAGGATTGCTCTGGCCGCCTGCTGGTAGGTTTCTCCCAGCAACAACGGAAAGTTACGAGACGAAACCGTGGACTTGCCGAAGCTTATCCTCCTGGGCTCCTCCTTGAACCGTCGTCTAACGATTCTGTTGGTGAGCCTAATACTTGCAGTGCCTCTTGTCCCTCTACCATATCTGACAGTGTATACGTCCTCAACCTTCAAGTTAGACCGCTCTGCCCTGCCGTGCGTTGCGAAATCGACCATCTGCTGCAATGCTTCTTCCAACTTCTGGCTCCGGTCCAAGGGGACAACCAACCCGCTGAGCCCTTGGACAACTTGGTTCAGAGACTCGATTTCTTTGCGGTCCTTGAGTCTCACCATGCTGGCAACTTCGCCAAGATATGCATCCAGTATCTCTCTCCTCGTTTCGTAAGCGTCTTGGTCTCCGCCCTTGGTTGACCAGCTGACTCGCTTAGATTTCCCCACTCCGAGTCAACCTCGCTCTCTCAGCCTTGCATCTCAAGTCCGCTCGCACGGAACCTCGTCACAATCATCCGCCTAGCCAGAACGCCAACTCTGCTCTGCCGTCAGTGCCTTTCAACCATCTATATTGCCACCGCTTCGGATACTTCATGAACTTGGAAGGGTCAACATTCTTGCGCTCGGCGGCATGCACGAATGCTCGCCATCTGAAGTGGTCATAGACTGACTTCACGTTAACCGCGTATGCAANNTATGCAAGAGCGAGCTCTTTGTTGCCCGTGATCACCACCATGTTCTCATCGTTCTTTGAGCTTGCGCTCTTTGAGAAATTGTGCGACCCAGTGACCACGACTGGATTGTCTCCCAGTGGGTCGATTAGGATGACTTTCGAGTGGACGATTGCCCACCCGATGCCGCGCAGGAACTCGTTTCTTGTTACCTCGGCTGCCCAGTTTGAGAACTGGTGGTCGATCCCCTCTGGGTTCACTATTCCGAGATCGAAATCCATGCGGCTCGTGTGATGGATCAACGAAAGTCTGGTCTTGCTAGCCGAGGCTCCACTCATCGTACTGATTACTCCGTGCACATAAAGACCGTCCACTGCAGCTCCGTTGATTGTTTTGAGAAGTGGCGAGGATCCGGGCTGGAACATCAAGAATAGAATACCCTGCTTCGCATCGGCGACCATCTTGCCAACCGCTTCGAGCTCTTGCTCCCTCGAAGTGGGCGTGAACCAGGTCACCACTCCTACGCAGCTCGCTTTCTTCGCGACCGAGTTCGACTTAACCAGCGACTCGGGGTGTTCTGAGCCTGCTTCGCTCAACTGGTGCCATTGACTGAGGAACGTCCGAGCGACATCTCCGTCCTCGATAAATACTGAGTTGTTGATTTGAGTGCAGAGCGCTGTGGCAGTCCAGTTGGCGCTGCTCGTCCAGACCGCCTGCGGCCTGTTTTTGGGGCTGCAGACTACCAAGAACTTGTTGTGGCCGAGGCCTACCTTCAAGATCCTGTTCCTCACGTCCACTTTCGCCTTTTCCAACTGCTCCCTGGCATCTGAGTTACGGTCTGGAGTCTTTCCACTGTATGACCCGTTAGCAAGTACTATGTGAGCGTGTGACCCGATTCTCAACAGGCGCCGGATGAGGCTCTCGTCGGACAGCTCGAACAGCGCGAGATACACATGCTGATTCCTGTCGATAGCCGTGTCGAGCACCTCGTACAATTTCTTCATCAGGTCTCCTCCCAGGAACCCACGGATTACGCGCTCGGTGTTGTCGTTGATGACGTTCTTGAACTCGTCAATGCGCTTCGGGTCGATCTTCCTCCTCTGGAGGTAGTGAGACATGAACTGCGACATTATCAGGCCTCGGTTGAAGTAACAGGAGAATCCCTTTCCCGCGTTCGGAGTAAGGCTGACCTCGTTGCTCCATGGACTGGCCGCGTCGGAGTCCACAAACGCTCCTTCGCCGTCATTCCGCAGGACTGGCTTCACTTGATACCGGACCCGAAGTCCACTGTTCACCTTGTGGTCTGTCCAGGATAGGNNGGGAAAAAGGGTGCGGCGAGTCGAAGGAGATCCTGTTCTGAATTACGTCCACCTCCCCTGCTCTCATCGAGTCGAGGCGCTTTCTGTAGAGGGCGAATCCGATACAGTCTTCTATGAGGTCGTCAGGTCGCCAGATCACAAAGGCGTCGTCGCAGTTAGAAAACGCCTTGATCTCTATCGCCATCTCTTCTCATCTCGACTCATGAGGTCTTATTCGCCTTCCTCTCGAAAATCAGCCAGTCGTCGTTCACGACGTATCTTCTCAGCCTGTGGTCATATCTCTTCGGAATCTCTATGTCGACCTTGTCCAAGTAACGCAGGAGGGGCCTTTCAGGAGGAGACCGTCGCTCCAGCTCATCCAGCTGACTCCACCGCCAGGCGGGATAGCGGCGCCGATAATGGTCGAACCCAAACCCATCGAAAAAGTAGTCGCCGTCTAATATCCCCATGTACCAGATGCTCGGCGCGCCGTTGGTGTTAGGGCGAATCGGCTGCTGCAGAAGGAGCTCCTTGAGAATCCGCTTTCCTTCCTCGTCTGAGTGGCTGTCCAGATGGTCTTCGAGTTTCTGCAATGCGGGTATCGGTGTCCTTGGGCTCACAAAGAGCACCGGCTTGTGCTGCTGCCTGGCCAAGGCTATCTCATGGACCGTACCCACGCTGTAAGTGGTNNATATGCACCGTCGGCCAGTAGGTGGAGCATATCTCGCCCCGTATTGACGAGCCCTTCTCCCCCTCGGCGAAACTCCATTTGCCGCGCATCCGCGTTGACCTGTCGTCTTCTTTGCCGTATGAATGAAGCCCTCGTATCTCAGGCTTGTACCACGGGTCGAGGACGCGCGCTCCTCTTTCTCTGAGGAACTGCCCGACCCTCGCACGCCAGCCGTTGACCCGTTCCTGAGCCCTCGGTTGTGCCAGGAAATCCATCGGGCCAGAAAGGTATGTAGTGANNCCTCGCAAGCCGTCTCTCAAGGCTCTGATCGTCTGCTGCATCTTTAGGTAGGACCCGAATCAACGCCCGCGCAGCGCCTGCAATCCCGTCTGCCTCAGCGCTCTGCCCAAGGCTTCCCAGACGTCGTTCGACAAAACCTGCTTCGAGGAGCATCTTCACGCGGTACACTCCACGGTAGGTCGGTTCCCTCTCGTTGGAGAGGGATGGGTCGTGTGCGTAGTCACCCGAGACGGCTATCCTCCGCGTGGTGGCCGACGTTA
>DAFH01000145.1:4131-9203 GCA_002495485.1 Candidatus Bathyarchaeota archaeon UBA185
CGAGCTCCTCGACTTCGCCCAGGGTTAGAATTCCCACCTTGTCCGACCGGTTGCGCTTGACGAGATGTCTCCCTTTTGCCTTGTCCGCAGTGTCAATGAGGACAACTCTCACGCCGTGCTTCTGGTCGATGTCCAGCCAGCTCTTTACCCCGCCGACCACCTGTGTCCCACCAAACGCCTGATGCGGCGTGACAACCGGGTAGTCTATGTAGAAGGCAGGCGCGGCGGACCACTCCTTGAACCATGACTGAAGTCTTCCGATCACGTAATCGCCTTCCGTGGTAGTGAGAGGAGGCAGACCGTACTTCCCTAGGTAGAGGCCCATCCTNNTTCGGGCCATCGAGTCCACATCGACCTCGGCCCAGGCCCGCACTGAGATGCCACGCTTCTCGGCTTCGCGCAGTATCTTATTGGTGGTCGGCCTGTCGAAGAAATTCAGGAGCCCGGGGAGAGAGATATTCTGAAGGGCGCCGCTCCTTTCCACTCCCTGCACCGCGACCTCCCCGATCTTCGCTTGCGCCCCAAGCTCAAGGGCATCGCAGACGGAATTGCTCCCCACCCGTCCAGACTTGACTTGGACTAGAAGCCCTGGCTTGTGGTAGCGAGGGTCGCAGAAGGCTCNNCGTTGAGCACCGCCAACCTGATTTGTCTCTTCACTGGTTTGACGAAGAACAGATAGAGCCTCACGGGCCGCGGCTTGCCGTCCGGCGTGTTAACAAAGGGGAGAAGACGCTTCTTTCCCTCCGACACCGCTCGGCGAATCGCTTTCGACCTGCTTGTCTCGCGGTCGACCACCAGCGGCTGGCTGTGATAATACCTGAGGTTCATCCTTGTGTTCACATTCGTTGTAGTGAGGACCCTGCCCGTGCATGCAAGTTGGATTGCCCTGTATTCGTCGGGCCCGGCAGGGGTCTCTCCCGCGCCACCCAGACGTTCCGCATCCACGGCGCCTCCCACGATGAGTGGGTCTATTCTGCCCGCGGCAAGCACTTTCGGAGATTGTAGCAGTGCGTCCCTGATGCGGGCTGCCGCGGCGCCTTCGTCACTGACCCCCAAGAACGGACCATATCGCTGTGAGTCGTAATCCCTAAGTGAAACGTTGCGAAAGTCTGGCATTCCGCCCAGGGCAGCGAATGCTGCATCCGCCAGCTCGTATAAGTGATCGAAAGCTTGTCCCCTCCTGACTCTTCCCGATTTGGATGCCTGTTCGATCACATGCTCGTAGAATCGCAGGACTTCGGTCCAAACCGACGTCTTCTCCTGAAGCGTCTGAGCACTGCCGAGCCTTCCTTCGATAGTCCTCAATTCGTCGGTCTCGGCCCTAGTCAACTCCTCCCCGGCTACGTTTGATGTGACTGACGCCAACTATCATCCCATCCTAGTGCGGGAAGACGCCCTATCGCCATCCTTGTAGTCTTCGAAGCGAGCAACATGCTTTTTGGTTAGAGGTCTATTTTGGCCACCTTCTACTTCATTATTCATCCACTTGTGTTGTATCGTCGGAGCTTTGAAGGAGTTCAACGAGGTCATCGTCTTCAAGCCACATAATCATGTTCTTTTCGTTAGTTCGAATTGCCGCGATCGCCACTCTCCGAACGCGGTGTCCCTCGGGGGTGAGATCGAGATTAAGAGCTTGATTCAGGCTTGTCGATACAAGAGATAGGCCAAGGCGAGAAAGACTATTCCTATTATGAACTGCAGTTGAGCGGCTTGTGAAGCAGTACCTATCACTTGCGCTCCGCTTGGTGTAAATTTCAATAACCATGCGAGCGTAGGATACTGATAATCGAGTTCCGTGGTCTCGGCGGGAGCCACGACGGCCATTATCATGAAGAAATGCCGAGAATCACAAGAACCAAAGCACCAACGATATAGCGTTCATCCTTTGCAATTCTTACACGACCACAATCACAGTCCTCTGGCGGCTAGTGCATCATTAGTCTGAGACTCCTCTAACGCTCCAAACGTGGCGCTCGTTACGCTCAAGCTTGGGTTAGTTCCCAACGTCAAGTCTTCGTACATTGTTTGAAACAAGGGTCCGGTCGGAATGTGCAGTTCGACAAAAGCGCTCGAAATCAGGACGCTGAAGGCGACCAGCTTTTGAGATGCAGAGACGCCCGTGGCCATGTCCAACTTTGTTAGGAACAGGTCGGCATTTTGATCACTCGGGTTTGACACAAGATTATTGGCTGAGTCGCTTGTTGAGCCGGCGATGGTGACTAGGGACGTCGTCACGGTGGCAGTATCCTGTATTGCAGTAACAACCGCACCGCTTTGTCCCGTACCAGTTAGCAGCACCAATGCGCTTTCGATCATACCGCTTATCTTGTTTCCTGCACTAGATCCAGACTCGAAATCGTTTATCGACTTAATGTCGGATGCAATCTGGAAAGCTATTCTGACGGCAAATGCGTGTGATTCCAAATTCGAATCACCATTGATCGTGCCCGTATTTGGATCGGACACGGTCATAAACTTCAACATGTTTGTATTAGCGTCTCTGATGTCCCAGATCGCATATTCCTGTCCGGCAATGCTAACGTCGGTACCCAAGACTGGTTTCTCGCTTGAAGACAGCGGAATATTCGGTGGTACGGCGTTTCCGTTAGGGCGTGGAAGGAAGAGCCCGAATTGAATTTGCACCATTGTGATTAGAAAGATTAGAATAAGTATACCAGCCCCCCAGGCGATCGCTCCGCCACTGCCGCGTAACTGTGCAGAACGCATTGGCTAGGTCACCGGGGCTGTACTATAGTGCCTATCCGTCGTATATAACCGTGGGGGGTATTATGTTACCCAGCCCAGGTGACACTATGGCACGTACTGACTATGACCGCTTTGACGCCCTAATTTCAGCGGGTTGAATCGTCAAAATCCCGCCCTTCTTATCGATGATAGCATATTCACTATCACCCAAGACATCGTTAAGCAAGTCTTTCGGAATAGTAATTCTCTTGCTTCCAGTTCCGGTAGGAACAACACGCACCAATCGTACATTATTCATCTAGCACTACCTACCACAATCACAGTATCTAAGTAGTATTTATCTCCCATGTCACTGTGACACTCTATAAAAGCCGCATAGTTAGTTTCGTTGAGTGTGTGCCAATCTGATAGGCGATATTCAGGATTTCAATCGCCACGTTTCTCGACAGACCTACCCCAATCAAGTACAGAACTCTCCTATCCGAGACTCCAGCTTCGAGGAAGGTCGATAAGTACGGACAAAATCTAGTCTCATGAGAGGATTAAAGTAGTGTTCGAATAGTTATTCCGGTCCTGACTGTAACACGAACGCGAGAATAAGTCACCGAATATGTTGACTTAGTTGTCAGCGAACGGCCGACTATCCTCTCAAAGGAGACTAGTAGACTTCGTTCAGCAGTTTGCTAAAGGGCTCCAAGCAGCTACGCCTTGTGATCATCCCAACGACGAGCCCGTCTTCGTTCTGTACAACCGCGTAGTAATGACCCTCGAGATACTGCCAAATATGAACAAGATCATCGTCCGGTCTGAACGGAGTTGGATTCTCAAGAATTCCCTGCGCGTTCTTTCCACTTTTTTCTCGCAATTCGCCCAGTTTCATGCTCAATATTTCATCAACATTCCTTCCGGAGAGAAACAAACGTCTAATCGAATCGATCGTGATTACTCCCTCGTATTTGCGTGGGTTTAGCTGGAAAATAGGAATTTGATTTATCCGATGCTTCATCATTGTTGTAATGGCAGCTCGAACCGTGTCGTTTACGCTGACCTCTAGCACATGAGGACTCATCACATCACCAGCGTTGCCTAGGAAATCGGTGGCTATTGACGGATTGCGAATGGCAGAAACGACTCTCTCTAGGTGGTTGTATCGCATTGACTCGGTGTGACCGTTAAGAAACCGACTCAGGGTGCTTTGTGTTATCCCCGCTGTCCGAGCAATTTCATCCCAACTACGTCCGAGCTCACGTGCTCTGTTGATGATGGCTTCACGCACTGATTCGACTGTCGGTATTTCAGGAACTTCCAAAACAGACCCAAGTATGCATACTGCCGCGTGATGGAATTAACTCTTGCGTTTTATGCAATAACTGCTCAGTTTTCATGCGTTAACGCATTCTTGATGCATTAACGCATTTTTTGCCCTTACTCACTGCGTAAATGCATANNACTCTGATGTATTAATGCATGATGAGAAATCTATGGATGCATTAACGCATGAAACACTCAAATTGCTACAGGAAGAAGATCCGATTCCACTCTATCAGGCAATTGACACCCTTGTCCAACGTACTATGGCACGTCGACTTTGGGTTGTCATGAAATACTTCAACCTGAAGCAAGAAGGGCTCCTAGAAGCTCAGATTCTAGCCGGCAAACCCTGTATCTTCTTGACCCGAAGAGGTCTCAAACGGCTGACCGAACTCGAAAAGATACCTGCGGCTTCAGGGAGTGAGGTGAGTTAGCATGACCGAGAGGAATAATTCAACAGCCTTTGATGGGAGAAACATAGCTAAGGCTCTTGAGCTTCTAGCACAACCGGCTGTCAGAAAGAAGCTGATTACGGGACTCTTCAACGGCCAAGGAACGCAGTACAATCCTGAAAACGGCGAAGAACACGAGTTGATCGTAGGCAAATACCACAATAGCACGCGGGTCAACGGCAAGCGGTACGAATACGAACGTTATAGAATAGATGTACCGACTGACATTGCGAAGGCGCTGGGTTTGCGTGAGGGATCAAATATCGTACTACGAAAGTCAGAATGAGTTTCAGTGTTAATTTGGTACCCAATAGTGGCCCAAAAGTCTATATTCTACTTAGAGTATAGACCTTTCCATGAATGAGATATCCCAAAATCTGGAATGTGTCAACTCTAAACTGAGTGAGCTTCAGCAGAGAATGGCGAACCTTCAGACGTCGACCTCTCTCGAGGAAATCCAGCTCCTTAAGGCCGGTTGCGTGGAACTCTTGCGGGGCTTATCAGCTTTTGAAGACGACATTGCGAAGCAAACGATGCAACGGGCAGAACTGGAGAGAACAAAATGGTTCGAAGACATAATCTTGCTAGTCAAGAATGCGAAGG
>DAFH01000042.1:0-188 GCA_002495485.1 Candidatus Bathyarchaeota archaeon UBA185
TGAAGGTCAGACCGCGTCTGGTAAGATGTTTCCATCAGTCGTCGCGTTCACAAAGGATGGACAGATGATCGTCGGAGAGCCTGCACTGAGACAAGCAGCGACCAACCCGGAGGGCACGATACGCGAGATCAAACGAAAGATGGGCACCCCAGACTACAAAGTCCGAATCTACGGCAAAGAGTACACTC
>DAFH01000042.1:362-1091 GCA_002495485.1 Candidatus Bathyarchaeota archaeon UBA185
CAGCTTCGGAGGCGGGACCCACGATGTCACGCTCATGGAGTTCGGCGGCGGAGTCTTCCAAGTCCTAGCCACTAGCGGTGATACTCAGACCGGTGGAGCAGACATCGACAATGCTATAGTTGAGCATCTGCTAACCGAATTCCAACGCCAGACCGGAATCAGCCTCCGAAACGACCGAGCCGCCATGACACGACTGAAAGAGGCAGCAGAAAAAGCCAAGATCGAACTCTCAAACCTATTCACGACAGATGTAGACCTGCCATTCATCGCCTCGGACAGCTCAGGGCCGAAAAACCTCCACGTCACGCTAACGCGCGCGAAACTGGAGGATCTAGCAGGTCCAATCGTCAAGAGGGTAGAGACACCAATCCGCCGAACATTGCAAGATGCAAAGCTAGAGGCGAAGGATGTCGACAGGATCATCCTGATCGGAGGTCAGACTCGAATGCCTCTGGTCAGAAAATTCGTCGAGGACATAGTTGGCAAACAGGCTGAGAGAGGAGTAGACCCGATGGAGTGCGTCGCCGTCGGCGCTGCCATCCAAGGCGCCGTCCTAGCTGGGGAAGTCAAGGACATACTCCTGCTGGATGTGACCCCGCTATCCCTCGGCGTAGAAACGCTGGGCGGTGTCGCGACGAGGATTCTCGAGAGAAACACCACCATTCCGACAAAACGGAGCCAGGTCTTCTCAACTGCCGCCGACTTCCAGACAACCGTGACAATACACGT
>DAFH01000042.1:1162-18457 GCA_002495485.1 Candidatus Bathyarchaeota archaeon UBA185
GAAGGAGAACAAGATCACAATCACTGCCTCGACCAAGCTCTCGAAGGACCAGAAAGAGAAGATGATCCACGAGGCTGAACAGTTCGCAGAGCAGGACCGGAGACAGAAGGAAGAAGTCGAGCTCCGCAACAACGCCGAGAGCATGCTCTACACTGCAGAGAAGACCAAGGAGGAGCTGAAGGACAAGATAACCAGCGACCAGATCCAGTCGATCGACAAAGTAGCCGGGACACTTCGCGCCGCCCTGTCTGGCAAAGAAGCGGACAAGATCAAGAGCTCAAGCGACGAGCTGAGCAGGGTCCTACAGAAGGTTGGAACTGAGATCTACCAGAAGGTCGCCCAAAAGCCAGGCGAGGAGAAAGCGCAAGAGGCGCCGCCTCCCAGCGCCAGCCCAACCGGAGAGGGCGACAAGGTTGTGGATGCGGAGTATCGGGAAGTCAAGGACGAGGGTTCCCGGTAGAGAAAGACTAGAATGAAGCGGGTATGGACAAGAGAGACTATTATGACGTCCTCGGAGTCCCCAAGGGCGCCAACAAAGACGAGATAAAGGCGGCCTACCGGAAGCTTGCGCTCCAGTTCCATCCCGACCGGAACAAGTCGCCGGAAGCAACGGAGCGTTTCAAGGAAATCTCCGAAGCTTACGCCATACTATCGGACGACGAGAAACGGAACGAGTATGACCGGTTCGGCAGAGCGGGAATCTACGAACGCTACAACACAGAGGACATTTTCCGCGGAGCAGACTTCGACTCAATATTCCGAGACATGGGCGGGTTCGGCGGTATCTTCGAACAGCTACTGAGAGGATTCGGCGGCTTCGGATTCCAAGGATTCGCAGGCCCCCAGAGACCCTCGCGAGGACAGGACCTAGCCTACGATATGGAGATCAGTTTCGAGGACGCCGCTCACGGAGTGAGCAGAGAGATAGAGGTCCCACGCCTCGCCCAGTGCAACACCTGCAACGGGACAGGTGCCCAGCCCGGAAGCCAGCGGAAAACATGCAAGACCTGCAACGGTCGGGGCCAGGTCCAGCAGATCCGACGATCCGGATTTGCCCAGATGATCCAGATCACGACATGTCCCAGATGTAACGGCGCAGGAACAACCATAGACAAACCATGCAAGAACTGCGGTGGAACAGGATTGATGAGAGACAAGACCAGACTACAGGTCAAGGTTCCCGCAGGAGCCGACGAGGGCCAGAGCCTAAGACTACGCGGCGAAGGAAACATGATTCAGGGAGGACGCCCCGGCGATCTCTACGTCCGAATCCACCTCAAGCCACACGAGTACTTCAAACGGGACGGAGACAACATTCTCTACGAGACAAGAATCAGCTACCCCAAAGCCGCGATGGGCGGAGAACTAGAGGTCCCCGCGATAGACGGCAAGGCTAGAGTAAAGATTCCGCCCGGAACAAGAGCGGGTACAGTCTTCCGACTGGAGGGCAAAGGCTTCCCACACGTTGAAGGATGGGGGAGAGGCGACGAGCTTGTAAGGGTCGATGTGGATATTCCGCGGGACCTCAGCAAGCGCGAACGGGAGCTACTCTCGGAGCTGGCACAGCTTCGTGGCGAAAGCTTGTAGCGCGCTAGTCTGATTTCTTCTCATCGATCTCTTCCAGATCTGTGTCAGTTTCAGCGGCCGGAGAAGAGTTTGAGGACACCATTGTCTGTTCAGAGGCGTTCGGCACCATCCCTAGACTAGTCGGAGATGGCGCATCCACTCCCGGAACGCCAGGCATAACCTTGTCAACCGCCCCCCTAATCTTGGGCGCTACAACGGTTTCAAGCCGATACTTGGCATGCTGTAGATTCTTGTAGAGCACAGCAGCGGCCGCACTGCCCGCCAGGCCTATTCCGAGTCCGAGAATTGCACTGTAAGTTGTGACATGGCTTAGTAAAACCTGATCCGCATAGACCCTGAAGTATGCGTTGTAGGTGTACTCGTTCAGCACCCAGTAGCAGAGGAATCCGATTATTCCCGCCTCAACTATCATGAGAATCTTTACGGAGCTAGGAGTGACCGCCTTCTGAAGAGTCTTCGATGTTCTCAATAGGGGATTCTGCCCTATGAGGGGCTTGGGGTCCGGCCTTGATTTGAGACGATTGTATCTGCTCAGAACGTTGTGAAAGGACGAGAATAGAGAAGAGGGCACTCCGAAGAGAGCTGACCAGGAGTGTCGCTCTTCTCCTCATTGAACTAATTGTGTCGCGCCGCGCTGAGCGCTTCTTTGTGGGCGGTTCTTGCCGCTGCCAGCTCTGCTTTGAACGTCTTCCGTGCAGAATCCTTTGCTTCCTTGTACTTCCTGTGGGCGGCAGTCCTTGCTTCTTTGAAAGTGTTGCGCGCTTCCGATCTCGCTTCTTTGTCGGATCTCATTTTCTCGACTCACCTCCTCTCCAATCATGACTGTGCAAAATGTTGTGGATGAAATCTGCTCGGAAGTCTTGTTGAGCAGTGATCAGTGTTGTTCAACCTTCTCGAACCTGTAGACTCCCGCAGTCTTCCCGACAAAACGGAAAAGACCCTTCTCGGTGAATCGTCTCAACAGCCTTGATTCAGGCCAGGACGATTTCTGGGCCGACAGAGTTCCCGCGCGCTTGAGCACACGATAAGCTTCTGCCAAGACCGAATCCAAGTCTCTAAGAGAATGGATTATTCCAANNGAAAGAGAAACTCGACATCTACACTTTGCCCATCCAATCCCGTAGCGGCAGCATCCGCCTTCGTGACATCCACGTTGCTCAGCCCGCTCGCTTGGACTTTCTGCCTAACCCGGGCAACCGCCGCAGGGTTGACGTCGATCGAGTGCAAGCAGCCCATGGGTCCTAGGATCTTTGCGGCAGGTACGGTGAAGAAACCGGGACCGCAGCCTACCTCCAGCACGGTCTGACCGGGCCCAATCCCTGCTGCAGCGAGTAGACGGTTTGGATCAACGAACAGACTGTAGAGAGTATCGTGTATCAGTGAGATCATCTTGAGATGCATTCTATCGTACAGCGACGGTTTCTCAATATCGCGCGGCTGTCGTTCCGGGGATGTTTCCGTTCCCTGTTCGGTCATCGCTGTTCCACCGAGAAACTCTAGGCGCTCTGTTCCTGATGAAGAATGCTAAGAAAGAACGCTTATTATTCAACAAGGCTTCTCACCAGCCGCGGGGGTTCGATTCTTGGAGAAGGCGGCGAAGATGCTCTTCGAACTCGCCACCGAGGACCGGCTCAGAATACTTGAAGAAATCAGCAAGGAACCCCTGAAGCTGAGCCAGCTCGCGCAGAACCTAGATTCGACGATACAGGAAGCTTCTAGGCAGTGCGGACGCCTCGAAGAATCCAGACTCATCGAGAAGAACTTAGACGGGAAATATGGGCTTACGACAGTTGGAAGGCTTTCGCTCTCATTGCTGCCCGCTTTCACTCTTCTTCAAGACGAGCGCGACTACTTCGGCTCTCACGACGCGTCCACATTACCAGTCGAATTTAGAGAAAGGATAGGCGAACTCCTCGAACACAGGCGAATCGATCACATCGATGATGCCCTGAAGCTCCAAGACAGAGTGGTCAGGGACGGTGAGAGATTTGTCTGGTTTCTCTCCGATAGACCCGTAGGACACTCGTTTCACGAGGACCATTCACATTTTTCCAAGAAAGCCCAGTTGAGAATTATTTGNNCCCATGGGATCGAGGTTTGAGATCGGCCTTCTTGACGATGTCAAGATCCTCTTAGCGATGAATGAGAGATTGGCTGCCTTCGCACTCCCAACGCTAGATGGTAGACCCGACTATAGCCGTGGCTTCATCGGAGAGAACCCCGAGTTCCAGGGATGGTGCCGGGACCTATTCTCCTACTACTGGGAGAAGTCTACAAAGAAACTGTCCTGGGAATAGAGGTTCAACGAACCCGAGCATTCTCGTCAAGCTGAAAGGCGGAGACCTGAGATCGACAGGAAGATCAGAAGAAGCTGTGAGAGAAGTCCTAGAGAATCCCCGTTCTTTCGGAGACCTCTTCACTGGAATACTCGACAATGATCCTGTCGTCAGGGCCAGGGCCGCGGATGCGGCTGAAAAGGTAACGCGGCTTCATCCGGAATACCTCCAGCCATTCAGAACGCGACTAATTGTCGAAGTGGCAAAGATTCCGCAACAAGAAATTCGCTGGCACTTGGCACAAATGTTTCCGCGCCTGGACCTTGCCCCGTCCGAAAAGACCTCTGTTATAGAGCTCCTGTTTTCATGGATTGACGGCCCCGAACGGAGCCGCATAGTGAAAGCATTTGGTCTCCAGTCGCTCGCTGGTCTTGCGAGTCACGGTCCATCCATGAGACCTCGAGTAATGAAGAAACTCAGAGAATACTTGAAGAATGGGAGTCCAGCGATGAAGAGCAGAAGCAAGAGACTGATCAAGCAACTGGGCAAATCAAAGTAGTTTTCGCGTCATTATCACGGAATCCAGCAGCCTTCCCTTGCGTAGAACTTTTCCAGGGATTCTCCCGACCTCTCTGAACCCGGCGGTCTCATAGGTGTGGATGGCCGCCTGGTTTGTCGCGAGAAATTCGACCTCCAAATTCTTCAAGCCGATCCTTCGTCCTTCTCTAACGAGGACCTCGACCATTGCTCGACCGATGCCCAGTCCTCTGTACGCTGCCGTCACCGTCAACGCAAGTCGCCCATGATGCCGAGTCTCTGCATAGCCTCCTCTAGTCACTTCTCCGTTGGCTACGATACGCTTACCGACCTCCGCTAGTATGCTGACCATGTCGCCGTCTACTATCTGGACCATCCGCGTCACGACCCACTCTGCCTCTTCGCTCCTAGTGAACTTACGTTCGAAGCCTGTGAAGACTTCAGGAGATCTTCCCGATGCTTTGTCGTCGGCGAGTTCGTTCATGAACGCGAGCAATCGGTCGGTGTCATCCCAATTCATGACCCTCAGGATGACTGTCTTTCCCTTTACTCGAAGCGTCTTGTAGACCCGTCCCGCCTTCAGGATTTTCCAACCCCTCTGCGACACCTAGGGGTCTCATTACTTGTAAGCGTTGACGGGTAAGGGAATGGATCCCATCTGGGACCTCTGTGCACTCAAGTTAAGCGTACCTACTCAGTTCGGATGGACTACTAAGTATATATCCCGAAGTGGTACTGGCCAGGCTAGTGAATCTAACGAAAGAGAACAACGATCTCAATTCATCAGGACTCGAAGATTTCGACGAGAGTAATCTCACTTCACGCGACACCGGCGTAGTCCAAGCGATAATGGACGAGGGATTGACAGTCTTCACATTCGACGGACTAAAGAGGCTGCTCGGACTGCACCAGGAGAAACTGTCACGAATTATCGACCGCCTTGAGGATGAAGGTGTCTTGGAGAAGGTCCCAGAGGGGTACAGAGTGACTGCTAAGGGACACGCGATCATCCCGCGACCACTGAGCTCCACTCAGATCCCTATGCCGATCGTACAGTCTCTGTTGCCCAGAGACATCGACCTTGAGAGCATCGTCTCCCAGCTCAAAGGGAGATGGTTCGGCAAGCTCCGATGGCTCGGATACTCGAAGAACGATGATGGAGTCGTTTTGAAATGGATCGCTGAAGAGGACGGCTTCCAGATAGACGCCAAATTCACAGACAACTATCTCAGCATCGACTCCAAGGTCGGTGAGAACGGCCAAGCCAGTGAGGCAGTCAAAGCCGCGCATCTCTTGCTGGGCCATGTGTCAAGGTCCTACGCGGTGCCAAGGCGACGAGGCCAAATAGCCTCACCAATAGTCTTCTACTCGATAGGCGACTTTGCATAGATCTGTGACCAGCATCCCGTTTCATTGGTCAACAAATAGAACAGCCTACCCCTAAAGGGTAGGTGAAAAAATGAGTAAAACAACCAATTCGTCAGCGATTCTCGAATCCGTATCAGACGCTATCGTAGACGTCACAGAACGAGTCTCCCGGTCCGTCGTCCGGGTCGGAGCCGGAAGATGGAGAGGAGGCACAGGCACAGTCTGGAGCAAAGACGGACACATCGTAACAAGCAACCACGTCGTAGGAGACATGCGCGAGGTCGAAATCGGCTTCAACGACGGCAACAAACAACTCGCCAAAGTAGTGGGACGCGACCCCTACTCAGACATCGCCGTCCTCAAAGTAGACTCTGACGGTCTCACGCCAATCGAGACGGGCAACTCAGACAGTCTCAAAGTCGGCCAGTTCGTACTCGCAGTCGCAAACCCCTTCGGCAGACAAGCCAGCGCAACGTCGGGCATCGTCACGAACCCAACCTTCAGCACAAGACGATGGTGGGGAGGTGGAGGACTCGACAAGGTCCTCGTCACAGACGCCCGCCTCAACCCAGGCTACTCCGGCGGTCCACTAGTAGACGCTAGAGGAAGAATGGTCGGAATCAACGCAGCCTACGCCAACAACCGCGGAATATCGGTACCAGTCAACACCGTCAAGACGGTCGTCGACAAGCTACTCCACGATGGCAAGATCAAACGCGCATACATGGGAATTACCGCCGAAACAATCCGCCTACCCGAGAATCTTGCCGGCCAAGCAGCGGGACTGATAATCTACGGAGTCGACCAAGACAGTGCAGCCAAGAAAGCAGGCGTCGCAATCGGAGACGTCATAGTCAAACTTGACGGCAAACCCGTCGAGACTCTTGCAGACCTACGCAGCCTCCTAGACGACAAAGCAATCGGAAAACAAGTAAAGCTGTCAGTCCTCCGCGGCGAGAAACTCACAGAGCTGACGATAGTACCAACAGAAGCGGAACAAGACTAGAGAATCGGATCAGGACCCGGGCTCAAGCCGGGGTCCGACCTTTCTTTTTCCTGGAGTCCCGGAGAAAACTGTNNACCTTTCTTTTCCTAAAGTCCCGGAGAAAACTGTCGAGTTGTACCCAACGTTCTCGCTTCCGGGGTAGACAGCGCTTAAGTCGTGTCTTAGACCTTATCCGCATAGGAAGCATTTGAAAAAGGTAGGGCTTCTCATCGGCATCGTTCTTGTTCTGGCAGGCATCGTCTCGGAAGCTATGTACATAACCACCTCCAATGTCGCATACGCGAACACGTTAGCCACGAACTCGTACATGGTGCTAGGCATTCTAGCAATAATAATCGGTCTCATCTTTACAGTGACAAGCACGAAAATGGGTAAGTTCAGGGAACAGTTCTAGGAAGATCCGGTCGACCGCGCACACGCGAGTTTTCCAGCTCCTTCGTCAAACACCTAGTTCGTCCAGCCTGCATAGGCACCAGTCTTGTCCTCGAACGTTCTCGTGTCAGAGTCTTGGCGAAAGTGTTTCGGAGCAAGTTTCTGCATCAAAATGTTCTCAGTCAGCTGAGCCAGCCGATTACTCAGAGTGTCGGAATAGCTTAGATTGAGTGGAATCGAATACTCGTCGCATAAGTTAGCGAGCGTTCCAATCAATATAGCACGCCCGCCCTGACCGTACAGTTGCAGCAACAAGAGCTCTACCTCCTCAAACCTCGACGATACATCCTCTCTGCCGATTCCCCGTCTCCGCAAATAATCGTAGATAACCTGCTTCGTCCTCTCGCCGAGAATGGTCAAGACACGGTCGAAGCAGAGAGACACAGTCTCATGAACAAGAGAGACGTTGACGGTCCGCATCTCAAGTCCGAACTCCCCAGAGGCTTGAATGCAACTCCTCGACCATCCAGAAGAGACTTTTTCCGAGTCTTGGAGGCTCCAGCTTCAACCGGGAACAAGCCTCGAGAATTACGACATGCTTGATCAGAATGGAAAACTTGGTGAAGAGTTCGTCCAGAACGCTGTCAATTTCTCCCAACCGAGACATCAAATTCTTGGGATTGGTCTCGTTTCCCCTGTGAATGAGGGATAATGCCGACTCGAGACTCTCCTGTCCCAAGTCTCGAAGGGTCTTCACGAGTGAAGCTTCGACAACAGAATCGAGCTCCGCTCTATCCAAACCAAGACCCCATGACTGGTTCTTCAAGAGGTAATTTGTCGTCGCGAATTCGTATCCCGAGGATGACGAGTCGGCCCCAAGTCTTATTCCGTATGTCCAAGTGGTGAGCGTGTCCCTGTTGGGCGATTAGCCTTCGACATACCTGTCAAGGAGGCCGCAGAGGCTCCGCGAGATTGTTTGACTAGGTCCAAGACTTCGCAGAGATCATCGCCCAAGGTTACGTTGAACGCTTTTTTCAATTCTCGAACAATCATTTTCTCGAGAATGCCCGCTCCTTGACCGAACACTTCTCTCAGAGCTTCGAGAAATTCTTTCGGCTTGTCCGGGATTTCTTCTTCGTGCAGTTTGCGAACTCGTAACAGATGCATGTAGACGACCTTTCTCGAGACACTTCCAATCGAGTCAAGCCCAGTGTTGAAACATTGAAGAATAGCCGATGTCAGACTTGAAACCATCAATTCAACCTCCTCCCTGCTTGCGAGGATGCCCCATCCTTTCTCGGCGAGGAGACGAATACTGACTTGAGAAAGTAGAGGCTTGCCAGACACAAACCTCCGAGTCCTGTCCAAAGCGCCAGGTCCCCCTCGACCTGAGTCGTAAAGAATGCGACAAAGGCAAAGGCGACTGTGACTAGCGCGAGACTGTACCAGTAAAGGATTGGACTACGAGAACGCAGGTAAACCCGAAAGAAAAAGAAACCGGATAACAATAACATTGCAACCACTGAGCCGATCAGCATGCGTTGAGTAAGTGCGCCTATCTGCCCCACATCCGAGAATAGCGTTGAGTCAAGAGCCAAGATCGACAGGAGGAGAACAAAACATACGGTTCCTATGTATGAGAACCAGACGGGAAAGGTTCGACGAGTCATTACCCGCGGGCTCCCTTTGAATGTCAAGATTCCACTTGCCACGTGAAGACATGCTGAAACGAAGGCTCCAAGGACATAGATCTGGAGTCCCGCACCTAGACTATAGTTTCTGATGAACCCTCCAATAGTTGAAGAGAGACCAAACTCGAACACTGCAATGCCAAGTAGCAGAAGATTCGAGGAGCCTGTTGCCAGGAAGCTCTTGGCGGATATCCGAGCAACGATTACCGCGGAAGAAAGAATGGCTCCAACACCGATGGCAGCCTCGGTGACAGATGACTGGAATGTCACTCCGCCATCTAGATCTAATACGCCAAAGACAATCGCTAATACTCCGATAACTGGAACGCTTACAAAACCGAGCTTCTGAGAGACTGAAATCGAGAATACTCCACTTGAAGCCCTCCCGACAGTGTTCTGAGGCGTGAAGCCGCTCTCCCGGTCTACCACTGTTCTTCCCTCTTGGGACGAGGACGGTTGGCAAAAGCGTCGCTCCAACCCTCGACGCGCGCAGGTCTAGGCCCTGAGCCGCTTAGGATCTGCTCCAAGTCCGCGAATTTTTCTTCGACAACGATACCTGACTGGTTGATCACGAACTCTTTGATGCTTGAATCGAGGGGAGAGCCCCTAGCTTTGAAGAGTACGAGCGCCCGCCTCAGTGCACTCTGCGACTCGACTTGGCGGAACGATAGAATGACATCTGCCGGGGATGAGACCCAGAAATCAGAAGGAAGAGCACCCTCACTAGTCCCAGCCGTTGCCAAACAGGTAATTCCTCTCGATTTTCCTAGGGTAACCAGTCGCCGCACGGTTTGAAAGAATTCGTCTGGATCCATAACTCTCTCTAGACTGGTCAGACTGTCAACGACCAGCCGGGAAGGCATGAACTTCTGAATTTCGGCTCGCCCCTCTGCGAAGATCTTGTAAACGTTGCCCGGATCGGGAATGTATGAGAGAAATTTTAGAAGGCCGTTCTCGCTCAGCTCTGGCATATCCCATCCAAACGATCTTCCGTGCCTAGCAAGCTCTTCCGGCGACTCTTCGTATGAAATGAAAAGCACACGCTCCCCGTTTGTCGCTCCCTTCACAGCGAACTGAAGCGAGCTCGTCGTCTTGCCGGTCCCGGACTCTCCCATCACAAGAATTGTAGAGCCTCTGTACATGCCCCCACTTAGCATTCTGTCAACGCCGTCTACTCCCGTACTTACTCGATCAGCGGAAATCTTGCCGACCGGGTACGGTGTTAACGCGGGATAGACGGTTATTCCTGCGTCACCAATTTCGTAGTGGAGACGTGTTCCCGGCGTTCTTGTTCCACGCATCTTGACGACGTCAAGATTCCTCACCAAGTACCCTCTCTCAATCGAGTGAGTAAGCACGACCACTGCGTCCGAGACGAACTCTTCCATGCCCCCTCCCAAGAGTTTCGAACCGAGCGGTTTCTCTGCGATCAAGAGGGTTGTGACGCGATTCAACCGAGTCATTCTCCCGAGAATTGTATGAAGAACAATTCTCGCGTCTATTCTCTCAGAGAATGCTTGTGCCATGGCGGAAAAGGAGTCGATTACTAGACGTTTTGCCTTGAACGGGTCTATCTCACCAACGACTGTCGCGAGCGTTTCGTCTATCGCCTTATCTTTCACTGTAATGAAATCCATGAACTTGAAGAGATTCTTCTTTTCGAGTTCTTCGAACTTCATTTTCGTACGCCGCATGTTCCGAAGGAAAGCTTCCCGGTTCTCTGCGAATGAGACGTAGACTCCAGGTTCGGCGTACTTTGTGGCGCCATTGTATAGAAACTGAGACGAGAGAAGTGTCTTCCCGGAACCGGGATGACCAGCTAGGAGGATAAGATCGCCTTGGGGAAAGCCGCCTTCGATAACCCCGTCCAGACCTTCGACTCCGGTTGGAACTCTTTCAACCACTGGTTCGTGACCTGTTGATTCGTTTGAGGCCAATATCGGAGTCTCTGACTGGCAAGTGACGCCTAGCCGATAATCGCAATGTTACTTGAAATTCGGTTGCACAGTTTAAGAAGATGCGAAGATAGAGGGTCGTATTTTCAGAACATTTCTCTTTCGCCATAGGGACTCTTCTCTGGACGCGAAACCGGTCCAACTCGATGTGTTTTAAGACGGTGCAAGCTGAATCATTGTCTATGCGGGGGTTCCCGAGACCATTCGTAGCGTCTCGCTTTGGTGGCGGGATTCAGGTCAAAGGGGCAGGGCCGCTCATGAGGAGCTGTGCTCGACTTAAGATCCGACTCGCAGGAGAAATCCTGTGGCGTAGGCCTTCATGGGTTCGAATCCCATCCCCCGCACCACATCGTTTTGCCAGCCCTAGGATGAATTCTCAGGGACTAGATGCTAGGAAAAATCGCAGGAACACTAAGGGGCTACCGCGCTTGGAACGGAACGGACTGTCCTTCAACACTCGCGTCCGCTCGATCCTGAATCCAGAATCTGCAGCAGTCTCGGAGTAGCATCTGGAATGCGACTAGCCAAGCCTTCGTGGGTAAAATAGAACGAGCTGGACGACGATCTGTTCCCTTCTTCGGTTGCTGTCAGTACGAGATTTCTCATAACCAACAACGACTGACTCCAGAAACGATTGGCTTTGAACAGGTGCGAAGCTTGCGAGAGGATCTCGTCCTGCTCAGTCTGCGGACGACGAGTAACAGGTTTCGACCATATCGGGGTCAGAGCTTCAACACAACGGCGAGAAGCACATGACCTTTCCCTACGATCAGCACCACATGGGTCGGGAATCTGGCACTTTTCGCGCCCCTGCGGCCATCGAATCAGCTCTCCGAAAGTCTCGCCTCGCGTAAAGTACAATGGCGGGCCTCTCTGGAAAGACGGTTACAGCTGGCAGAGCATCTATTGGGGAAGCTACTTCACGACAGCAAACAGTTCATCCTGGATAAAGAGGATCGAGACGGCCATTCTCAATATCGAGACAGACCAAGCGTACTCGGGTGGATTGTCAGAGTACAACGTTGGAAGAGGCAGGATCGTTCCCTACACGATAATCAAGAAAGACCCCCCTACTAAGGTATCAGACGTCCAGATCAAGCAGACGCTCGCAGGCTGGATTAGTCAGGGCACCGTATCGAATTTTGGATCTGCTGGCGCATACAATATCTTTCTGCCCCCCGGCGTGACGGCCTTACTCTCGCCGTTGGAAGCATCTTGCAAGGTCTTCTGCGACTATCACAACACTGTCAATGGCATGGACGGACCCTTCTATACCGTGGAACCATATCCCTGCGCGAAGGGCTGTAATCATTGCACGAACGACCCGTTTGACACGCTCACCCAGGGCTTGTCTGAGGAGATGGTCGAGCTGAAGACGGATATGGACCCGGGTAGCGGATGGGTGATAGGCAATGAAGAGATCTGCGACTACTGCGATGCCAACTTCGTCTGCAATAGAATAAGCACGGGCGAGTACGTCAATGCGTGGTATGACAAGGGCAAGAACGCGTGCTGGAGAGGAACCCCGACCGCAAATATTGAACCATTCTCCACCGGGGTCGAGCCCGGCCAGTCTCGCATCGGGACCCGTGTCTGAATCGCCAACAATCTGGCCGACCGTTAAGCTCTAATCGGTCATACCCATCGCGGAAACTGTGAAAGAAAGAAAAAAGACCCTGCCTCCAAAGCTAAAACTAATCTCTGAACAGATAAACGACGCCATCCTAGAAGCTAGGAAAATTAGGGAGCTGAGCATACAGGAGGAGGTTGTCCAACAGCTGGACAAAGTGAACGCGACCTTGGAAGACGCTAGGAAGCAGATCTCAAGGATAATGAGCCTCTAAGAGACCTGGCCAGTCAACGTACCGCGCGACTGAGAAACAGTAGCCTATTGCGTCACTTCTCACACGACGCGTAAGACCGTCCTCAGAATTTGAGCTTCTCCTGGTAGGCGGCCAGGTCGAGGAAACCGTGTCCTGAAATGTTGAACGCGATGACCTTCTCCTGGTTCTTCCACTTACACTCTAGTGCCTGGTCTATCGCAGCTCGTATCGCGTAGGAAGATTCAGGGGCTGGCAGAAACCCTTCGACTTGAACGAAAGTCCTCGCCGCCTCGAACACGTCTCGCTCATCCGCCGGATAAGCAACCGCCTCCACGTGCCCAAGATGCCTAAGGAAGCTGATGAACGGTGCTGCTGCATGGTAGCGTAGACCATCGGCCTTTATCGGAACCATATCGGTCTGATGACCCAGAGTGTACATCTTCAGGAGAGGAGTCTTCTCCGCGTGGTCCCCGTAGTCGTATCGATACTCACCCTTGACTAGATTGGGAGCTGAGGAAGATTGAGCCGCCAGGAACTTGCACTGTCTCTTTCCCTTCAAGACTTCGCCGGCGAAAGGCAGGATGAAGCCGCCGAAGTTACTACCTCCGCCGAGACAGCCGATCATCAGGTCCGGATTCTGGCCAATCATCTCGAACTGCTTCATCGTCTCCAGTCCGATGATCGACTGATGGATCAACACGTGATTCAACACGCTACCGAGACAGTAAGCGTAGCCCTTGTTTCGCTCTGCATACTCCAAACCTTCAGAGACTGCGATTCCCAGACTGCCCGGCTGGTCCGGGTTCTTGGCGAGAAGCTCTCGACCCACGGATGTCTCGCTACTGGGCGACGCCAGCACTCTAGCCCCGTAAAGCCGCATGAGGGCTCGGCGGTCGGGTTTCCAGTCGTAGACCGAGCGGACCCAGAAGACAACGCACTTTAGACCCAGAAGACTGGCAGCGTACGCCAGAGCACTTCCCCACTGACCGGCACCGGTTTCTGTCGAGACACCTTCAAGCCCCTCTTCGGCCGCATAGTAGGCCTGTGCCAGTGCAGTGTTGACCTTGTGGGATCCGGTAGGAGAAAGATCCTCCCTCTTGTAGTACAACCTAGCGGGAGTGTTCAGATACTTTTCCAGACGCCTCGCGCGATAGAGAGGTCGAGGCCTCCCAGCTTGCCGATACAGGTCTCGAACAGGCTCCGGGATCGTAATCCATCGCTCGGTCGATGTCTCCTGCTCGAGACACTTTTTCACGAGCACCTTTGACAGAAACTCGAGACGAGAAGGCCCGTTTTCAGGCTCTCTTGGTTGAGGAAAATCGCCCGGAAAATCGGCACGAATGTTATACCAGGAACCTGGAAGCTCGTCGGGACCGAGAACAACTTGATCGCGGAGCTTCAGCAGAGCTTCTTGCAAGGTCATGGCCAGATTTTTCTACTCTTCTCCGAGAATTAAGCCTTCAGAAATACCGCGTCGATTAACCAAACGCCTTCAGGATCGAGTCTCAGGGGGTCAACACGCGGAACCTAGCCCGAACGAAACTGCGAAACAAATTCCCTTCCAGTGCGGGTAACGAGATGCGTATTGCGCAACCGAGTTGTCTTACAGGTCGTTACACGCAATAAGCTTATCTTTGGGTTTCCCTAGCTATCCTTCTATTGACAGCTAGTTCCATCCTTTTAGGCATCCCCTCGAATTACTCCATGCAACAAGACTCAAATGTCTGGGCATGATGAAATGTGTCCTTCACGACAACACGTCGAAGGGTCAAGTGAAGTGCAGCTTTGTCTAGGAATCTTCNNCTTCCTTGTCGTAATTGCGATCACGTCAGCCTCGCCTGCGTCTGCTGTTAGAGCGAGAGCAATGACAAACACCCCGGTTTCCGCGCCGATGGGCTTGTCTCCAGTATCAGTGAACATGACTACGATAGGACTGGGAGGAGAGAGCAGTATGGCAGTTAACCCCGTGAACCCGTCGAATATTATTGTGACAGGATCCTATAGTTTGGGAGGTTCAGTGGGAGATCAAGAGGAGATTGTGCGTGTGACCCATGATGGCGGCGTGACGTGGACGTCTGGCAATGCCTCTCTCCAGAATATCCTCTCCGTGGCGCATGGAGGTTGGGAATTCTTCGATCCTGTTGGAACATTCGATGCTAGCGGCAACGCCTACGTCGGCAACCTAGCCACAGGTGGAACTCTTGCATCATTTGCGATGCGCCTATTCAAATCCACCGACGGGGGTAATAGCTTCTCCATAGATGGACCCTATATGAGGATGAATGACAGTCTCCTGGACTATTGGACAGGTGCAACTGTTCATCCATGCTACCAGCCGGCCGGTCCGATCGTCGACTATCCTGNNCGGGTGCAACTGTTCATCCATGCTTCCAGTCAGTCGGTCCGATTGTAGACTATCCTGCCGTAATCGCGGATCCCTATGGCTCTAGTCCGTACAGGAGCAATGTGTACGTACTGGTTAGGGTCAGTGCCCAAGTTGATCTTACTAGGTGCGTCTGGGGACTAGCATTCGAGAGATCGACCGACGAAGGTCAGACCTGGGGAGCGGGAATGTGGTTGGGACCGTCCTACAGTCCTCCTTACAGTCCATTCCCAAGTGATTTCGCAATCTCCAGCAATAGGGGAATGGCAGTAGCTCCAGATGGAACAGTTCTCCTATCAGGAATTGCAAATGGCAGGTGCAATCCCATGGTGTTAAGGTCAACAGATGGAGGCACCAGCTTCCAAGAAGTATGCTATCCCAATACTACCTTCGACATCACTCAGGTGGAGGTAGCTGCTTCAAGCGCCGACTCGATTTATGTCACGTTCCTTGGAGAAACCGGTACCGCTTTCCATCTCTACAGTGTCGTCTCGCATGACGGCGGAATCAGTTGGTCTGCACCTGCCCGAATCGATGACACCATTTTACCCGATGTTCAGCGAGTGGTTTCGGCGGGTGGACCGTACATGTGGGACCTTAGCCTCTCGCCTGTAACTGGCCGTGTCGACATGGCTTGGCTTGACGATCGGAACAACGGAGGAAACAATACTCTAGCAGACATTTATTACAGCTACTCATATGATGGGCTGACATGGGCTTCTAACATTCGCGCAACCCCGCATGGTCCATACTACATCTGCGGCGAGCGGTACGGGTCAACTCCGAAGTCCTGTTATGGCGCAGGCAACGATTTCATGTGGGTGGCGAGCTCCTACACTCCGGGCAACAATAAGGCCTACATTGTCGCTTCGATCGGCGATGCTCACTTTTATGACGCGCTGCTCACTCGGTTCGTGACAGTTACCTTTCCATCACCCTCGCTCCGCGTCTCCACATTCTTCACCGATTCTAGACTCAATCCATTGCCACTCGACGATAGTGGTAATCCGGAGGTCAAAGTTGTCTTGGCCGGGGATACTATCGAGCGGACGAATCCGAGTAGCCTTCTGGCATGGGTCAACATTACGAACATTGGGTCCGCGCCCCTTCAATCGCTGAAGCTGAATATGACACTACCCGTCGACTGGTCGACCGGCGAGAATCCAGCGCACGAGAAACGGGCTGTGCATGTCTATTTCGCTAATGATAGAAGTCCTAGAAATGATCCGCAGATCCGAAACGCTCTCACGTCTCTCTCTCCAAGTAACCCAGAGACTGTCTCTCTGGCCATATTCAACTTCAACTCCACGGTCATAGGTCGTCCCATGCTTCCAGGGGAGAGCATTCTAGTGTCGGTCAAGTTGACATACAGTCTGACACGAACCAGCCAGACGCCCTCAAGCTACCCACGCAACTATACGGAAGCGACGAGCGCCACAGCTTGGACCCAGCCATCCTTTGCAGGCTTAGAGGCATTTACTATCGGCACATCTAGTTTCACTGCATATACCAAGGTGAAGGGCGACACTAGAGAGTTCGCCTATGGTCACCTGTTCGCATACGCAATTGTTTGATACGAGTTCACCACTTCTCGTAATGAACCACCTGGCTTGATGACCGCCTCCCACGAGCAAGGGAAGGAGACGGCACATGCCGTTCATAGTCAGGATATCCGATGGAGACGACTCCGACCGGGACGAAATGATCCGGAATCTCCAGCTCCTTTCTCAAAAGGTCAGGTCTGAAGGCACCAGCAAGGTAGGCTGCAAGACCCTCGTCCACCGCCCCGAGCAGAATGAGCAGGGACGCACAGCCAGCATCAAAATGCCAATAGGGTATCGGCCAGTCGATCTCGGTTCCGTCGGGCCGAAGCTTGTCCGCCTCATGATACCTGTCATGATAGAGCTTCTCACTGACACAGGGCACAACAAGCACGGGGGCGTCTCCTCTGAGCCGGTTCAGTTCTCGAACCCTTCCAACTCTCTCAGGGTCAGTAATGACGACGAAAGCGACACCCTGGCTGAAACCGGCACTCGGGTAGTGCTGGGCTAGATCGATTACCCTACGGACCTTGTCGTCAGGCACGGGCATTGGTTTGAAAGCGCGGATCATCCGCCGCTTTCGAACTACTCGTTCGAACTCCATGCTTCCAACGCTTGAATGATGCGCTTGAAAAGAATGCCTTGCGCCGCGATAAGCCTATTCGGTCTTGGCGGCTTCCTCTTCACTGCGCTCAGGCATTTGCCCTATCTGCTTCCGCGTGAAGCTGAGCTCTCTCCCATGCGCCTTCATAATGT
>DAFH01000042.1:18509-18947 GCA_002495485.1 Candidatus Bathyarchaeota archaeon UBA185
TTTGACCGCAAGATTCGGAGTCAAAGTACTTATTCGCAATTGGAAGATTATGTGCTCATGCTGGGGGTTCAACAGGCCAAACCTGGGTTTGAAGAAGTCTCGAAGAATCGACCAGACCTTCCAGATTCCGAAAAGTGGATGGCCGTTCTATCGAGAGACGAGAAGAAGGATGGGACCTTCGTCTTCGGAGTCCGCACCACAGGAATCTACTGCAGACCCTCGTGTCCGGGCAAGCATCCCCACGTGGAAAACGTCACATTCTTCGACGGACCCATCGAGGCGGAGCGAGCAGGATTCCGCGCTTGTAAACGTTGCCAACCCAAAGAGCAAAAGTTCTCGCCCAGGACAGAGATGGTCCAACGAATATGCGAATTCATCAATCAACACATCGACGAAAAGCTCACGCTTGCCAGCCTGTCTCGCGAATCAGGTCTTAGC
>DAFH01000042.1:18969-19847 GCA_002495485.1 Candidatus Bathyarchaeota archaeon UBA185
GCGAGACAGTAACCAATGCGCTCTACGAAGCCGGCTTCACTTCTAGAGGAAGACTCTACGAGAAATCATCCAGCAATCTCGGAGTCAACCCAGGCACATTTCGTCGGGGAGGAGAAGGACTCTCCATCCACTACACGATCACAGATTCGCCGATAGGACGACTGCTGCTGGGTGCAACTGGCAATGGAATATGCGCCGTCTGCATAGGAGCCTCAGACGAAGCGGTCGAAGCGGCCCTCAAGCAGGACTACTATGCCGCAGACCTTTACAGAAATGATCACCAGATGAAGAAATGGGCAGAGGAGTTCTCGAGATACTTTGATGGAAGAGAGTTTCCGAGAAATCTCCCTGTAGACGTGCAAGCCACTGCGTTCCAGTGGAGGGTCTGGAAAGAGATTCAGCGCATACCCTATGGCAAGACCTCAACCTACAGCGAGATCGCCGAGACATTGGGTGAGCCAAAAGCGGTCCGAGCCGTTGCCAACGCATGCGCGACTAACCATGTAGCACTCCTAATTCCGTGCCACAGGGTAGTGGGAAAAAGGGGCGACCTTAGAGGTTACCGATGGGGAGTGAAGAGAAAACGGGCACTCCTCTCTAGAGAATCTCACAACACAGAACAGAAAGTAGCGAAATGCAACAAATGAGTGGCACGGTCGAACAGGACCCCACCATAGACCCGCTCGATGTCTCTAGTTTCCGGCCCGTTTTCCTTGCGGTAAATGCTCGTTTTGTGCCGACCGGAAAACCGAATTTCAGGTTCAGAACAGCCTTAGACCGGTAGACAAAGCCGGAAATCGAAGAGTTGGATCTCGGACCCCCCTCCCCCGGGGGGAGGTCGTGTGCACCGGCAGACGCTGGCGGACCACACTTATCAA
>DAFH01000179.1:0-134 GCA_002495485.1 Candidatus Bathyarchaeota archaeon UBA185
CGTCAACCTCGCAGACGACCCGGCGATCGAACGAATCCTCACTCCAAGACTCGCGCTCACGGCAGCTGAATATTTCGCGATCAAGGAAGGGAACCATGTGCTCGTCATTCTCACCGACATGACAAACTACGCCG
>DAFH01000179.1:176-10731 GCA_002495485.1 Candidatus Bathyarchaeota archaeon UBA185
CAGATGCCAATCCTAACCATGCCCGGAGACGACAAGACACACCCGGTGCCCGACTTGACCGGCTACATCACTGAAGGACAGTTGATAGTGGACAGATCGCTTCATCGAAAAGGCATCTATCCCCCGATAGATCCTGCTCCAAGTCTTTCAAGGCTTATGAAAGAGGGAATCGGCAAGGACAAAACCCGCGAGGATCATCGAGAGGTTTCGGACCAGCTCTACTATGCATTTGCTGAGGGACGAAGCTTCNNCCGTGACCTTGTTGCTGTCGTTGGCGAAGAGGCTCTGTCGGCGCGAGACAAGCTGTACCTCCGATTCGCAGACGATTTCGAACGGAAGTTCATCAATCAGGGAGCGTATGAAAATCGGGACATAGACTCGACCCTCGACCTAGGCTGGAACCTATTGAGCGTCCTGCCGGACAATGAGCTGAAGAGAATAGATCCCGCTACGATCAAGAAGTGGAGTCCAAAGTATCGCGGGAAGAACAACTAGACAATGCCCGACATTATTCCGGGCGCGCGTCCCACCCGGATGGAGCTCATCGCCCTCCGCAAGAGACGAAACATCGCTCAGCGGGGACAAGACCTGCTGCGCGAGAAACTGGACGCGTTGATGATCGAGTTCTTCCAGTTCGCTCGTGAAATAACCGCGTTGAGGGCGAAGACGCAGGACCTGCTCAACCAGACGTACCTACGCTTTGCGGAGGCGCAGATGCTTATGGGAGCGACGCGGTTGGAAGAGACCTCGCTCACCGCTCAGGATCGTTTTGACGTGGACGCTTCGACGAGGAACGTCATCGGGGTCTCGATACCTGATGTGGAGGTCAAGGTGAGACCTCTTGAGGGATATCCCTACTCGATGATTGGGACATCTGCGAAGCTGGACGAGGCGGTGGCATTGATGACCGAAGCGGTCAAGAACGTTGTCGAGCTGTCGGCTGCTGAGGCCGCGATACGGAGGCTGGCAGAGGCTATCGCCTCTACAAAGAGGCGGGTCAACAGCCTGGAGTACATCGTGATTCCAAGGATTCTGAATACAATACGCTACATCGAGATGAGTCTCCAAGAACGAGCCCGAGAAGACTTCTTCAGGCTGAAAAGGATCAAGACGCGCCTAGAAGAAGAGCAGAAGAAGGAATTTGCCGTTGAGCCGCTAGCGATCTAGCGACAGCATCTAGTGGACGCTGGTCCATTCGTTGGCACAAGTGTCGCACCTGAACGTCTTCGTCTTCCCAGTTCGTCCCTCGCGAGACGAGATGGCTACATTCGTCGACCCGCACTTCGGACACATTGAAGAGTAGAGGTTCGCCTTCAGAGCGTCCACGATGTAACACGTTTTGGAGTGGTCGTTCCAGAACATGCAGAGGTCGCGGACGCAGACGGATGCCATGAGGGGACAGATCATCTGGTTGAACTTGCTCGTGGCGGCACGGAGGATGCGCCGGAAGGTTGGGTCGCGCATGTCGAGGAAGGGCTCTATAGTCGCCTCGATTCCAGAGTCTCCTCTGGCGTCACCTTCAGCCTCGCCCTCCGCCAACGGTCCTCTATATCCCCGTGTTATTCTGAAGCAGACTGTCCGAATGCTAAGCGTGATGTCTCCGGGAAGAACAGTTCCTAGGCACAGGAAGGCATTGCAAGTTTGGCCGAATCGAGCATGACCATGGCGAGCTTCTGTCACTGACGATGTCAGTAATTCTATTAGGCACTCAAACCCAACTAGAGTCTTGGAGCTCTTACGGGTGCGAGTTCAGCTCGTCAGCTTCGAACCGGACCTTGAAAGGGTCTGCGCCGCGGCCATGCGCTCTTGCTACTCTCCGTACCCGGGCTACGAGCTGTTCGCTTACACCTCACCCGACAAGGCGTTGGAGGGAGAGAAGGTCTTCGACCATGAACGGATATCCGGGCTGTTGAAACGCTCTCTGGAACTCGGACACTATGACATCCTAGAGCACAACAGCATTACGTGGCTCGTCCAGGCTGACGAGAAGGACATTCTCTCCCTCCTCAACTCTTCAAAGTTCTTCGAGACGAGCAGAGTAGATGAGGGGAGATGGATCGTCACCGCGAACCTTAGAGTACTCGTCGAGCTGGCGAGAGCCAAGAACCCGACGAGCCTGAGCAAAGAGCTTGTGGCAACATTGAACACAGCTGCACCAAACATCGCATCCGCCCTCGCCCCGATGGTCCAGAGTTGAGCCATACGACCAGCAAGGTTATCCTGTTTAGCTACACTAACTATCCCGGCCTCATAACAAATCTAGAAAGGCAGGGCGTGAAGATGAGCCAAGAGGACCTTCTGCGTCACGGAAGCTTCACGTTCGATTTGGAAGGAGTTAGCCGTGCGGCGAGTCACCAGATAGTGAGACACCGCATCGCCTCGTTCAGCCAACAATCACAGAGATACGTCAAGATAACCCGAAGCTACGGCTACCTCAAGCCAACAGGCATCCCTGAGGACCTCAAGGTCCCAGTCGAGATCCACGGCCACAAGCTTGAGGTCAACTTCGAGGACGTCATGGATCTGACCCGGCAGGCCGAGGAGGGTTTCGTCGCTAAGGGAATCAAGGCGGAGGACAGCAGATACCTTCGGCCGAACGCGGCCACAACGAACATTGTGATGAGTATGAGTCCTCGCCAGCTGATCCATTTCTTCAACCTTCGATGCGCTCCCGACGCTCAATGGGAGATTCGAGACCTCGCATGGTCAATGTACGCAACCGTCAGCCTTGTCGCGCCGACAGTGTTCGGTCCACTTCCTGTCGCGGACGAAAGTGAGTATGTCAGGAAGCGAGTGCTACTGGTCAAGGACCTTGTTGAGAAGCAACTGGGAGCTTTCGAGAAGACCCTTCCGGGAGAGCTCTTCCATTTGGACCTCCAGCTCTATTTCGACCTCGGGCATCCCGTAGAGAGTTTTGTCAGAAGATACTGACACTATTCCGAACGTTGGACGATACCGTTGCTCTCGTCCGGTTTCTACTTGCCTGCAGGTTTCGGCCAGATCTTCCTCGTGCTAATCACGAATCTGCCGCCGAAGGTCAACAGAATACTCTCGAAGTTTGAGACGAGCGACGGAATGCCGAGAAAAGTCGTGAAACTCCAGAGTATGGGTATTCTCACGAGGAGGTCGGCTGATGCGATCGAGTTGAAGAACGCGAATCGGCCCAGCAGTCCGGCTGTTCCCTTTCTGCCCCTGAATACCAGAGCCTCGTTTAGGAGGAAGTTTACGAGAACAGCTCCTTGGCTGCTGATTATCGCGTACACGATGTAGAAGGATCCTCCCAGAACAGTGGCGATGAGACCCGTAAGGGCATGTATCTGTGTCAGGATGTACATGATGTACACGTTCAGAAAGAGGCCGAGTCCTCCTACGAATCCGAACTTGAACACCAGCCACGCTCCAGGTTTCCAGCGGCTCGGTTTGGCGACTGGAGGATACATGCCGAAGCCGGAAGAATACCTCGTGTCCCGGAGCGCTGCCCTGTAGAGAGCGGCTTGCGAGTACTGTCTCTGGGCCATTGTCTGGGTGAAAGGATTGCGAAGTCGATCTTCGAGCGTCAAGGCGAGATTCCGGGGTGGTCGAGGAGAACTATTCTCTTACGATGATATAACCGATACTCCGTCAGTCGATCTTCAGGTCGATCGTCACGTGGAATGATCGACCCAGCGTGTGTAACTTGGAAATTGCTTAGTTTGGGTTGATGATTTTGCCGAGTCGCGTGCCAGGAAGTTCAGGATGCGAGTACAGGAATCACCGGCAGGGGCGGAGTCTCGCTCTTGAGCTGTTCGAACTCACGCCTGGCTTTCTCCATCTTTGGATAGATTACTTCTCTGAAGCCTGTCACTGCGAACTCGTTGGGTCTGTATGGATCGTTGATGACTCGCAGTCCTCGCAGGGCCAGCTCGTAGTTCTTGTTGGCTGTCTCTAGGAAGAATCCGATTACCTGGTCGCTGTACCAGTCGCGGAAACCGAGTTCTCTCTTGTGCCATCCCCATCGTGTCAAGAGGCCGCGAGCGAATTTCGCATGTTTGAACGTGTTCATGAGCCAGTTGTGAGCCAGCCACTGGGGAAGGTTGAATCGGACTTGTTTGCCGAGGACTTCGAATTCGGGACGGTTGAGGTGTATGTACTTGATCTTGTCCCCGTTCTTCTCGTCGATGTTGTAACGGATCTTGTCCCGCTCGAGCTTCTCCTCGTCCGTCAGCAGTAGAGGTGTATAGATCTCGTCCTTTATCGACATCACCTTGGCCAGGTTTAGAATGACGGCCTTCGTCGCGGCGTAGCCCTTGTCTGGCCTGTCGATTCGGAAGACCTCCTGGACTCTCTCGAGATACCTCTTGGCATAGTCGAATCCCCCCCACATGGTGAGGTCGTAGACGCGTCGTGCGATGTTTCGGTTCGTCTCCTCGTCGAGACCCATCTTGGCGACTGCTTCTTCGACAATGCGCTGATATTCTTGGCTAGCGGACTTTCCTTTCCAGAACATCCAGTACGAGTGCGCTATAGTCGTAGCCTTCCGGTCGAGGAGCTGGTGGTACGACTCCTTTGCTCCGAAGAGGCGCAATGTCTTCTCGTCGGCCACGATGTTCTTGAACTCTAAGAGTTCGGGGCTGGCGACGAGTTTTCGTCCTAGCCGGAAGGCTTCCATGTTCCGGGTTCTCTGGCTCGCGCTCACGGTCTCCATTATCGCGTCGACAAGGTTCTTCTCGCTGACGGGTATGGCGCCTCGCTGGAAGGCCATTCCGAGTAGTATGATGTTCGTGAACAGCTTGTTCCCGTAGAACAGTTCGGAGATTTCTCCGATTCTTCCACTGGTATACTCGTCTATGTTGGTGTGTTTGCGGATGTTGTCTTCGACGTCGGTTGGATAGTTCATCATTCCCGCGAGCATGGGAATGGTGGGTATGACGCTGCTGTTGATCACCGCGGTCGTGCGTGCCCTGCTGGCGTAGACTAGGTTCCTCTCCGCCTCTAGCATATCGAGGCCTAGTAGGAGGTCTGCTTTTCCGTTCGGGACGATGGTCGAGATCTTGGCCTTGCCCTTGCCGTAGTTGATGTGAGCCGAGACTGCGCCGTTTCGGATTGCGAGACCCTTCTTGTCGTTGAATTTTACGGTGTAGCCTTCTTTGGTCCCGGCTCTTGCGAGCGTTGAGGAGAGTACTCCGACTCCCATTCCTCCGACCCCGCTGATGAAAGCGCTCCAAGTGTCGGTGAATCCGTGCTCGTTGGGCGGTGGAATATCGTCGAGCGAGATTTTTCTCACGCGTGGTCTTGGAGGCTTGTTTCTTGTGACCACCACTTTTTCGAAGCTGGGGCAGGCCATTATCTTCGTGCAGTATGTGTCGCTGACGCATGTGGACTGGTCGATTCCGATCTTCTCACCATAGTCCGTGTCGATAATCGTCAGTCCTGGACAACCGGTGTTCTTTGTGCACTCGCGACAGTTCTCGCAGACTTCCTGGGATATGTTGACGAACTCTTCGCGTGGGACGAATCCTTGCCGGTCGATTATCTTGTTCCTCTCGGCGCGTTTTCGTTTGTGGAACGTGATCCCGCACTCCTTGTCCGCGATGACCACCTTGACGCCGGCTCTGGCGAACGCATGGTCGAGTTCCTTCATGTACTTCTCTCGGTTGGACGGGGGCATCTTCTTGACGTAGATCTGTCCATGGCCCATTGCCCGGACGATGCTCTCGATGTCCTGTGGTGTTGTCTTGTCGCCCATGATGTTGTGGCCGGATTCCGGGGTTGGTTGGTGCCCGGTCATGGCCGTGTTCTTGTTTTCGAGAATGATGTAGAGGATGTCCTGGTCTTCCTTGATGCTGTTGGAGATTGCGGTCATGCCTCTCCAGAAGAACGTCGAGTCGCCCATCAACGCATACTGCTTGTTCGTCACGAACGGGTCCATGCCACTACCCGCGGCTCCACCCAGGGCCATGGCGGTCAGGTTGTGCATCTCGCCGAAGGGTGGGAGGAAGCTCATCGAGTAGCAGCCAATGTCGCCGTGGGCGAAGATGTCCTTGTAGGCTGGCTGATCACGCAGGGAGTGGACGGCGCTCAAAGTTTCGCGATGAGGGCAGCCGGCGCAGAATCCGGGGGACCTCGGCGGGACAAGAATTCCGTAGGCCTTGATCTCCGTCAGAAGATCCAGCTCGCTCTGAATCTTCTTCTCATCATAACGCGCGGCTGGGTCTCCAATCTCAAGAATCAGTCCGCCAATCTTTTCGATCAGCATTGAAGGAGTCAGCCCGCTCTCCTCTGGGAATCCGTCCTCGTCTCTCGGGAAGGTCTTTCCCCACACGCTGGGTTCTTTCTTGATGCGTCCGTCCTGGACCAGGTCTGTGAGGATCGTCTTGACCTGGTTCTCGATGATTGGACCCTTCTCCTCTACTACTACGATATTGTCGACGAGCTTGGAGAATTGCTCGACTATATTCGGTTCAAGCGGAAAAGTTACTGAGAGTTTGAGAATTGGGAACTGCTCATCGCAACCCAGCTCCCACAGCGCCTGTTCCAAGTAGCTGTATGAGATTCCCGCGGCTAGGAAGCCGATCTTGTGCTTCTCGCCGTCGGAATAGAGAATCTTGTTCAGCTCGTGCTCTCGAACGTAATCATGGACTCTTGGAAAACGGTCTCGGATAATCTCCTTCTCAAGGTCCCACGTATTGGGCGGGATGCTGACCTTGCGCTTGATATCTACGTTGGAGATGTCGAGCGTGATCGGATGCTTGAAGCTGATTTCGGGAGATTTGTTCTCAGTGATCCGGACGTTTCCGCCTCCCTCGGCGAGATAGGTTGTGATGAGATAGCCGACGACCAAGTTTGAGTAGGCTGATAGCCTGAGCGCTTCTCCGACGAGGTCTTTGATCTCTTGCGGGTTGCTGGGTTCTATGATGGGCATTTTTAGATGCTCCATCAGTGCCCTGCTGTCGCCGGCGACCTGCGTGCTCGAGGCGTGTGGATCGTCTCCGCAGACGACGACTGCTCCTCCCCTCTTTCCGCTCAGCCCGTACTTGTCGGAGTAGTTGATTATGTTGATCGGGTCGGCGGCCACGTTCAGTCCAACGCTCTTCATGACGGCTATCGCGTTGACGCCGACGTCCATCGCGCCGTTGAGTGCGGCTGCTCCCTGGGACTCGTCGTTGGTCATCTCGCCCCAGAGTCCGACCTCGCGTAGAATGTCGGCGTTCTCTTCTAGGATCGTGAAGATTTCGGCTACTGGTGATCCGGGGTATCCGGCTATGAGTCCAACCTGGTTTTCTAGCGCTCCCTTGACTATGAGCTCGTTTCCGTTGAACGCGTCGATACCGGACTGTTGGACAAATCGCTTGTCCGCCATCAGATCACGTGGTGGCTATCCGTATAGACTGTATTTGTCACGGCGTAGATAAGCCCGACGTTCTACTCTATATTGGACCAGAGTCCCTCAAGTTCTTCTGCTATCAGCAACCAATCCTCATAGAGGGCAAGCCGGACCCTGGATAGTGGTCATATCGAGTACTCCTCGGAGACTTGTCTTCGGAATCTCAGAGCTTTGCACGAACCTGCCTTTGTCTCTGGAGCTTCTTCGCGCTGCCGTAGCCTCCTCCGCCCGCCGTTCTGATCTCAATAATGTCTCTCTTGTCGAGAACAACTGTAGTCTTGATTGGCAGTTGGATTCTGCGGGCCCTCCCTCTGCCCTTCTTGTAGAGAACGACTTGTGTAAGAGCCCCGGGTCCGCCTCCAAAGAGACCTTTCGGTGGGTTTCGGCCTCTTTCGGCTAGAACGGTAATCGTGGTCCCCTCGGCTGTTGCCTGATATGATCTTATGATTCCCGAGCCGCCTCGATAGTATCCTGAACCGGCGCTGTCGGGTCTGAGCTCGTATCGTTTGATGAGCAATGGGTATGATCGTTCTATCTCTTCGACAGGCGTGTTCATCGTGTTGGTCATGTTCGCCTGTATTCCATCGATGCCATCCCGATCGCTCTGTCCTCCAAGGCCGACGCCGATCGTCTCGTAGAACGCCCAGCCCCTGCCCCTCCAGACTCCACCGATCATCACATTGTTCATGGAACCGCCAGAGTCTGCAGGGACCTTATTTGGAATCGCATTGGAGAAAGCTCTGTAGAGCAGATCCGCGTTTCTCTGACTAGTCTCTACGTTTCCACCCGCAACCGGGTGTGGATGGGTCGGGTTGAGAATCGACCCTTCGGGCGCATAGACCCGTATGGGTGCGAATGCGCCGTAGTTCGCCGGGATATCATCTCCCGTCAGGGTGCGAGTAACATAGTAGACTCCTGACAGCGTCACTCCATAGACAGCGTTGAGTGGATTCAACACTTGCCTATCCGTTCCGGTGTAATCCACTTGCAACTCGCGTTTACGGACAATGATTGTAACCCGAAGTTTGATGTCGTGCCCGTCCGGATCTTCGAGACGGTCTTCAGCACTGTAGGTGCCAGATGGAATGTTAGAGAGTCTGATCCGGGCGAGGTGCTCTGTTTTCGAGAGCGATTCTCTGCAGGCCTGCTGAAACGTTCTCAAGCCGTGCTTCTCTACGAGTTCTAGGAATCTCCGTTCGCCAGTCACGTTGGCAGCTGTCTGTGCCTTGAGATCGCCGACTCTCTCTTTCGGGGTTCGAGATGCCGAGGCCAACGCGTCAATCGGACTCCTGACGAACCTGTTTTTTCGTATCAGGAATCGCGGATTGATCACGACGCCTTCTTCGGAGAGGGTCTTGGCATCCATCGAGATGCTTCCGGGAACCTTGCCACCGACGTCGGAGTGATGGGCTTTGTTTGCAGCGTATCCGATGAGCTTTCTCGAGTGGTAAATTGGACGAATGACGGTTACATCGTTCAGGTGGGTTCCGGCGATGTATGGATTGTTGACAATAATCATCGAGGAGGGTTCGAGATCGACATCTTCTCTGTCGCAGTATTCGAGCGTCTTGGCCAGCCCCCATGGCAGAGAGCCGAGGTGGACGGGAATATGCTCAGCCTGCGCGAGCAGTCTTCCATCATCGTCGAAGATTGCTGCGGAGTGATCCATTCGCTCCCGAATGTTGGGCGAGTAAGAAGCATTGCGGAGTGCGATGCCCATCTCCTCGCTCGCATAAACCAGCGAGTTTCTGATGATCTCAGTTGTCGTAGCGTCCTGCTGCGTAGCTTAGGGCCTGTCCCGCCTGGGCCTAGCAAGTCCCGTTTATTCAGCTTGCTTACGTCAAACTGAGTCTAGGCTTCATCAGATGAAAGTTCGGTCACTAAAAGTCCGGTAGACCGCAAGCTGGCGAGGGTCTTCGGTCTGCCGAGTATCCTGAGAAGCGTGTAGCCTCCTATACTGACGGCGACAATGCTCCCGGCAAGTATTCCGCCAATCGAGATGAGGAGAGGAATCGAGTAGAGCAGCCCTAGGTAGGTGCCCACTATCAGGGCTATGATTACCGTTTCTGAATTGACTGCGAGGACCCAGCTAGCTCTTCTCCCTCCAAGGGTCCAATTCTTGCCACTGATCTTCCACGCTAGGGTTGCTGCTAAGAAGTTGGCGAGGCTTCCCAAGACCACATCGACACCTGTTGCCGCGCCAGGGTTCCCGAGGACTGTGTCTCCGACAAGATTGCCCAAACCTGCGCCAATTGTAACGCCTATGACTGCTGGCCAGCCGAATAGGATGGATAACGGCATCAGAACGTCTGCAACTCTGACCTGAATTATCGGGATGCTTGTCGCGGGAAGAATTGAAACGAGGATCGCGTACAGTGCTGCGATCGCGCTCGCGAGAGTCAGCTGTCGTGTTCGCGAAATGTTTGTTTTGAATCCTATCGTTCTTTCCATTTGCCTCCCTACTCCGGGGTTTCGTATGGCGCAACGGGTGGGAGGCCCCACTCACGCGNNCGGTCTCAAGTCCGGATTTAAGCTTGCTAGTTGAGGGTTATGGATTTCGCACGTGAGGCTTTGTTCTCAGTGTCGCCGGTGGTGTCTGAACCTAGCCCCACCGTGGCTACGTTTTCGTCTTCCGCGATTGTCTCTCCTCCTTCTGCCCGATCCCNNAGCGATCCGGTCATGTTCTTGACGTTTTTGAAAATATCATGATCCTCTCGGCTGACTAGCGAGATAGATGTCCCCTTCTCTCCCGCGCGCGCCGTGCGTCCTACCCTGTGAAAGTACATGTTGGGTTCTTCGGGCATGTCATAGTTGATCACGTGGCTGACCCAGGGAATGTCGAGGCCCCGTGCCGCGACGTCTGTGGCGACGAGCACATTGATCCCTCCTTGACGAAAGGCCTGGGAGACGGCGTTTCTCTGGCCTTGAGACATGTCCCCGTGCAACGCCTCGGCATTGACATGGTTTCTCGCGAGAGCTTCTGCGAGATGAGCTGCTCTGATCCTGGTCGAGCAGAAGACGAGTGTTCCCTCCATCCGCTCCGTCTTGAGGATCGCGAGCAGGGTTGGAAATTTTGTGCTCTCCTCTGCGTTGACATAGTATTGGCGGAGGGATTCGACGGCGATCTCGTCGCTGTCGACGAATACTCGCAGTGGGTTAGACAGGTACCGTTGGGAGAGCTTGACGACTTCG
>DAFH01000146.1 GCA_002495485.1 Candidatus Bathyarchaeota archaeon UBA185
CGAGCTTCGCGGGACCCTCGGCAATCTCAAGACGGTATTGTCTCTCGACCGGCTTGACTATACGAAGGGCATCAAGCACCGGCTGGAGGCGTACGCGGCGTTTCTCGGCCAGCATCCAGACTGGCAGCGGAGAGTAGTGCTGCTTCTCTCGGTCGTNNCTCGTCGGAAATATCAACGGAAAGTTTGGAACCGTTGACTGGACGCCCATCGTCTATCGGTACCGATTCCTGCCTTACAACGAGCTACTTGGCCTATTCGCGACCAGCGATGTGGCGCTGGTGACGCCGTTGAGGGATGGAATGAATCTGATTGCGAAAGAGTATGTTGCGTCGCGCGCTGACCAGAAGGGGGTTCTGATTCTCAGCGAAATGGCAGGCGCCTCTCGAGAACTGGNNAAACGACCAGTCTGAGATTGTCGAGGCTCTCAAGACTGCTCTCGAAATGCCGGAAGAGGAGCAGGCCCGCCGCAACCAAGTGATGCAGTCCCGGCTTGAGCGGTACGACGTTATCCACTGGGGCCAAGAGTTTGTGGGAGAACTCTTCTCGGTCAAGGAGCAGCAGAGGCAGTTCAGCGCTCGGCTCATGGACAGACCGTCGCGGGAGAAGCTCATCAAAGACTACGCCGCGTCTCAGCGTCGAATCCTCTTCCTCGACTATGACGGGACCCTGTCGCCCTTCAAGGAGCATCCCGAGACTGCTGTTCCCGGGGCAATACTCATCGCGCTACTGACCACGCTGTCTGAGGACCCGCGCAACAACCTGGTAATAGTCAGCGGCCGTCACCGCGTTCTGCTGCAGAGATGGTTCGGCTCACTCAACATTGGAATGGTCGCTGAGCACGGGGCCTGGATTAAGGAGAAGGAGAAGGACTGGGTTCCGGCGGTCAAAGTTGAGAGCAACTGGAAGGAGAAGGTTCTGCCGATTCTGAGGAGCCATGAAGACCGGCTTCCAGGATCCTTTACCGAGGAGAAGGAGTTCTCGCTGGTCTGGAATTTCCGGTCGGCAGATCCCGAACTGGCCTCGGTACGATCGAAGCAGCTGGCGGATGAGCTGTCCTACTCGTCTGAGAACACCGAGCTACAGGTACTTCAGGCGAGCAAGTCGATAGAGGTCAGAAACATCGGCATCGACAAGGGCATGGCGGCGAAGCTGCTTCTAGCCGACAAGACGTTCGACTTTGTCCTTGCTGTTGGCGATGATCAGGCTGACGAGGACTTGTTCAAGGTGCTTCCGGAAGGTTCATACTCGATCAAGGTTGGGCTCTCAAAATCGTATGCAAAGTTCAACCTGAGGAATCACCGAGAAGTCGTCCAGCTTTTGACGGATCTGACCAAGACCGTGAAGCCTTGACGCGTGCCTCTCGCACCAAGGTCATCTGCTAGAGATTCTGCTGGACAGTGCCTTCGCGTAGCGCAGGAGTCCGCTTTTTCGACGAGCCTCCTCTAGGCGTACGCTCGCGGTTATGAGGCCCATGTGAGTGTAGGCCTGTGGGAAGTTTCCTAGGGCCTCGCCGGTTGCTGGATCGATCTGTTCTGAGTAGAGTCCGAGATGATTCGCTCGCTTCGCCAGCTGGCCGAGCAGCCGTTCGGCTTCACGGAGTTTTCCAAGTCTCGTGAGACAGTCTACCATCCAGAAGCTGCAGACGGTGAATGCGCCCTCTCTGCCGAGCTGGCCATCGTCGACGTTGTATCTGTAGACAAGATCGTCTTTCGAGAGTTCTTCGCGGATGCGCTGGATCGTGGAGGACATCCGCGGGTCTCTCGCGCTCAAGAATCCTACGAGAGGCATTAGGAGATTGGCCGCGTCGAGTTCGTCTCCGCCGAGGACCATCGTGAACGCTTTCTTCTTCTCGGACCAGCCGCTCGAGAGAATCTCGCTCTTGATCTTCTTCTTGACCGGTTCCCATCTCCGCCAGTCCTCGTCGTATCCGAGCTCTCGGGCGATGCGGATAGCCCTGTCGAGCGCTACGTAGCACCACATCTTCGACTCTACGAAGGGTCTCTGCTGTCGCATCTCCCAGATTCCACTGTCAGGGGTCTGCCACTCCTTCATCGCCTGGTCGGCCGCGTACCTGACTAGGTTCTCGTAGACTTGAGGAGTCGTCCAGTTCAGAGCCCGGTGAAGGAAGTAGATGTAGTCGACGACTATTCCGTAGATGTCGAGCTGTACTTGTCGGAACGCGGCGTTGCCTATTCTCACAGGGCTAGACCGGCGATATCCTTCTAGATGATCGAGGATGATCTCGGGGATGTCTCTCTCCCCGCCTATTCCCATCATTATCTGCAAGTTCTCTTTTGAGTGACGGCGCACATTGATGAGCCAGCGAGCATAGTCCAACGCCTCTCGCGTAGCGCCGGCCTCGCTCAGCGCCCAGACCGAGAGAGCATTGTCCCTGATCCAGGAGTAGCGATAGTCCCAGTTTCTCAACGCGCCAACGCTCTCGGGAAGCGAGGTGGTGACCGCGGCGACCATGGCCCCGGTCGGCGCGTATTGTAGGAGTTTGAGTACGAGGCAGGATCTCACCACTTGGCTGCGGAAGGGTCCTTGATAATTGACGTGGCTGACCCAGCGCTTCCAGTAGGAGAGCGTCCGCGCGAGCTTCCTTCCCGTCTCGTATCTCGCCACGGGCATGGCACGGTCTCGTCCCCACTTTAGAACAAAGACGGCTCTCTGCCCCTTCGAGAGGCTGAAGTTGCTGGTTCCTGTCTCCTGGTCGGCTATGGCTATCTTTTCAGGCGATGATAGGCTGACTTCCTGTCCGTTGTTCACGGCTTTGCACCCGTAATCGGTCTCCGTGAGAACCGTCTTTCTCCGAGCATAGTCCAGCCGTGGCTGGAAGATTGTCCTAACACCGACTTTGCCGTGTAGACATTCGAGGATTCTGTGAAACTCTTGGAATCCTCGCAGTCTTCCCTCTTCCATGTAGCAGGGCATGAAGTCCGTGAGCTTGAGCCGTCCCGTCTCAGCCTCGAAGACGGTCACGAGCACGTTGGTGTCGCCTTCGTAGCTTTGTCTGGTCGAGAATCTTCCCGAGGGTGAGACCTGGAACATTCCACCCTTTCGAGCGTCGAGTATTGCCGCGAAGATGCTGGGTGAGTCGAATCGTGGCGCGCACTGCCAGTCGATCGACCCGTCGAGCCCTACAAGGGCGGCAGTGTGCATGTCCCCTACCACGCCGTAATCGCTGATGGGCTTGTACTCCGCTGCAGACCGGGACCTATCAGACAAGGAGCTTACAACGCCTCCGGAATCACGCGCTCCGAGCATCGGTGACTGAAAAGCGCTTCGAGCAGATACCCACGTTTTGAGCGACGAGCCAAGCTTTCGCGAACGATCGGGGTCGACTTCCCTAGCCAGTTACGAGCTTGGTCTGCTTTGTGTGGGAGGAGAGGATCTCGCGCGAGAACTGTCTCATCACTGGAACATAGTCCTCCTGTGGGAAAGCTGTGACGTAGAATTCGCAGCCGTTGTCGACGGCATCTTCAACGTTCTTTGCGAGTGATTTCATGTCGAACCTTCCTCCTTGAACGTTTGGTGATCCTGCGCCGAACGAGATCTTCTCTCGCCTCCCTCGCTTCATCGCCTCTTTCTCCACCATCTCCTTTGCCTCAGCAAAGGGAATCTTAGACCATGACGGAATGAAACACATGTCTCCATATCTCCCGGCCATCCGGAGCATCCGAGGACCCACCCCGCCGAAGAGCAATGGCGGGTGTGGCTTCTGGACCGGCTTGGGGTCAACCACTGCGCCTTTCGCTTTGTAGAATCTTCCCTCGAAGTCGACCTTGTCTTCGGTCCAGAGTCTCCTGATCAGTCTCACGCCTTCCTCAGCCTTGTCAACCCTAGTCTTGGCAACGTTCCATTCGCTGTAGCCGTCGAACTCGGTCCTCGACCAGCCGGCCCCGACTCCCAGTATGGTGCGGCCTGAGGAAATCACGTCCAAGCTCGCTACGATCTTGGCGAGAATGCCGGGCGGACGGAAGGGTATCGGTGTGACCAGTGTTCCCAGCATGATACGTCGGGTCTTGGCGGCGAGATAGCCGAACTGCACCCACGTGTCCAACGTCGAGTTTCTGTCCGGCATTTCGTTCCGGTCCCACATGTAATGGTCGGGAAAGACCGCGGCGTAGAATCCGAGATCGTCAGCGACTTGAACCGCTTCTTCGGCAAGCTTCCATCTTCGGTAGAAGTTTCCTAGTCCCGCGATGAAGAATCTCATTGATTCCTACGAAAGCCGCCTACAATTTATCGACTACCCTCGGGACGAGTGTAGAGGAAGACCAGCCACAGTCGTGATCCCTGCTTCTTCTTCAGAGTGAAGCCCGAAGACCGGAGGGTCTTGTCGATTCTGTCCAAGGGATGGAGATAGAACAGGATCTTGCCCTTTCGCCTTGCAAAGTAGTTCACAATCCTAACTCCAACCCGGAACGCTGGCTTGGCGATGCCTTCGTCGCGCGGGACAATGAAACCGATCATTGTTCGACTCGTGGCTATTGCATTCTTGAGAAGTGGCTGCCAGTCGGAGTAACAGCAGAGAACCTTGTCCATTATGACAATGTCCGAGGGCGGAAGTTCTGCAGTGGCGGCGTTTCCAACTTGGAACTTGGCCGTAGCGCCGAATCCGTTCAGCAGCGCAAGTTGGGTGGCGGATTGGATCATGTTGGGAGCGAGATCGAAGCCGACAGTGGTGCTGGCACCCTCTCTCAGAAGCTCTACAGAGAATCCGCCTGATCCGCATCCAAGATCCTCTACCGATCTCTCCGGGATTCCCTCATCGCGCATGAGACCGAGGAGTATCCTACTACTTGGGGAGAGCCCTCTCTTCTTGTAGCGGTCGCAGAAGTCGCAGGCGTCCCCGTCGAACTCGCGACCTATCCGGTCTGTTTCAGACAGATTGCTCCGAACTGGCTGTTCCTTCCGTGACGTGGTTTGGGCACTTGTTGGAAGCGGATATTAACCGCAACATATCTGCTTGGCTCAGCAGGTGCGGATAACGAACTATCGTAGACTTGGAAGTTCTGGACTCAAGCTGAGCGAACTGTCGCTCGGCGCTTGGGTAACGTACGGCGGCCAAGTAGGCGAGGAGGTCGCGGTCAAATGCATGTCAAGAGCCTACGATGCGGGTGTGAACTTCTTCGACAATGCCGAGGCGTACGCGCACGGCAACGCCGAAGTCGTGATGGGTAACGTGATCAAGCAGTTGGGCTGGAAGCGTGAGAGCATTGTCGTCTCGACCAAGGTATTCTGGGGAGGAGAGGGTCCAAACGACAAGGGCCTCTCCAGGAAGCACATCTACGAAGCTTGTCGAAACTCGCTGAAAAGATTGCAATTGTCCTATCTTGATCTGTTCTTCTGCCATCGCCCAGATCCCAACACGCCGATCGAAGAAACAGTAAGGGCGATGGATGATCTCGTCCACCAAGGTCTGATTCTCTACTGGGGAACCTCGGAGTGGAGTGCCGCCGATATCATGCGCGCTCATGGAATTGCCCGCGAGCTTGACATGACCCCGCCGACGATGGAGCAACCACAGTACAACATGCTACACAGAGACAGAGTCGAGGTCGAATACCTCCCACTGTATCACGAGATCGGACTCGGGACCACTATCTGGAGCCCGTTGGCTTCGGGATTGCTAACGGGAAAGTACGGCAAGGGAGTTCCTCCGGGTTCTCGAGCTTCGCTGGAAGGCTACGGATGGTTGAAGGAGCATGTGATCACGCCGGAGAACGTTGAGAAGGTAAACCAGCTCGACCCCATAGCTAAGGAGCTGGGATGCACCCTAGCACAACTGGGACTGGCATGGTGTCTAAAGAACCCTCACGTCAGCACTGTGATAACGGGCGCAAGTCGACCCGAACAAGTCGTGGAAAACATGAAAGCAGCAGACATCGCGAACAAGCTCGACTCAGACACGTTGGATCGTATAGACGCGATCCTCGGCAACCGACCAAGCCCCGACCAGGAATAGCCACAAAACGGCTTGTCAATCGAAACGCTCCACAGCCTCTTAGGGGCTTCTTTCTAGGCGACTATGATCGCGCTCACGGTATACTTCTGCCGCGGATGAAGCAATGGATATCCACCTATATCTGCGTCTACAATTTTATTGTATCTGTTTAAATAACCGGGTGCCCAGAGCATCCGATATCATGCAGCCACGACATCTCCGGTTGCTTATCGTATTCGTTACGGTGGTCTCGCTTATCGGAGCGAGCTTTGCCGTGACCAAACTGTCGATCGCTAACACTACGAACATCAATCCGGGGCAGAACATTGCCATAACCCAACCCTCTCTCACACCCCCAGGCTCTTGCCCTGCGAACGGAGATCCTAGCTATATTCAGAATCCGACCTCGCTCTTTTGGAATCTGACAGCTGGGGCCACCGGGGAGATCTACTACTTCTGCATGAATAACCAAGGCACCGTCAGCGATCCGGTCAGCATTACCGCATCACCGACGACCGTCATCTCGAGCGGTGTTGCAGGCGCGTGCGCTGCGGGAGCGAATACTGGCAACTCCTTGGTGATGGTGGTTACTGCTCAAACGCCATTGGCTGCTCACTCGGTTACGACGACCCCTGACTCGGTCCAAGTCTGCGCGGGAACTTCAATGGCTACCGGAGCCGGCCCCAGCTTTACAGTCGACGTCCAGTAGATTTCTTTGAGGGGTGGGGAGTTCGCGCGGTCGCTCAGCGCGAACGCTCTCTCATACGGTCTGACGCCCCGGTCACTTGTAAACCGTGAGCGAGGGCAATGACGCCGCAATAGGTCTGGCGAATGAGAGAATGAAGCGGACATTGGTGAACCTGGCAAAGAGCAGATACTTCGTGCCGTCACTGATGATGACGATTTCTCTTGTCCTTCTCGCCTACGCGGTTACATCCATTTCAATTTCGAATACTATAACGATCACATCGGGGGGCAGTGTCAAGATAATCTATCAAACTACAACCTTCTCTGGATCAAACTGTCCGACCACTGGCTACACTACAAATCCTTCTGGATTCTCGTTTAGTGAGCCCGCGGGCGGGTCCACGAGCGTCTACCTCTGCGTCAACAATGTAGGAACGGGCGTCGACAACCCGACAATAGCCATCACGAGCGGAGACCCGATGACCTGCGGTTCGGGAACGAGCCCCTGCTTTTCAGTAACGCCAACATCCCTAACAGCAATTCCTCCTGGCGGGTTCAGTGCCCCCACTAATGTGACAATATCGAACAGCTTTAGTGCTGCACAACCGTCACCCGTCACCGTTACGATAACGGTTACCTGACCTGTCGATTTTCGTTCTTGCTCGTCTAAGTGTGCTAGAGTCTCTCCCTTCGGGTCGCTACGAAGAGAGGCCGACCGCCTCCCGACTGACCTAGAGGCAAGGAATGAACTTTAATCCACTACAGCCCTCTCGCGGGCCTGTTACCGGATTTCTGAGATCTTGGTTAGAAGTGGAATTTGACCGACAAGGATCCCAGTAAGGGATGGGTTCTGAATATGAAGGCGAGGAAGAAAGTCAAGGCCAAGACAAGGTCAAAACCAAAGACTCACAAGACAACTCGATCCAAGGCTCACTCTCGGCACAAGCCTGAAAGCTCTCTGTCGGGAGCTGAGCTGAGCACCAGTCCGAAGCTCACGCTCAACACTTCGGCCCGAACCTGCCAGGAACTCGAAGTGGGTGACATTGGCGGATTCGGCAGTCCTGAAGAACTGGAGGAGCACCAGAAGCGTTGCAGCGAGCCAGCCACCGAGTTCTGTGGCAATTGTGGAAGAAACCTCTGTCGCAATCATTACGAGATGCTCCACAGAGACCACGACAGAATGTCAGAGCACTCTACTGGCGCAAGCTTGGCTTACTAGCAACGTTGGAGGGACCCTGTCGTCCCTCATCCTTTTTTTCTTGCTTTTGACCGAAAAGACACCGAGCAGATCCAGTTCCGCTTAGTTGTTGCGAGACTTCTCGGCAGTCTGCACTGCCAGCTGCTTCAGGAACCTAGCCCCTACCGTGTCCCCCGCTGCCCTCGTCTTGCTGGTGAATGGTGATTCCGGAACCCTAGCATACATCATCATGTACGGAGCCATCGCCATTACGACCTTGCTCTCGGCCTTTCGAATGTGTTCTTCGAGAGTACTCCGAGGCTGTCGAAGCTTCGCGGCCAGCTCGTCCGCCGTGGTCCGTTTCGGAATCTCGTAGTATCCACCCTCTACCGCGGCCAGCAGTGCTTTCATCTGTTTCTCGGTAAGATTCCCAAAGAGGCTTCCTAGCGACAAAAGGAAGGCCTTGTCCGTTGTGCCATCCGTTCGGCCCTTGTGCAAGATCTCCGTCTTACCAACCTTGTCGAGACCTTTGAGCAGGCCGCGTACGTCGTTGTCGTCAAACCCGACTAGACGGTGGTACTCCCAACCGCCGAAGAAGACAGGGGGCGGCATCTGGAGGAAATTGTTCTGCCCCGCGACTGAGCCTACGTTGATTCCTCCGTCAGATCCGCAGATGCATGTCCGGGCTACTAGCTGGAACTTGTCTTGGCAGAGGGTCTTGTCTATGATCTTGCTCTTGTATCGGGTAGAGTACAATTCAATCTCGTTCTGGATCTCCTGGAAAGAATCCAGCCCGTCGGACTCTATCTCGAGAATGTCCGTGTGATCGTTGCACCACAGCGCGATTCGCGCGCCGGGGAACTTTTTGCTGAGCCGGTTATGCGGGTCCTCGTTCTTCTCCGTTGGTTGGACTCGTAGGAAGAGTTCAAACATTTAGCGACGGGATATTTTCCGGAACCCGTCGATATAAGGCATCTACCGGCGTACGCCAGTCATCCATAGCCGTGGTGAGCCGCTCAAACTAATGCCGGCGCTCGCTTGCTCAAACATAATCCGCTACTCCGACACGTTCTACTTCGGTGAAAGAAAATGGAACTGAATAAAGACAAGATGACGACGGTCAGAGAGTCTCGCAGTCTCCTTACGGGTCTTTTGGGTGCGATCGGGTTCGCAAGGGCATCCAGAAGATCCAAGAAGACACGTCCATCGCGAGGAGCGCAACTCGTATCCTGGGCGGGAAGGGCACAAAGTGATACTTGGTTTCTGCTACAATTAGAACATAGAAAGAATACGGCACTCTACTACAACGCTCGAAACCAGACAAGGTAGAGGTCATCACGATTGTCGAGCAAATCATCTGGCAAGCCAAAGACGTCTCGGGATACGTTCCATGGACGTCGCGGTCAAAAGTCAAGCGCTAAGCCAGCCTTCCGGATGACCTCCAATTTCGCCTTTCTAGATTATTTTGGTCCTTCTTTTCATTCTACAGCTATCCAGGCATAGCCAGAGAACGCGTTGTGCACACAACTCTTTAATCCGCTACGGGAGGAGCGTTCGCGCGACAGAAATTGTTCAGAAAATCATACCTAGTTCTAGCAGCGGCCATCACCCTCATACTCGCAATGGGCCCTGCCTATGCTACACCAGGGCTAAGTCTAGGATCAAACGCCTCATACAACCTCACTGGAAAACTTCTCGCCAACCAGAGCTGCAACTCTAGCCCATCAGCATACGCCGGACAAGCATGTGGGGGCACGACAACTCCTCCACCGCTCAACGTAACCTTGAATGGCGCAGGTTCGACCTTCGTCTATCCCCTCCTCACAGCAATCGACTCATCCTACACCAGCATCAATCCTAGTGTCAGGATCAACTATCAGGGGGTCGGTAGCGGAACGGGTATCAGCGATCTTGAAGACAAGCTAGTCGACTTCGGCGCCTCGGACGCTCCCCTGACCGGAAGTCAGACTGTCGCTTTGAGCTTCGTTTCAACGCCGCTTACCATCCCGGACACCGTCGGAGCTGTCGCAGTGGCGTACAACTTGCCGGGAATCAGGAAAGGCTTGTACTTGAACGCGAATGTGACCGCAGAGATCTTTCAGGGAAACATCACGAACTGGAACGACGCCAGGATCGTGGCTCTGAACCCGGGAATTACGCTCCCACCCAACCCAATCATGATAGTGCATAGGTCCGACTCTTCCGGAACCACGTTCGTCTTCTCCGGCTATTGCACTTCCTCACCGTTTTGGAAGCTGGGTCAGTCAAAGACGATAACCTGGCCCACCTCAGCGATCGGTGCAGTCGGAAATCAGGGAGTTGCAGCGGTAATCCAGGGTACTACTTACACCGTTGGGTATGTTGAGCTGGACTATGCTCTTTCGGCCAGTCCTCCGATGACCTATGCGTTCATGCTGAACGTGGCACAGGGCACCTACATTGAACCCACCCTAGCTTCTTCCGCGCTAGCAGCCTCAACCATCTCGAATCTTCCAGTTGGTGATGGAAACTGGACTTTGGTCAACCTTCTCAATTCTCCTGCTGCTGGAGCCTATCCTATAGTATCGTTCAGTTACATCATGGTCTATCGCGAGTTGAACGCTTATGGCTCAACAATGACACAGGACCGTGCATTCGCATTGGTCCAGTTCTTGTCGTACGTGATTCATCAGGGCCAAGATCAGGCGGCTCCCCTGAACTACGTTCCCCTTCCTGCTAATGTCGTAGCTAATGGCGATGCTACAATCAAGTCTATAACTTATGACGGCCAGCCTCCGACAGAAGTATCACTGCCGCCTCCACCTTCGCCTCCGCCCACGCCAATGTCCTTGGAGGTCGACCTCTCTGGCATGGTAGGCTGGAATGTTGAAGGACTGAGCAACAGCGTTGTCAACCTGCTCGTGTCGCACCAAGTTAGCGTTTCGATCCCGGTTGGTCTCGCAAGCTTCACGCCTCTAAAGGAGTCGGGGAACTTTGAGCAGTCGATCAACCTCTCTACACGCGGTTGAGTCGCCTGGCACGGCAACGGCGCTCGTTGAGAGGCTTGAGGGCTCTTTGTTGCCTGCCATTGCAGCGAGCGGGTCCCCAGGATCATCAGGCTCGGTTGGACCATTCGTGACTTCTATCGAGCAGGCCTTGGCTACGAACTCTAACGATCCGTACTACACCGAATGGTGGGTCAACGGACCGCTTTCGAACGGTAGTCCCGTCCAAATTCTGAACGGATGGGCCAGCGTGACGGGCAGCGAAGACCTGAGCATTTCCGGTATTGGTACGAGACACGCTTGGATCGTTACTAGCGAGCTGAACCAATCCGCGAGTTTGACCGTCCCATCAACGACTGGGATTGGTGCGCCTAGCGCAGACACGAACATTGTTGCGAGTCTCGATCTGCTCTGGAGCTACGATAGATCGAACGACCTGCTTCTCAGAACTGACAAGAACATCACACTGACAATGGACAGCCTCGCCACTGAGACCCTGCCCAGTGCGTGCTACCCGAGCTGCGGAGGCATCCCCTACACGACCGTGACCGTCACTCGAGACACCAGCGTGACTCTGAATTTGGCGCTCCTTCTCTCTTCAACGAACATCAACAACGGCGAGCCTCACTCACCAGATCGCACTTCGTCCTCGTCCCTGATGGGCATGCTGGCGGGACTTCCATGGATGCCGCTCGGGATTGCTGGAGGAGCGGCCGGCGCCATTGCTGGCGTCACGGTAGGGCTCACGAGAAGGAACAAACCAACACCGCCGCCATCGTCGGTTCCACCCTCGCCGCCGCCAGCCGCCTAAGCCCCTTCCTTTTTCATATCGGTCTGATAGCTGGCTTCACAATCCGTGAGTTTTCAAACGGGAGTTTGACCTCGGACTGTACCTCTGGTCTGGTCATCCTTGCGTTACAGTGACGTTTTGAACCGGTGCGGGAACAGGTCTGTGCGGTATAGGGGACCCTGCGCCCTTGGCTTCCAGACCCGTAATGCTCCTCGGCAACCTCGTCAGCATAGTCCTCAGCATAGCTGGCATCCTCCAAGTCCTTTCCTGGACGATAGCAGGCGCAACGATTCTCGCGATACTCTCGATAACCACTCTAGCTCCTGCGAGAAACGCGGCCGGAACTGGAACGCGCTCAACAGCCAAGAAGACAGCGCGCGCCATAACGGAGACGAAGCCTGCACGAGAAAAACCTCCAGAAAAAATGTCAACCAGATCACACCAAGCACCTTCTCCAAAGACAGAACCGCGGCAGACTATCAAGGATGAACCTGCTAGATCCCTTCCGCCGATTAGATCAGAATTCCAAAAAGTGGTGGCGCCCAAGATTACTCCCCCAAAGACGGTGCCTACTAGTGTGAGCCCTGCCAAACCTGGTTCGCCGAAACCGGGAAGTGTAAGACAAGAAGCGATCAGGCCAATCCCAGTCGGGACCAGTCCGATGTCGGTCGGTATTGTCAAACCGGTCCCGCCGAAGATTGACCCCAACGCCAGAGTCATTGCTAGAGGCGACTATGCAACGTTCGATGTAGAGCTGAACCAGCGGGCCGAGGTGGTTTGCGAAGTCACCGCTAGCGCACCCGTCAATGTGTATCTGATGGATTCAGACAATCTGAACAGTCTCGACCTAGGCGAAGAGTTCTGGAGTGAAGCCGGGCAGGAAGGGGTCCAGAAGAGTGCGCTCCATTTCGTGGCTCCGCAGAGTGGAAAATGGTTTCTTATCGTGGAAAACACGGACAACACGCAAGTATCCGCCACCGTCAACATTCGAAAGACACCTCCCAAGCCGGCAAGAACCGAGTAGCCGATTCCCCGATTTGGTATCAACCTATACCCTAGGCTGTCTACGTCAACCGTCGATCAACCGCGATACAGAGCCTCTTGCAAAAACCTAAATTCCTGCAGAAATCGACCTCCACGGCACGTTGTCATCCTCAAGTCGTAGCAACTTGTCCGGAACAGCCTTCGCCTCGTTTAGGATCTCTGCCATCACTAGGATTCTCTTGATAGTATTCATTCTCGGTGTGGCTGTGTATCTGCCGAGCCCTGTCCGTGCAGCTTCACCAACGACCTGCTCTGCTACCCCTGACTTCCTCCCGGACGCTACTCCCAACCCGCTCAACCTTGGCGCATCCGCGACGGGCACTTCGAATCTTACGTTTACGCCACTGAATGGCTTCACCGGGATTGTCTCACTTGTCCTTGTCAACGTTGATCCGAACCTGACCCCAAAACTTAGCACAATGTCTCTGGATTTGAGCTCTGGACCCAAGACTGCTACGCTGACGGTCACGACATCGAATGCGGTAGCGGCTGGCAACTTCTACACTCTAGAGGTCAATGCCACGTCAGGATCACTCTTCCACGACACAACGATTTCGGTTTATGTCCCGGTACCGGAGATTGGTATAACGTCATCGCAGCTCTTCCTCACAGTTGACACGGGTTCGTCTGTGACGAATATGATTAGTCTCCAAGCGCTATACGGACTAACCGACACATCCGCGTCTCTGACCGCTACTCTCATAAATCTGCTTAACCCAACGGCGACCGCACCTAGCTATTCTTTCAACCCGCCCTCTCCCCTCACATTGACCGCGGGAACAGGAACCTCCACCATGACCATTTCAGCCTCCTCGTCGACGACACCAGGCGTCTACACCGCGGACGTGCAAGCGACCACGACCCCAAGCAGCTTCACAAACGACACGCTGTTCTATCTCACAGTGAGAACTCCCGGACTTGGCGTCGACGCATCACCGTCTGACTTGATAATCCCTGCTGGATTATCGGATGTTTCTACGATCAACGTTACGAGTATACTGAGCTTCGCTGGTTCGGTGACCTTATCGGCCACGGCCCTGCCGCCTGGCCCGACTGCCATATTCGCAAATCCTAATCCGACTCTTCCAGCCAACAGTTATGCAACATCCGCGCTGACGATAACAGCACCCAGCTCGACTGGTTCCTACGTCGTGACGGTAACGGCAACGAGCGGCACAACGACCAACTCGACCACAGTGAGGGTAACGGTGCCCGGTCCGAGTTTTTCGATGGACGCCAACCCCAGCTCTATGACGGTTTCCCATNNCGATTACTGTTGGGAGCGCGAACCAGTTCGTTGGTGCCGTGAACCTTTCCATCGACTGCTCGCCTGACGGCTTGGACGCGTCCTTGTCGCCTTCTAGCGTTACTTTGACATCGGGCGGGACAAAGACTGCCACGCTGACGGTCTCTGCGTATTCATTCGCCGCTCCCGGCGACTATGGTATTACGGTATATGGCAACGCAGCCGTTGGCCCCGTTTCGAATCAGACCAGCATTGACGTCACAGTCACCGGGCCCAACTTCGGCCTCTCAGCAAACCCGTCCAGCATTCCGCTCACGACAGGCGGAACAACCACCTCGACCATTACCGCCACGAGCATCCTCGGCTTCTCGGGAACCATCACCCTCACGGCAGAAGTCGAAACCTTGCTTGGTCCCGCCACAGGACTCACCGCGACGCTAAGCCCTACAAGTGTGTCATTGTCGTCAGGACAAACCGCCGGCTCGACTCTCACTCTAAGCGCGTCCTTGCCTGGCGCTTNNTTCGTCATAGTAACAGGTACTAGTTGGCCACTCGAGAACTCCACGGTGATTTCAGTTGACGTAACCGTCACGGGTCCGTCACCCGACTTCACAATTGCTGCTACGACGCCTGCCTCCGAGCCGGCCGATGGCACTTCTTCCGCCGTCTCCACAATAAACATAACTCCCCTGGACGGGTTCAGTGGAACAGTAAGCCTAGCGGACACACCACTCCCATCTGGCCTGAGTTGCACCGCTATCAGCCCGAATAGCATCAGCGGTTCCACCTCCGCAACATTGTCCTGCACTTCGACGACGGCTAATTCTTACACAGTGACAGTCACCGGAACTAGCAGTTCGCTCACCCATACCGCCAGCACCACCTTCACATTCACGTCTGTCTCTGCTCCTGACTTCGCAATTTCTGCCACTTCTGGAACAGCAGTTGCTGATGGATCATCGTCCGCTACCTCAACCATCGCGCTGAACCCCGTCAATGGTTTCAGCGGCACGGTCACTCTGTCGGACAACCCACTTCCAAGCGGACTGACTTGCCAGGCGTTCAGCCACGCGACAATAAGCGATTCCGGCCAGTCGTCTCTCTCTTGCAGCTCAACGACCGCCAAATCTTACGCCGTAACTATCACGGGGACGAGCGGATCGCTCGCGCGTACGACGACTGCGACCTTCACATTCACGTCTGTCCCGATAACCGGCACTCCCGGCATTGCGATGACCACGAGCACTTCATCCCTCAGCTTCACCAGCGGTGCTTCAGGAACTACCATCATCACAATAACCCCGCAGAATGGTTTTACCGGCACAACCGTGCTTTCGGTATCACCATCCTCGAACGGGGTTTCATGTAGCCTCAGCTCAACGACCATCCAACCCTCGGGCACAAGCACTCTGACATGCAACAGTAGCACTGCTGGTGATTACACGGTCACAATAACGGCGACGCCATCTGGCGGTGCTAGTTCGCATACTACGACTGTCAGTGTGCATGTAGCAGCTGTGTCACCGGCTGCACCGACACCGTCGACTACGATCTTTGGACTTTCACCTATCCTCTTCTACGCTATCATCGGTGTGATCATAGTCGTCGTTATTGCGGGAGCAGCTCTTGTCTTTACAAGATCGAGACCCAAAGTACCCTAGTTTCTCTTCTTACGTCAGCGAGCCTTTGACTTTCTGGCGGAAGCCTCTAGCCAACGTAGCCTTTATCGCTCTACTTCTGGGGAATAGTTCATGGGTCTAGCTCAGTAATGGTTCAGCATAGCCTTCGCTTCTTTCATCCTGCTACTTGCGGGGCTAATGCTCTATCCCATTGGAAAGCTTACCTAGATGGATGAACCTGAGACCCAGCCTGAAGCCTAGTCGTTCATTTCTTCCAGACGCAAGTCTTACCGTCGTTCATGTGAGCGTGCATGGGAAACGCGTTCTGTTCATAGTTGCTGAGCTTGCAACGCACTCCGTGCTTTGGACATACGGCTTCGCACTGCCGCATGTCCTTCTCCTCGACCGTCAGCGTCATGGCCACCTTAAATTCGCTGGTTCTACAATATGGTCTTATCCTTTCTATGAGACTGACGAGTTTTCTTCCAGATTTACGCCCAGTCCTTTCAGTTTGTAACGAAGGTGCTTCTCTAGCCCTTTGGTCATAAGCAAACCGCTCTTCATGCTGTTGTAGACGAAGAGCCAGTAGTCCTTCTGTGAGACCCCTTTCCCGCCGACGCGTAAGGTGTAGAGTTCCAACTGGTCGAGGAGGTTCATCACGTCCCTATCTCGCACTCGGGATCGCCGTTTAGAGGAAGCCTTGCTGTTTCATCCACTCGTCAGAGAAGACTTTCGTCAAGTAGTTGCGCCCGCTATCAGGCAGAAGGGTCACGACGATCTGGCCCTTTCGCATCCTTTCTGCCACCTTGAGTGCCGCATAGGCTGCTGCTCCGCCGGATCCTCCCACGAGTATTCCTTCTTCCCGCGCGAGGCGTCGGGCGGCGTGAAATGCATCCTTGTCGGAGACTTGGATGACATCATCGACGATGGTCAGGTCCATTGTCTTAGGCATGAAATCCTCCCCGATGCCTTCCACTTTGTACTGGTGGGGCTGCTCTTTGTCTCCGTGAAATCGGGGATGGTATATCGATCCTTCAGGGTCCACTCCAACTATTCTGAGGGTTTTCTTCTTCTCTTTCAGAAAACGCCCGGTACCGGTGATTGTGCCACCCGTTCCCATTCCGCAGACGAACGCATCGAGCTTCCCATCGGTCTGGCGCCATATCTCGGGTCCCGTTGTCTGATAGTGGGCAGCTGGATTTGCAGTGTTCACGTACTGGTTGGGCATGTACGAGTTGGGTGTTTCTCGAGCCAGCCTCTCGGCGACTCTGATGTAGTGCTCAGGCGATTCGGGAGTAACGTTTGTCGGCGTCACGACGACCCTCGCGCCGTATGCTCGAAGGAGGCTCCTCTTCTCCTCACTCATCTTGTCAGGCATCGTGAAAATCATCTTGTAGCCCTTCACGCATGCCACCATCGCAAGGCCGGTCCCGGTATTTCCTGAGGTGGGCTCTATGATGGTGCCGCCGGGCTTGAGCAAGCCTTTCTTCTCCGCCTCCCGAACCATGGCTATACCAATCCGATCCTTGACGCTTCCACCAGGGTTCAGGTTCTCTAGTTTTGCCAGAACATCGGCACCGGATCCTCCAGAGACTCGGTTCAGCCTATTCAGCGGAGTGTTGCCGATAGCGTCCAATATCGTGTCGCAGACTTGCATGGCATTCAAACGCTCGCTCTATCTCGTTTCGATTCCTGTTTATCAGAATGATGGACCGCAAATAGAGGACGGCAAGTTCACTCATTACGTCCTGCTCGGTCGACTGGGTGCTCCATCCCTAGACGTGGACGAGAGACCAGGATGCAGTGATGTCAGGGCCGAGTAAGAATCTCAGATGAGATAAGGGTACATGTCCAGGAAGTACAATGGTCCAAAGAGTTGTGTATGATGCCGCAATTCTCGGGATATCTCTGGCATCATAGTTGTCGGCACTTCTTATATATTCGACTGGTCCAGTTTCACGACAAGGGTCTGACGATTTGAAGCGAAAGATTCAGGCAGCAATCGGTTTTGCAATTATGATTGTCGGGGTTATACTGGTCATTTATGGAGTCTACAGCCTGACCCAATATTCCTTCTCGGCAAGCAACGTCAATGACATTGTTCACAAACCAGTGCTCTACATACTGGTCGGTGGCGTTGTCTTCCTTGAAGGTGTAGTTGTTCAAGGCTTCAAGAAAATTTACGCTCTCATAATCCATCTGGCGGCGATCATTCCCTACTACTTCGCCATCCAGCAGATTCTATCCGTAGGATCAACGGGATCAACGTCGGTTCAGCAGTATCTATCCGCGTCCGGATACTATTTTGCGATCGGAGTGATTAAGAACATTATCGGGCTCGTAGCCAATAATGTGAGAAGAGTTCGAGAACCTGTAACGACGGAGTCGCAGAAGCTCTAGAGGACCGTTCTCAAGCCGCACGCTCACGAGATTCCGATGAGAAGTGCCAGTCAGGTGACACGCTCCGCTATTTTGCAATTCCGAGAAATGCGCAGTCTATCTCGAGCAATCCTATAAATCAGGCTCTTCCGGGTTGCCGGCTTCTATCCCCAGCTGATGAGTCATGGCTCCGCTACTGGCGTTCGTTGACATCTTCGTCGAGTCGCCACACATGGACGACGTAGTGCAGGCTCTCGCCAAACTAGATGGAATTGAAGAGCTCTACGAGGTGACCGGAGAGTTCGATATTGTAACCCTTGTCAAAGCTGACGACATTGAGCAGTTCCGGGACATTTTGAAGAACAAGATCATGAAGGTCCGCGGAGTCAAGAGCACTGTCAGCTCCATCGTTCTCAAGACTCACAAAGGTCCAAGGTTCTCTGAGGATTTTATTCACAGTTCCCACCATTCGGCAGTCAGCCACAAAGACTAGCTTTCAAAAACCCATGAAACACCCTCCCGTTAGCCCATGGAAGCTAATGACCGTTGATCCAGCCAGCAGACTTCGTAACGGTCATCCTCATCCTTCTATCAGCAATCATCGCAGGCCGCCTTCTCACTCCTCACATCGTTAAGATCTTCACGCACGCCCCCAGTCGCTTCGACCGGTTTCTCAACCCTATAGAGAACGCGATATACCGACTGCTCGGCGTCGACCCAACCCGTGGAATGGGCTGGCGAGAATACTTCTTCGCAGCCCTCATCGTCAACGTTTTCCAGATGGCCCTCGCATTCGTCATCTTTGTCTTTCAAGGATCTCTACCGCTCAATCCACAGGGCTTCCCCGGTCTCAGTCTCGATCTCGCGTTCATGCAGGTCATTAGCTTCGCCACCAACACCAACCTGCAACACTATAATGGAGAAGGCATATGTGCCCAGCTTCCGAACTGCTCAGCGTTCTCCACCTCTTCGTCGGGCCAGCTGATTCCCGGCCTCTCCTATCTTTCTCAGATGACCGCTGTCCAGTTCTTACAGTTCACTAGTGCCGCGACCGGAATATGCTGCGCCGCCGCATTGGTTCGTGGCTTTCTAGCCCACTCCAAGGACATGGGCAATTTCTACTCCGACTTCATAAGGTCGTTAACTAGGCTACTCTTTCCCCTCTGCTTCATCTCTGCACTCATCTTCGTCGCGCTTGGTGTCCCCCAAAGTATCAACGGCTACCAGCTAGTGCATACGGTTGAAGGTACCACCCAAACAATTCTCGTTGGACCGGTTGCCTCGCTAGTTAGCATAATGCAATTGGGCACGAATGGCGGAGGATACTTCGGCGCCAACTCCGCTTATCCGCTCCAGAACCCGAATCCTGCCAGCGACATCTTCCAGATTTTCCTCATGCTGCTCATTCCCACCGCTCTTTGCTTCGTCTACGGGCACATGTTAGGAAAGAGGAAAGAAGCACGCCCAATTCTCTGGGGAGCATACGGTCTGTTTGCTATCGATCTGATCA
>DAFH01000172.1:0-42251 GCA_002495485.1 Candidatus Bathyarchaeota archaeon UBA185
TTCGGTCTCAGGGTCAAAGTAGCCATAGAACTTCCTTCCGCGCAACGTTGGTAGTGCGGATTCAAGCTTGTCAAACGCGGCCTTTGCGTTCGCAGTACCCTTGACGGAGTAGTATGTCATGACCGTTTCTGGGAAAGCAGTCGTGTGTGTCATGCATTTACTCGCTGGATGAAGCTCGTGTCCTTATCGTTCAGCTAAGTCTTGCGTCCTTGTACGTCGGGACCTTGTTCCTTGTAGGCTCCCAGGGCGGCCCGTAGCGCTTGGAGACTTCTATCCGGAGAACCATCATCAACTCTTGGACCCTCATGGGCACATTCTCTTTCTCTTCCCAAGCGTCGTAGATGTCGACTACTTCCCTGACGAAGCCCGGAGCCAGCGAGATGTAATCGTACGTCACCAACGTTACTCATATTTCGCGTTTTAGCAACGAAGCAGTTATTCAGGTAAGAATCACGAAACTATTCCAGAGCTCTCAGAGGAAACTTCTGTAGCTTTATCTCCTAACACGCATCGTGGAGGTCATGGTGTCTGGAAAGCCTAAACCCCTGAGACCGGGAGGAGTGACGGCACTCGGGGTCCTAGCCGTTCTGATCGGTCTTCTTGGAATAGTTGGCGGAGCGATAACTCTAACCAGTTCGGATATTGTCACTCTAGCTCTCAGCGCGTTCGCGGTGGTGGTAGGCATACTCTACCTTGTCACGGGGATTGGCTTCTTCCGGGGAAACGGCTGGGCGTGGATTCTCGGCCTCGGCGTTAGCATACTGTCATTGGCTCGCAACATCGCGGAAGCCACTGAGGGAGGGATAGTCTATGCAATCCCTGGCATAGTCGTCGCGCTCATCATAATCTACTATCTCAACACGCCTGCTGTGAGAGCGTTCTTCGGCAAAGCTACAATGCCTGCGAAGAGCGGCTAACTTCTAGGACAAGGGGACGAGCTTCTTTCCTAGTCGTCTCTCTATGTCCATCTTGGCCCGCCTCAGCTGACGCGCCCGTTTCAACAGCTCGATCAGATAGTCCAGGTCGATGATTGGTCGAAGCGAGGGATAGTCCCAGGGTGTCTTGTTGATCTCGTCCGGATAGATCATGTACCCCTCAGGATAGTGGGTCATCAGAATACCAGTCGGATCCGTCTCTAACACCTTCGAGAACTCGCGGAGGGTGTAGCCGGCCTTCTTCAACAGGTCGAGGGTCTTGTCGAGCTCGTCGCAGGCCCGNNCGTCGCCCCTCTCGCCGTCGTTAGGCAAACCCGTCTGGACCCCTAGATTACAATGTTGCCTGAGCCTGCCGCGGGCATAAGCGTTCTTTAACCAAGAACCCGGTGCTCTCGAAACATTCCCAGTCGGATCGTAAATCCACCCACAGATGACTCGCGTGGACTCCGAATAGCTTAATTGGCGAGACCCTCTTCGTTAACACGTTTGTTGAGAATCGAGATGAATCGAGATTATCGCGCGTTCTTCGTTGTCTGTCTTTCGCTCCTGGCATTGCCGTTTGTCATTCCTAGGCCGGTTCATGCCGACGCTCCCAGCCCCGCGGCGACTCTAACGACTGGCGAGTGGTGGAAGTACGACCTGCAGTTCGCTAACCTTCCGGGGGCTCCGGTGACCTTGGCTGGGACTCTGACCGAGACCTTAGGCGGTGAGCAGTCGATCAATGTAAAGGGCATAGTCTATGATACCCTGCGTTTTGACGAGTCTGGCTCAGGAACGGTCAGCGGGGTAATTGCGGGCTACTCTGTGAGTGGAACGTGGACGCTCTACGGTTCTGATTACAAGCAGAAGAGTGATCTTTCGGAACTACAATCCGCCGTGACTTTCCAGATCAATCTTCAGACTGTTATACCCTCTGGCTCGGTCTCCGTGACAGTGACTCTAACTCAGAGCACGAGCCACACTCCTCCGGATGAGACCTACAGGTTTCCACTTGCAGTCGGGGAATCCTGGGTCAGCAGCTCTCTCGTTTCCACGAACACCACCACAACAATCGGCAATCAGCCCCCCGTGACAAACTCGACCAGCGCAACCAGTTCTGAGACTCTAAACGTTCTCAGTGTGGGGATTACGACCGTACCTGTGGGGTCCTACCAGACCTACCTTGTAGAGGATCAATCACAAGATGACTCTCGCTCAGACCATTACTATTCTCCACAGGTAGAGAATGATGTGAAGATGGTCAGCTACAACTCCACCGGCTACCAAATTGTCACGCAGACTCTGTCCGACTATAGCGCTTGGTCCTACCGGACCAACGAGTCTGTCCAGACCAACGGTAAGACCTACAATATCCTGGTCGCCTCTGACGCGGCCACGTCAAATATTCACGCCACCGCTCTGTCCCTGACGTTCCAAGTCAGCGGACCCGATGGGACCACAGGAAAGGCGCTCTTGGTAGTGGACAGGGGTCTCAACGGGACAGACCTTCAAGTCCTCGTAGACAGTAGACTGGTGACAACAACGATTACCGAAAACTCGACCAGCTACCAGGTGGCCTTCACATTATCCTTGTCAACGCACATCGTTACGCTGATCTATGCCAACCAGACGTTCTTCGCCAGTCTTCTATCCAACTTCTTCTGGTACGGGATCATCATCGGCACCGCGATAATAGTGGCCGTTGTGCTAATAGCGGTCCTGGTTGTGCGCCGAAGGAGACCTGCACAGCCAGGCCAGACCCCTGCGCAGACACCGGCACAGCCTCTTGGACCCCCGCCTGTCCCGCCTACCACAGGTCCGCCCGCTGGCCCCTAGCGGCATATCTCTGCCAATCCGCATTGACCATGGTACCAGTCTGGCCGAAAACGGTACCATTGCGAAGACTCGCCTTCGACCCTCGGTACCAGCCAATCGGTACCAAAACCGGTACCAGCCGAAAGATCCGAAATCTCAAAGTTCTCATGACACAAGAGCCATCTTTGCCCGAATAGGACGCGGAATCTAGTTTACGTGAATTGTGTCAACTATTTCTAGCCCCCCCCGCGCGGTATCGAGATCGCGCGAGACGCTTCACAGATTCTACTCCGAACGGAAGTCTATCATCCGCACCTGTAGCGTCTGAAGATTAATCACCGGCAGCAGCCCCGGCTGGGGCTCCAGTCCCATACGCTTCTGATAGTCCGTCTGCCCTTGCCAGGCGCCACAGTTGACAATCGTCGTTCCTCGATACACCCCAGACCCGGGCACGTGGACGTGGCCAGAGATGAACACGTCCGGAACATGCTCGACCACCAGCCAGTCCTCAACCTCCGGCCCAATAGGCGTATTCTTCCCATACTCCGGCGCCAAGTGCCGAGCCCGGAGCTGATACTCCATAACCTCAACTGGCCGGCGATAGTCGAAACCCGGCACCGAACTGATAATGTCCATCAGACTCGTCCCGTGGAACAGCAAGAAATCCACCCCATCCAAGCGCACCTCCGAGGGATCACCAAGCTTCACAACCCGGCGCGCATCATACACCGGACCCGCAAAATCCCACGGAATCGCCGGCTGAGGCAAAGCCTGGCGGACAGCATCATGGTTCCCTGGAATCAACACCACTTCCATATGCTCCGGAATCTCAGCGACATACTTCCCCGCAAGACGATACTGCTCATAGATGTCAGCAATCTTCAGATCAACCTCTTGGCGCGGATAGACACCAATACCGTCCACGAGATCGCCACCGATCAAGACATACTTGACATGGTCCGCGATGTCCCGCTGGTTCGGGTCACCTACCTCGCCCCGCAGCCAGCCCAGTGCCCGCCGGAACGTATCCTCCAAGAACACCTTGCTACCAACATGAACATCCGAGAGCAGAACAGCGTAGACCTCCTCGGAAGCCCGGCCTGGCCGGTGATCTGGAATCTCCGGCAGCACCATATTCTCCGCCACCAGCAGCTTCCCACTACTCTTTCGTGTCTCCAGGAACAGGACCTGGTCCCGTGAAACCCTCCGTGCAGTCTGCCACAAGCCCGGATTCGAATCGTTCACCAGCACCATCGCCTCCTCGTCGTAGTCGTCCACCGTCAGAAAGATCCGGTTCCCCTTCTCTCGCTTGTCCACGACCATGCAGACAAACCGGCCGCGGCCGTTCGCCCCAGCTGCCATCGCGTCCGCGATCGTCCCGCTGCTCCGAGTGTCTATCCTGTGTCGAAAGAGCTGGCTCATCTTCTCAAACCTGCTCCGGAAATATCGCAAGAAATCGTCAAAGACTCCCATCGTCCCCAACTTCCCCGTTGGATCAAAGACAACCTCCAGCCTCGAATCATGCTCCTCCGCAAAACGCCGCTCAGCGCCGAGACTTGTCCCTACCTCGCGCGGTTTGTTTCCGGCAAGCTCCAGCTTCTCGGCGGCCTTCAAGACTAGATCGGAGCTGATGAACAGTGGCCTAGGCTCAACGGACCCGGCCACCTTCAACAGCTCATCGACGAGCGGCCTGAGCGAGTCTTCACGGCCCAATTCGACTAGAGTCTTGAACGCGTCAGACTCTATCTGGAAGCCGGCCTCCAATATCACGCCTATTGCATTACGCAGGCTTTCAGACAAGCAGACTCCGTCCGGCCGGACTATCCCAAGACCCGTTGGGACGGCCTATCCTATTATCCTCTCCTCTATCGTGTAATAGTCAAGTCCGAAATGTCCACCAAGATCTCACACATCCTGTTCAACGCGATGATTACCGCCACAAGATGATTCACAAGGGGCCTCGACGAACCCGCCACCTTAGCTTCCGCGCTGCNNTGTTTTTTCGCATCCTTGAACCGTGGAGCGATAGAAGAGGCGAGCTTGAGATCCCTCGAGAGAACGGAGCCTACAGCATCTTTGTACATCGAGTTTACGGCCGCGCCGATCTTCTCAAGCAGAACCTGTTCCTCTTTGGGGATCTGCAGCTTCGCTTGGGTGTTCTCGGCGATCGTGACTGCATAATCGGCGAAGTTCTCAATGTAGCTGGCCAATAGTCGGAAGTCGAGACAGTCCACCGAGGACACCTTGATCTTTTCCAGCAAGTACGTGTCCGCGATAGCAGCCCTGACCAGCCGGACCAAGAGGAAGTACCACCGATCGACCTCTTCGTCCCTCTCGACAACCCCCTTCGAGAGCTCATCGTTCGATGAGACGAATGATTCGACCGCGTCCAGTTGCATGGGCATCGACAACATCTCCAGACGTCTAAGAATACGCTCTGGATTCAGCAACGATGGCTCGACGAGGCACTGGAGAACAACGCGTTTGGCATCCTCCTCTAACACCTCAAGGCCCACGAGCCGTTTGGTGGTCCGCCTAACCTCTTCCCGGACATCAGGCGGTAGACTGTCCTTAGACTGGACCCGAATTATATCGTAGCCGAGCAGGTACCTCTCGATAATCTCCCGTCTAATGAATGGAGAAGCGTCCAGTACGACCTCCAAGGGAGCTCGCTCCTCGTCTATCTTCGGCGACAACAACAGCCGCCCGTCCTGCCGCTCTTCGTACGAGACTACAGACCCGGGTCCAAGCCCGACCCTCTTCGCCCATGCTTTGGGAATCGTGACAAGGTAGGTTCCATCCGGGGTCCGCTGTAGTTTACGCAGTTCCAACTGAGATATTCGCCACTTCCACCTATGGCAACGGAGAATTTTAGGATTTGGCCGAATCTACTATGACGGGCTTCTGACCTCTAGAGACTTCGACTCGATTCCGCCATTAAGATGCTGATAACCAAGCTTTGCGACCTCTTCCGTGTTCCTGCCTTTCAGAGCACTGATCGCGATCTGAGGAGTCCCCGGAAAGACACGAGACACTAGTAGCTCAGCCTCCCGTAGTTGGTCATCTGTACAACGGTCAATCTTGTTGATGCACACAATTATCGGAACGTTGGGGGCGATTCGTTTCAAGATCTCGTTCGAGGCCGTCATCTTCCTGTAGACAATCTCCTCATCCTCGCTGACATCTATGAAGAGGAGGATCAGATCGGAGTCGGAGATCTCGCCGAGGGTCGTGTTGAACGCCTTGATGATGATGGGATGCATGTCCTCGATGAAGCCTATGCTGTCAACAAGGATGAAGCTGAAAGCATCCGCCCCGTTGTGATAGTCGACTCTTCGGGCAAAGGTCGACAAGGTCGTGAAAGGACCAAGCCCAGTGTCCTTGCGCTCCGCGACCATTCGGTTGAAGAAGGTCGTCTTCCCGCTTTGGGTGTAGCCCGCTAGAGCGACGATTGGAAACCCGAGTTCTCTACGCCTGTCTCTAAGCGCCCTCTTCTTCTGGTACACGTCCTTCAGCTCCTGTTCTAGGTGTGAGATTCTCTTGCGAGCGCCTCGTTCGTACTCGCTGTAGGGATAGTCTCCGGGACCGCTCCAGCCCACCTGCTCGCCGAGAATACCCTTCAACCGGAGGAACTCCTTGCCCCACGAGAAAGTGTATCTGAGCTTCGCGAGCTCGATCTGCAGCTTCGCCTCCTTCGTCATGGCACGTTGATCGAAGACTTCGAGGATCAGCATGTTACGGTCGATGACCTTGATGTCAGTTCCGCCTAAGACCTTCTGTATCTTGAAGACTTGAGAACCGGGCAGTCGATTTGCGAACAATACGGCCTCTATCTTCTTCTCGGATGCGAGCTGCTTGACCTCGTCAAGCTTCCCGGGCCCGATACAGTAGGTGTGGTGGATGCTCTTTCTGTATTGAATCACCTTGTCGACGACGTTGTAGCCGATGCTTCGCGCCATCGTCTCTACCTCGTCCGCTCGAGAAGGGACGGTTGGCACCACGCACTCGACCACGATGGACCTCAATCAGACGCACGGCTCTTCTGTAGAGGAACGGGGTGCGTTATTTGAAGGCCGTGTGTCCCATGCGGCGTTTACTGAACCCTGATCTCTACACCGACGGTTCGTTTGATGAGATCCGCTAGGAGGTCAACCTGTGGCTTGCCACCCTTGCGAGTTGGTATCGAGACGACCAGTGGAAGTTCGATCTCCTTCTTGCCTCTGCCCAGTCTGTCTTGGATCCAGTCGAAGACAGACTCCGTCACGATCACGAGAGAAACGAGCTGTTTCGCCTTGATCTCGTCGAAGGTTTTCGCGGCCTCTTCCGCCGAGTCGACGACCCACGTGTTCTTTACTCCGCCGAGTCTGAAGTAGATGCTCGTCTCCTTGTCAGCCATAACTCCGATCTTGCCCGTGGTTGTCGCCTACTTGAAGATCCAGCCTGTCTCCTTGGACCAGAACAGCAGATCCAAGTCTGCCATAGGTATACCTATCTCCGCGGCAAATCTCCGCAATTTCTCTTCAATCTCCAAGTATCGTTTCTTCGTAATCGAGACGGGTATCTCCGGAATCACTCCCAGGCTGGCTAGGTTTCGCAGAATGTGCCTGTCGAGGATCGCGAAATTCTCGCCCAAACCTATGTTTCTCAGAAAATGGCTGGCCTCCTTGTAACCGAGCCCCTTGACGTTTTCAACCAGCCATTCGCGCAGTTCGAAAGGGTTGTAGAAGCTTTGGATCCGCGATTTCAGCTGGACCCTACCGTCCTTCGTGAACATCTCCCGGGCCTCTACGATGTATCGGGCCTTGCTCTCGCCAAATCTGACCTGGCCCAGAAAAGGTTCGAGGTCGGCCGGCTTCCCCTTCAGGAGTAGTGTCTGTTGCTTCACCTTGGTGACCGCGTCCCAGCAGACTTTTGCCGAGGATTGGGGCGTCAGAAGGCAGAATGCGAGTTCGCCAAAGACCTCTTCGTCGCTCCGCTGCATGACCTGTTGGAATTCTATCAAGCGTTGTTGTATCGCGTTCTTTCTTTCTCGATAGAGCGATTGGAGGGCCTGGACATTGTCTGCCGGGGCTTCGACTGTCATCTGTGTGCTAGAACTGTTTGAGAACATCCGTCTTCTCCATGATTCTGGAACAGTAGAAGCATCTCAGTCGCAGTGGGTCCTGCCTTTCGACCATGAACTTCGGCTCGACAGGCTCGCCAGCGTTCGATACGCACGCGGGATTTGCACACCTAACGATCCCGCGTATAGAGTNNCCGCGAGTCTTCTCGGCAACCTCGTAGTCCCGGATGATGTTGATGGTGGCGTTGGGCGCGATGAGCGCTATCTTGTCCACCTCGCCGGGTTTCAGCTCACGGTTCTCAACCTTGACGATATCCTTCTTACTGGCAGTCTTCGAAGGCACGTTCATTGCTACGCTGACGATGTCTCCCTCTCCTCCGCCGATGCCTAGAATCTTGAGGACGTCCAGTGCGTGGCCAGCAGCGATATGGTCGATGACCGTGCCGTTGCGGATCTTCTTCACGTATAGCTCCTTGACGGCGACGGCTTTCGACAAGGCCACCATGGAGAACGTCTTGACACTCTTAATTCCTTCTACATATGAGCGACCGAAGGCATGACTGTCGAGTCGCGATCTCTGGGTATTCAGACCAGGCGAGAGGGAGAAGTCATTGACATTACGGACAAGGTCCAGGCCATCGTGGAAAACTCGAAGCTCAAGGACGGAGTCGCGTTTCTATTTGTTCCGGGCTCGACCGCGGCACTCACTACCCTGGAATATGAGCCTGGACTTGTGGCCGACTTGCCTAAGACGCTCGAAAAAATAGTCCCGAAGAATGGAACCTACGAGCATGAAAAGCAGTGGCAGGATGGAAACGGACACTCCCATGTCAGAGCTGCATTGATGGGACCAGACCTCTTCGTTCCGGTTAGAAACCACAGACTAATGCTAGGCACCTGGCAACAGATTGTATTCGTCGAACTGGACATTCGGCCCCGCGACAGAACGATCGTCCTCCAATTGATAGGAGACTAGCGGAACACCCATACCCCTCCCTTTCCTCTGGAAAAGACAACGTGCTTCCAATTGTAGAGTCAACGAAATCAGTGTAGTAGTCCCTCCCTAACCCTGTACAGGATATCCTAAATGATCATAATCCACTCATGACAACAAGGAGTATTCTAACGAGATCATTACGCACTTACAACCCATCAAGGTCAAGTGCTGCATTGGAAATGGAGGGGTGGGCGGGACGGTTTTAGTTGCTCCAGTCGAAACTGTTGTACGAGAACCCTTAATTCCACTGGAACTATTCGGCCAAAATATTCTGAGTGAACTATTCATTGTCACAGCAGGGATTGGATCTAATCTTCGAGCAGGTACTCTCCGGTGGGCAGATTTTCCAGGATCGGAATCTTCTCAGACACGACTACATGCCGTCGAGCTTGCCACATCGTGAAGAACAGATCAAGAGGCTAGGATCTGTCCTAGCGCCTGCTCTGTCTAAGGAGCGGGTGTCGAACCTCTTCGCGTACGGCAAGACCGGGACTGGCAAGACAATCGTCGCCAAGTTTGTTCTTGACAAGTTGCAGAGGAAGGCGAGGGATCATGGCCGTGCCGTTGACACGAGCTACGTGAACTGTCGGCTCGCGGGGACCAACTACCGGGTCATCGCTGATCTCTGTCGGGCTTTGGGCCAGGACGTGCCATTCACTGGACTCGCGGTCGGAGAATTGTTCGATAGGCTGAGAGAGGCTCTACAGTTGAGGGGGTCCGCTTTCTTGGTGGTCTTGGATGAGATAGACGCGCTGGTCAAGAGGAGTGAGGATGATAGTCTGCTGTACGAGTTGACTCGGATAAACGAGCGGCTCGATGGAGGATGGATCGGCGTGATCGGAATCTCNNAACGATCTTCACTTCAAGGATTTCTTGGACCCGCGTGTCTTGAGTTCTCTCGGGGAGGAGGAACTCGTCTTCAAACCCTATTCGTCCGAGGAACTGTACGACATACTGAGGGATCGTGCTGAGGAGGCTTTCCAGGCCGGGGTCCTGGATGATGGTGCGTTGCGTTTGTGCGCCGCGCTGGCCGCGGGCGAGCACGGTGACGCTAGGAGGGCGTTGGATCTTCTGAGGGTGGCGGGGGAGATTGGCGAGCGGTCGAGGGAGAACAGGATCACGGAATCTCATGTACGTATGGCTCAGCAAAAGGTGGAACACGATCGGGTCACAGAGGTCTTGTCGTCGTTACCACTCCACTCGAGGATTCTCCTGATCTCCGTCATGCATTTAGAGAGTGCTCGGAAGGAGAGTTCGGTCACGGGCGATGTCTACGAGGTCTACCGCGAGCTGTGCGCGGTTGCCGCCGTTGAGCCGTTGACTCAAAGGAGGGTGAGCGGCTTATTGAACGAGCTGGATATCATGGGTATCATCAATGCACGGGTTGTGAGTTTCGGGCGCTATGGTCGGACGAAGAAGATCCGTCTGGGTGTAGAGCCGCGGGCGGTAAACTCGGCTTTTGGTAGCGACGGCATTGTCAGAGGGCTCTTGGAGTATGCGCCGAGGGATCTTCCGCGCCACGTGGCTGACTAGCTGCATCGGAATAGAAGACGGGCCGTTTCTTCCACGGCGGCTGGGCGGGTCCAAGGCGCCGCTGGTGGTTGTCAAGCTTGACGGACCACACGTCACAAGGATCCAAGCGGGATGGATAGACGTAGATGGATTGGACGCAACGGAACGGGCGCTGAAGCTGCTGGCGTCGATGCGGGTTTCAGACTGTCCCATCCTTCTGGACGGGGTCACGTTCGGCGGGTTCAATCTGATCGATCCCCGAGAGCTCCAGAGAAGATTCAGGACGCCGACGATCGTCGCTGTCGGGTCCAGGCCAGATAACAGGGCTGTGAAACGCGCCTTGGTTAGACATTTTCCCGACTGGAAGAAGCGCTGGCAGATTATCCGCGGGCTAGGGCCATTGCGGCGTGTACGGACGGTGGCTGTCGAGAATCCGATCTACTACGAGTCGTTTGGCTGTCCCAGCACCGTCGCCCGGAGGATTCTCTCCGGATGGGCCATCGTGTCCAGGATGCCTGAGCCTCTCAGAGTCGCTGGACTGGTTGCTAGAGGACTCTTCCCGGCGCAACCTCTCGACTAGGCCCGAAGGTTACAGGAGCCTTTAGTCGTCCAGCGGAAGATGCTGTGGACGGTCTTCGGAGGTCTTCCGTGGACTGTCGGGAGAAAAACAGGACTTGCTTGGAAAAGAGGGTTCGAAAGAGAACAAGCTGAACGATTATTTCCGGAGGAGATGCTCAAACTATGAGCGTTTCCTCTGCGACCGGGTCTGGGAGTGCGCGCTCTGTGCTAGACAGGCGAGCAAGGTGGAGCCCGTCGAGGATTCTCTGCCGACGAAGGTTGAGGCGTTGAGGCGGAGGTGAGTCGGAGTGGAGAGTCTGAGAGAGGAGGAGGTCTTGGCGCTGGAGGCGGATCTGCTGCGGAGGCTGGAGGAGCGGCTTACGCCGTTGGTGCAACGGGCGGCGGCGGATGCTGCGAAGGTCGCTATGCACCAGTTGCGGCTGGACTTGATGAGCCACATCAGTCGTCATGAGGACACGATTAGACGGCTGAAGCGGTCTGAGCTGGCGCTGAACCACGTTCCCAACACGCGCTAGTGTTCCAGAGCTCTCTAACCGGGGTCCTGTAGTCTCTGGGATGGGTCTCTGGAGAGAGTGGAATGATCTGGATCAGAAAGAAGGGTTACTCGGAGCGACTAGCGGTTAGCAGTGAAACTAATCGGTTCCTGAACGGGGTTCATGTGGCTACCTTATGCGGCGTCTCGCGCGATCTCGATACCCCCCGGGGGGTCTAGATTTAGCCAACATAACGATTCAACAACTATGTTCGAGACACGAGAACTCACGTATTCGGGACACGCTTGTTCCGCGAAACCTGAGAATAGACACCCCGCTCTGCGTCACGAGCATCACGCGTGATCAAAAATCTTCTAGACTCTGGGACGGCTCAGAGTTTAGCAGGAAAATGAGGTCGAATGCGGGAGTCTCGTGATCGGGGTCTCATTGAGATTTACAGGATTGCGAGCATGTTTTCGATTGTACGCCAGTTCGACGCCAGTCCGCAGGGGACTACTAGCGGTCGAAGATTCCAGCGTAACGTGGTCAGAAATCAGAGCGCTTTCTTCAGCCGTGACAGTTGCGACATAGAGGGGTCTTGTTGATGACGCCCTTGGTGGTTACGCATTCCGTGCAAAGGTGTTTTCCGCAGTTGTTGCAGAGTCGGGTGTGTTCGTGGCAGACTACTGCGCCGCAGTCTTCGCAGACGGCGCGGGTGGGGTTTTCGCAGAGGGTGCACTTTCGGGTCTCGTCCCAGATCATCTTGCCGGTTGCGCCTTGGAGAATCTTCCGGTAGGCTCGGGCCGCGGCGNNTCGGTGACTATGGGTATGTGGAGTAGCTTGACTTCTGCGACGGACACGTCGTCAGGGTGAGCGTTCGACTCTCGAAGCAGAATCTCAGCGACACTGGCTTTCACGGAATCCTCGGTGGCGGCGGCAGGCGCGACCGTCACGCTGTTCTTCATCTCCAGCTCCAGCGGAAGCTTCGGCATAGACCCAGTCGATGGTTCGATCTCTAGGCAGTCGAGAAACAGCCCAGAGCTTGGCAGATTCTTCAGCTCGCCCTCAAAGAGCCCAGCGTCGCACTCGCGACCGTCGACTCCGTCGAACACGACGATTCCTCTCGCGACTTTCTTCTTGCTCTGCGCCAAGGTGAACTCGGCGAAGAAGTAAGGACGGAACTCCAGCTTGGGCATCGAGGCCAGACGGAGAAACTTGCCGTTCTCTAGACCATGAGCGAGTATCTGCGACGCCACCGCGCGCGAGACTGGAAGCGTTCCCGGGACCCTGTGACGCTCTGGAGGCCTAATCTTCTCGACGCGTTCTTTGAGTCTCGCAAGGTCCCATAGTTCGATCCCAAATTTTCTCGCCATGAACTCGGCATCGCCAGTGAAGCCCTTCGGCGAAACGTAGACTCCTCCCGACAGATCGGCGTTCTTGAGGCGAAACGCGAAGGCTTCGACTTCGCGGCCGTTGACCTGCCGATCGCCCTCCCAGCATTCAAAGGCAACCTTCTGGGCTTTCTTGCCTTTCTTCTTCGAGGCTATGATGTCGACGAAGTGTGATTGGGACTCTCCGGCCTGAACGTTCCTTTCGACCTCAAATCCTTCAACGCGGCAGACATCGCAGACCATGTCGACTACGAAATTATTGGGGTCACGACTGGTCTGAGCGGCCATAGCGGGTTGCACGGCCTCAAAATCGAGAGGGCCAAAGATGTCGAATAAGGCTGGTGTAACCGGCAGAGACTAACACGAGCGAGGTGGCATGGAAAGGTTGCAGACACGATCGACAACGGCCAGACTAGTGATTGGTTAAGAAACACAATTAGGGACGGATACGAAACCGTATCCGCTGAGACCCTTGGCACAAACCGCGGCTTGGCAAGAGGGCACCAGCCAATCCATCAGAGAACTCATGAAGGATCCGATAATCTCCAAGCTATTGGCTCGAAGCAACATGACCCGTGCTCAGTTTGAAACCCTACTGGTTGACCAGATTGGGCACGATATGGCGAACAAAAGATTAACGCGCAACGAAATGGCGCTGATCATGCGAGATCAGTNNCTCGGAAGCCATTCACACCATTCTACTTCTCGGATATGGAGGGCTCTTCGAGAGTCCAAGCCTCGCCCCGTTCGTGGAAGCTTCGGAGCAGTTGAGAGGCCTGACACTCCAGATGAGGGAGCAAGAGGAAAGCAACGCCGAAGATTACCAGGCGAGCGTCGAAGTCCTCTTGAACAATCTTGAGGAGGCGTTTGATGCACTCTACGGAAAATCACGTGATACGTGACATCACGAAACCGTTTTCCGCGTCACATCACGTCACACCATGGAAGAGAATCACGTCGTTAACCATCGCATGGCACAAGTCATGATGCTACTGGAGGTGATGTCACCAGGATGACATCTGTGCGCAACAGTTCCGTCACGCAGGCGTCACTCGTGATTGGTCGAAATCACGTTCAAGGGGGCCCCAGGAGCAAGGCTTAAATCCGCAGCGGCTTGCACGTGATGTCACAACCACAGGGTGTGATATCACGCAATTTCTCAGGTTCCGGTCGTCGAGCAGTAAGAGGGAAGCAAATCGTGATACTGAGAACCGTGATGTTGCAAAGTTATTCTTTGACTCGTTCTCGAGACGAGTAGGGTTCATTGAGGAGGCGGTGAAGAGCGCTTCATCGGAAGTCGGGAAATTGAAGGTGTCTATGGAACGGGGTCAGATTTCAGACCTTGTTCTGCTTGAACGAATTCAGAAAGTGGAGGCGTTGATGAGGGACTCGTTTGGTTCGATAAAGGCGGCTCTTGATGCCAATCGAATCGAGGAAAGGGCGCAGGCCGTTAAAGCGACGGAGGGGCGCTCCCTTCTACAAGCGCTTCCCATCGAGGCCCGGGCCCAAGGCGATGCGCCGATTGCCTCTCATATTGTATCTCCCACTGGCGAGTTGGGTTCGCTTCCATCAATCACTACGCCGACTGAGCTACAAGTCCTAACGTTGCTGGCGAGCGAGGGGCCGAAGTCCGCGCCTGAGATTGGTAAGTTTGTCGGCCGTTCGAGAGAGCACTCTGCACGGCTGATGAAGAAGTTATTCGAGGAGGGCTACGTACGACGGGACCAGACGCGGATCCCCTTTAGGTACTCGGTCGTTGATAGGCTGAGGCAGAGCGTGAAGAAGCTAGAGCCTAGGGACGAAGCGAAAGAACCGATTTCTGCTCCTCAGACCTGACTTTGTAGCTGACCCTTCGGCCCGTCTCAGCGCGGTCGAGGACTCCTCTATCAGTTAGCCGCGTGAGGTAAGTGGAGACTGTGCTGATCGGGATCTTCTCAGCGAATGACGTCTCAAAGGCCTTCTTGGCGTCGGATGCAGTGAAGTTTCTATCTTTCAACTCGGAGATTATAGCACTCGCGAGTCGATCGAACTTGTGAGGGGATAGGCCCAGCGCGGAAGCGGTGGCGCGAGGTGTTCCGGCCATGACCTCCACTAGATCTAGGAGCTTGCCGACCTTTTCACGGGTTATCTGCCCGTCTATTGTAATAGAGTGCCTCACTCCCTCGTTGTCGTAGAATTCGAGTTTGANNATGAAACGGCGAGGCTTCACAGCGTAATGCTCCGAGTAGAGAGTTTCACAGTTTACAAGTCACGTGTAGAAAAGAGCTTCCCTGCCTCCTTGGGATGCTTGTAGTGAAACAAGCTTTGATGTTTTGACGAGTTTTCCAGTTGTTCCAGTGGAAACAGAGGGGTCCTAGAGCTTGTTCACCGGTAGTGAAGCAGATTCCATGGGATCCTCAGGAGGACGGCGGAGGAGGACCCGCAGGCGAATCAGGGGTCTTTGGAAGATCTGAGGGTGGAGCGGGAGTAGTATGGGGCGGAGCGGACATGGCCAAGAGCTGTTTCTCTCGCTTCCTCTGCGCGCGTCTACGGAAGAGCCGGTAAGTCTCGATGACCGGGGTGAGGAGTAGTGGGATGAGAAGGAGGTAGGAGTAGGGCTGGAAGTCGGTGAAGGAACGGGTGAACTGTATCCAGGGGCCGCTTAGAGAATCAACCTGAACCGGGTCCGTGCTCACTGAATAGGTGATCGTGGTGCCGTTAGGCGCCAACCAGGCGAAACTGACCGTCGACGGCGACAGAACGTAGATGCCGCTACTTCCAGCGGTCACGGTGTAGCTCATTGTCAGAGTGTTGTTAGGAGCTAGGGTCGGAGACTGGGCGGTCTGAGTTCCGGACGGAGAGGTTTGTAGGGTCTGAAGATACTGCGAGGCGGCTTCAGGATCAGACGCGGAAGCGTTGGTGACTGTGACGTTGTCAAGGTTTTGAATAGTGACGACAACGGTGTGGGTTGTGCCGACGGGCCCGATGGTTGGGGTGATCGTTTTCTGGATCACGATGTCAGGGGCGAATGGATAGGCGAAGTTTGCTACAAGGTCCGGCTGTGAGCTTGAGGTTACGTTGAGGTAGTAGGACGAGGTTGCGTTGATGTAAAACGGGTTCGGAAACAGGGGGCTGTAGAGGATTGTGCCATGCTGGAAATTCATGGTGACTAGTGACACGTTCGCGCCCGGGGCCCCAACGATATTGTTCGGGAAGCCCAGTAGAGTCTTGAGGTCGAGCTGGTGGATTCCTCCCTTGTAGTACTGGCGCGGATATTGAATGTGCATGTAGAAGCTTAGAGTCGTGACTTGGATTCCGTTGATGCTTATCGGCACGATACCGAGTGCCGCGAAATATTTCATGTTCTGAATTCTCGAGGAGTTGATGAGTGTTGAGAAGCTCTGGCTCGGAAGCAGACTGAGTAGTTTTGTAAGCGCGTCGTAGTTGGAGAGTTCAGGATTCGGCGCGTAGATGGTCGCGCTTCCGCCCTGGCCCATTGGCAGCGAGAAGATTGTCGTGAATGGCATCTCAAATGCTTGGGAAAACTGGGACTCGATCGCATTGGACTGAGCAGACGTCGCCTTAGCACTTCCACTGAAGTATGTGATCAAGGCTGGCTGGGAGATTGCCTGGAGAAACTGGCCTTGATTCTGTTGCGAGTTTCCAAACGGCTGAGAGTCATTGTTGTTAACAATGAAAGCTGCTACCGTAGCGCCAGCGTAATTGTTGTCCACGGTGAGGCCCAGATTTGACAGGTCGAGGTTGGTCATCTCGAGCGTAACGTTGGGAGCGCCTATCATGTCGAGCGCTACGGCGAGTTGCTGTTCATACTTGTCCGCCGGCGGTGCTTGATCGATCGAATGCGCCACCGAGGCGTTCGGCACAGCGAAGAACGGTAGTAGCATGAGAAGGAGAATTGCCGTCTTCAACGTCGGCCTGTCGATGATGCCCTGCTTTGCAGTCAGTCTCGGTTTTCCTCGAATGGCCACGAAGACGTACTTGACGAGGTCAATACCACCTTGCCAGCCAAGGCAGGCAGCGCGTCCCGTGATCGTGACTATTGCGAAGATTAGACCGGCGTTGCGGGCCAGTGTCAACGTCACGCTCAGGAGGAATGCAGGATCTGTGGGCGAGGAGGCTTGAAGGAATAGGGGCAGGAGATCGCTGGCGACGGGACCCGTCGCGGCACTGATCAGAGAGAAGCCGGCGGGAGGAGGAGGAATGCCGGGAATATTTCCCGAGGAGATTCCTCGGAAGATGCTGAGCGCAGCGAGACCCATCGCTCCAAGGGTCGAGAGAAAGACCGCTAGGCCCACCATGAAACCGCGGCCAACTCTTCCGCCCGCGATTATTCCGCCGAGCAGACCCGCCATCACCCAGAGCTGAAGGACGGGCGGGTAGGTCAGTGGATTCGTGAAGATGAGGTAGACGGCGACGATTAGCGTGTTGAAGTGTACACCGAGGACTGGCGAGAGCCAGTCGCTGACACTTCTCAGCCCGGTGGGTAGCTGGGTGTAGCCGATGTACAGTACGAGGAGGTATGCGACTCCCCATCCGATATATCGGCCGAGAAACAATCCTTCGCTCGGATGCGGAAGGAGATAGATCGTCTTCGGATCATCAGGCCTGCGTTTCACCATTACGTTTCCGATTTTCATATAGAGAAAGAAGTAGAGCGCTCCTGGAATGACGCCTGCAAGGATGAAGCCGAGTACGGCTGTGCTGAGGCTGGACCCTCTGGCTTTCTCAAACTCTCTCGAAGCGATCTCTTCTCTGATTCGAGCCCCCTTTCCAGAGACGATGACACAGCCGACTGTTAGGACAAGAAGCGCTATCGGAAATGGCTGATACGCGAGTAGGCCGGGAACCCAGGTCGGCAGCGTTGCAATGATTATGGTGCTGAACAGTATTCCGAGAGCTCTCGTGAAGGAGCTGCAGACGAGAGCAATGGTCGCGGCCCGCCGAATCTCTATTGGAGCATCCTTGAGTGCCTGGTAGGGCAGGTTCTGGGCCACGCGTCCCTCCTCTCAGAAAATGCCCTCTCAGGACCGGCCAACAAAGGGATGTTGATACCCGAGATGCCAAGCCAGTTGTTCGCGACCCGTAACTCAAAATATGAGATACTGATGCGGCGGTGTTCGTGGCTGAGCAGATGTCTTCACAGTTCAGTCCCGGCGAACTAGGCTCGATCATAACAGCATGGATCGTGCTCTCGTTCGCCATCACCTACTCAGACTTCCTCAGCCTACTCAATGGAATGGGAGGCGATCTCAGCTTCATCGCCGCGGGCTTCATCGCTACGGCCACAGGCTTCATTCTCCATGAGATGGGACACAAGTTTGTAGCGATAAGACACGGTTACGTGGCCCACTTCCGCCTCTGGACGTGGGGGCTCCTGCTCACACTGTTCACTGTCATAGCAACGGGAGGGGCGTTCTTGTTCGGCGCTCCGGGGGCAGTATACATCTCACCGGCAACCCCCAGCGGGTACTACGGCTACGGCTGGTCAGGCAGCCCAGCTGACGAGGACTATGAAAACATGATAATCTCGGCCGCAGGACCCGGGATCAATCTGGCCTTCGCGCTCGGGTTTCTAGGACTGCTCTTTGCTGCGCCGGCGGGTTTCCTTACGACAGTCGCTGCGTTCGGCTTCGAACTCAACGTCGGACTGGGGTCATTCAATATGCTGCCCGTGCCGCCGCTCGATGGATCGAAAATTTTCAGAAAGAGTATTCCAGTTGCTCTCGCGATAGCCCTTCCATTGTGGGGGCTCTTCATCGCCCTGGCCACAGGGATAATNNAATCTAGGATTGTTTTGGCGTCCGGTCAGACCCTTCAATCGGTGATTTCGAAGACTTGCTGATCGTGGAGGCTGGGCTTGTAGCCCTGTTCATCTTGGCTCTCGCAAACGGAGCCAACGACGTTGGAAAAAGCGTTGCATCGTTGCTCCACGTTGGACCCAATGGATTGACGGGACGCCAGCCTCTTCTCTGGGGAGGATTCTTCAGCGGGATGGGCAGCCTCGCCGCGGTCCTGGTATCAGAGAGATTGTTCGCCACCTTTACACCGCAGAAGATCGTCAACGCGTCGATTGATTCGTCCTTCGTTCTGGCCATTCTGCTGGCAGCGGCAGTATGGGTCATGCTTGCCACTTTCGTCCGGATTCCGGTGTCTACAACTCATGCGATACTGGGAGGGATCGTTTTGCAAGGAATCTTCTTCTTCGGAGTATCCAGCCTCGCTTGGGATTTCTTGGCAATTCGAGTTTTGTTGCCTCTGGCTGGGGGTCCGCTTGCGGCTTTGATAGGCGTCTATCTCTTCGAACGCCTCATCAGACATCCACAGGCACCGAAGGAAGAGGAAAAGCCTAGATGGGCGGAAGTTTCGCATTGGGGTTCTGCGGCCGCTACTGCGTTTGCAAGGGGGGTAAATGATGCGCCGAAGATGGCCGTTCTAGGAGCATTCTTTCTCACCGCCAACTCGTTTGAGGCCACTTGGATCCCATACATGATCGTGGCCGTGGCCGTTGTATTCGGATCCATCGCACTCGGTCACCGGGTTGCCACAACCCTCACGAGACGCGTCTTGCCCCTCGACCACGGCCAGAGGTTCAGGGCTGGAGTCGCTACCGCTGTACTAGTGTCCGCAGGAGCCTATCTCGGAGCACCATTGTCGACAACTCACGTTCACTCCGGTGCAGTTGCGGGAGCGAGTGGGCTCAAAGACTCGATCAAGACCTCGTTGCGAGGTATGGTTGTGCCCTGGCTCGTAACCCTTCCCGCCGTAGGGCTCATTGCAATCCTGTTCGCGGAGTTTGGACTAAGGATCCTGGCACTAGCTTGATCGAACGAGCATAGCGTTCGGGGTGAGGCATGTTGAATGACCGAACATGTCTCCCAGAATCCTATTACGAAATCGGCTCAACATTTTCATGGGAGCCGCTTTGTAGACGGTCTTCTTCTCGTCTCTTCCGGGGCCTCTACGATGTAGCTCTGACACTGGTAGATGCTTATATTGAGGGTGGCTCATGCTGATTGAGCCATGGAACTCGGCGATCTTGAGGCGGCGGTTCTGGGGAGCGTCCTCAAACTGAACAAGGCATCAGCCAGACAAGTGGCCAAGGACCTTGAACCGTCACGCGGACTTGCCTATTCAACCATCAGCACGACCCTCGACCGACTGTACAAGAAAGGAGTACTCGGTAGAGAGGAGGAGGTAGGACGAGGAGGCGGGCGGTACATCTACACGATTCGTTCCGAAGAGAAGGTGAGAGGCAAGGTAGTCAAAGGAGTCGTCGACCGTTTACTCACCGCTTTTGGTCCCAGCGTGCTCTCGACTCTGAACGAGTACGTTGATGATATTCCCAAGGAGGAGCTGAGGCGGCTGGAGGAGAAGATCCAGCGGGGATCCAAACGATAGATCTTGAACTCTTTCGCGACTACTTTCTCTCCGCTACGTCTCTCAGAGTCTTTGCCGCGGTAGCTATAGTCTACGTCGCGTGCGCAGTCCTCTACTTTCTGAGTAGGAATAATCCGTCGAGAAGGGCTCGACTGCTCCAGCCGATGGTTTTCTCCTCACTCTTCTCCTGGTCGTTCCTAGGAACAAGTCTCCTGATGTGCTTGGCAATGCTAGACCAGTACAGGCAGAACTGGAGCTTAACGATTAGGGAGGTGGCCGGCGGAGCGCTGATCGTTGCGCTTACATTCTCCACCGCGATGACCCTGATTGGGCGAAGGCACTTTTTCTCAAAGGCACTCGCAGAGATGACAAGTGGCCCGTTGACTAGGTCGGGGATTACGAGTCTCTTCTATTCACTCTGCAATCGAATGGGCGTCCGGCAGGTTTCCATACAGGAAGCAGCCCTCGGAACTGCCTTCTCCGTCAGTTTAAACGGCCGAGGATTCGTCGCATTGTCTCCCAGTCTGGCCAGCTCTCTGTCTCTCGATGAGACTGAGGCTGTTCTTGCTCACGAACTCTCTCACATCAAGAACGGTGATTCGCGAGCCAAAGGCGTGGCCAGACTCGTGAGATTAGCCTTCCGCTTCGACCCAGTGTTACGCCTTGCGGAGGCGGCGGTTCACAGGGAACGCGAGCTATGGGCAGACCGAGTTGCGATAGAATTTACCAGGAAGCCCCTCGCCCTAGCCTCTGCTCTAGTAAAGGCGAGTTCACGTCCCAAGCTAGGGTCTACAGCCCTTACCGCCGGGCTGTTTGTCGGAGGAAGTGGACGGGGAGTGTTCAGTTTCTATCCTGATCTGGAGAGACGCGTGGACATCCTTCTCGCTCTCGCCCGAAAGATGGAATTCGCCTCAGTTTTCGCCTGAAGGTCCGATACCCTCAATTAAGACGGATAACTAAAAGGTACTCCGATCTCTGGCGGCTCGAGACGTCGTGACAGAGTGCCAATACTGCGGCAGGAGATTTCCCCAGCTATACAAGCTGACCCCAGAGGACATTCAGAGAGAACATCTTCCGCCTCAAGCATTCCAGGTTGCATGTGCTGACTGCCTCAACCGAATTCGACTCATAGCACAGGTAGTGCCGGAGCAGAATCTGAAACAGTCAGTCCGAAATTTCTTTTGGATGATTCCATCCATCTCTCTTGCTTTGGTCTTGGCAGCAGCATTNNAGTTCCAAGTGGCATGCGCTGAATGCCTTGACAGAATTCGTCTCATTTCTCAAGCAATACCAGAGCAGACTCTCGGACAGACAGTCAGAAACTTCTCTTGGATGATTCCACTCCTCTCCTTGACACTGCTCTCGGCGGCAATCGCATTCTCTGTCATCAGAGGTGTAGGACTCAGCCAACTTTGGTTGTCCTCTCAGTGGCTCGGAGTCGGAGCCGTACTCGTCGGAATCGCCTTGGTCTGGGATAGGTCGAAGAACAGGTACGGCTTCACACATGATCTCAAATGGACTTTGAATTCGAAGAAAGTCAACCTTGCCTTCGCGATCCTAGTCGCGGGGCTAGTTGTCTGGACCCTCTCCGCCATGCTTCCGAAATAGATCGCTGAGCGGAGGCTCAGAGCTGTCTTCTGACTATCGCGAACCGTTCGAGCTGCTTGTGAATCCTGAATCCGTTCTTCAGGAACAAGTTCAAGGGCCCCTTGTAGTTCGCTTCCGCCCACGGAAGCCCGCCCGAACCTTTGGTCGGATTGGTTGTCGGATACCCTTCTGCTATCTGGAGACCGTCTCGCTTGAACATGTCACAGGCAACATTGAGCAGTGTCGTGCTGACGCCCTTTGATCTGTGTTCTGGCGAGACTAGGAAACACATTATCGACCCGACAGGTTCTTCAGGATCGGTCACGGCAACTCTGTAGGATCGCATGTTGACGAAGCTCGCTCTGGGCTGAGCGTTGCACCAGCCCACGGGTTTGCCATCGATGTAGGCAAGCAGACCGTGCGCCTTGCCGTTTCGTATCAGTTCGGACCGGGCGGCACGATGCTCCGGACCCGATTCGGGAGACGCGTCCCAGTCAGTTCCAGGAGTGTCATAGAATCCACAATAGCACTCTGCCCACTCCGGGAAATCTGAGAAGGCCTTGTCGAAGAATGTGAGATAGTCAGCGAGCAGTTGCGGCTTCAGTTCTCGAACTTCGATCTTCAAAGCCCGCGCCACGAACACGCGATGGGCCGATTCGGCAGTATAAGTCAGCCCATTCAAGACTTCAAGGACCCCGAGAAGACTTCGCAAAAACCGATAAGTGGCCTCCTTCCCGGCTGAACGAAGAGTACGAGTCAAGACATGAAGCTAGACAGTTCACCATTGAGAATGGAGTTTCTGCGGAGGAAGCTCAAGTTCGTCCAAGACACGATGAACGAGCAGGGTATCGACATGTGGATCACGTTCAGCCGAGAGGGCAATGAAGACCCGCTTGCCCAAGATTTACGGTTCAGTGATCTCACTTGGAGGTCCGCCGCCATCGTCGAACGGGACGGCCGACGGACAGCCATCGTCGGGAGCCTGGAGTCAGAAACCGTAGGCCAGCAGAAGTTCTACGACCAAATAATCGGCTACGGTAGCGAGGGTGCGGCACCTAAGCTGAGAGAGTTCGTCAAGAAGAGAAGGCCGCGGAAGATTGCTGTCAACAAGAGCCATGACGAAGGCGCTGCTGACGGGCTATCCTCCGGCATGGAGACATATCTCAGATCGGCGTTGAAGGATTACGCGAAACGTTTCGTCTCAGCCGAGGATCTAGCAATCGCTCTTCGTGCTAGGTTGGTCCCCGGAGAGGTCGAGTTGGTGAAGAAGTCCATCCGAGAATGCGAGAAGATCTACGACTCGTTGGAGGATGTGATCAGGCCTGGAAAGAAGGATAAAGAGGTCCACGAGTATGCACACAGGCTTCTCCGAGAGAAGAAGCTCAGGTCCGCCTGGGCAACCGAACGATGCCCCTCGGTGCTTGTCGGCAACAATTCCATGTCGCACGTGGGATACTTCGGCGCACGTATCACGAAGGGAGACTTCGTCAAGCTGGACTTTGGCGTGAAATACGACGGCTACTGTAGCGACATCCAACGCAACTACTTCGTCGGACCCGGAACAGTACCCAAGGGCGTGGAGCGCATGTTCAAGACCGCCAGAGAGGCAAACAACGCGGCACTATCAGTCCTCAAAATAGGTGTTCCAGGCTACAAGGTCGATGAGGCCGGACGAAGATTGATCGTGAGGAGAGGCTTCTCTGAGTACAAGCACGCGCTGGGACACGTTCTGGGACGTAGCACTCACGAGATCGGACCGTTACTGGGTCCTAGGTGGCCCAACCGTTACGGAAAGCAGGGAGAGAAGCCCGTGCAGAAGGACATGGTCTTCACCATCGAACCCTCCGTCACGAGCAGGTTCGGCACATGCAACCTAGAACAGGATGTTCTCGTGACTGGAAGAGGCTACGAGGAGCTCTCGAAGCCTCAAGACGAGCTAATCCGCGTAGGCTGAATCGCTGTTCGATCGCTTACAGGAGTTCGAGATAGGTGTGCGCCAGAATCTTCGTGACGCTTACGAGGTCGTTTATCCGGACGTGCTCGTCTATTCCATGGATGTTGCTGTCATGACGTGTGGCGCCTAGAACNNTAGAACAGTAACTGGAATTCCCAGGGCGGTCACCGCAGCGACATCAGTGGACCCCTGACTCCCGCACAGTGGCACATTTTTCTCGAGAACCTTCCGTGCCACTCGTCGAACAGTCCGGACTAACGAATGGTTGGGCCGCGTATACATTGGGTCGTACCCCAGTACCGGCTTGAAGGACACTTTGATCTCTCGATGCTTCGCACCAAACTCCTTCACGACCCGTTCGACCTCCCTCCGAACCTGATCTGCTTTCTCTTCGGGGATGAACCGTCGGTCTACGAGAATCTCGAAAGTGTCCGGAATGATATTGCCCTTGAGTCCTCCCTTCGCCGTGTTAACATACAATCCGGGTCTCATCTTCTTGGTGCCCCAGATCGGCTCCGCGTCTATTCTCGACCGTCTCTTGCTGACAGTCACTCCGAGCTCCTTTAGATCCTCGATAAGCGACGCGCCATACTCGATGGCGTTGACCCCGGTCCAGCCACGACCCGAGTGAGCGGCCTTGCCTTTGACAGTGATCAGATACTCTGCATCTCCTAGGCTTGCGATGTGCAAGCCTTCGATCCCACTATCCGTTGAGAGACAGTAATCAGTATCCTTAGTGATCACATGCTTGTCGATGAGATAGTTGACCCCACTATACCCGCCCACTTCTTCGTCAGTGGTAAAGGTGGGCGTTATGCTGCCGCTGAATTTGACTCCGGTCTCAACGAGCGCCTTCAGCGAAAAGATCTCGCAGGCGTCCGACCCTTTCATGTCTGCGGACCCGCGTCCATAGATCTTTCCGTTCTTGACGACGGGCTTGAAGGGGTCGTGCGACCATCCCGCCGGGTCCGCTGGAACGACGTCTACGTGTCCGTTGAGCAGAATCTTTGGACCGTCTCGCTCCCCCTTGAGAGTGGCATAGGTGTTGGGTCTGGGACCCTTGAGACCCACTTCGGGACTGACCCTTCGCCGAATCGTTGCTTCTGGAATGTAGCTAACAGTTGGCGTAGTGCCCAGATCTTTCAGCTCACTGGCCAGTAGCTGGGCTATCTTGGGATAGTTCAGCCCTGGGGGAACGGTGGTGTCTATGTTGACAAGACGGCAGGTGAGGTCGACTAGGTCTTTCGTGTGAGCATCGATCCAACGGTCAACCTGTCGGATTGCACTCGGATTTGGCAAAGGCTTCTATGGCGGGGCGGGATTTGCAGTTAATTGTTCTTTCTACTGGCGGAATTAGTGGAGTATTCCGCCTTCGTCCCGGAATTTCTCCGCTCCAGGGCTCACGTAGGTCAGTAGCGTCAGATGCTTGTAGTGCTTCTTAATCCAGAACTCGATCGAGTCAACCCAGTCTCTAAACTCGACCGGCTTCGACACCAAGTCTCTCTTGTCATCGTCAAAGTAGGTCATGTCTGCCTCCAGCCTTCCAGGCAGCATGATTCCAGAGATGGCGAAAGATCGCAGGAACTCTACGACCGGCGACTGGAAGCCGTTGATGACGTATGTTCCCTTGTCATCATCGATCTCTGTCACCAGTGGTAGGTTGACTGAGGTGTTCTGAAGCCAGAACTTTCGAGTCATCACGTTTTGAGAGGCTTCGGGAAGCGTGTCCAAGGGAGCAAATCCAGGCGTTGGCGATGTGGCAGGGAGGACGGCCATACTAGCGGAGGATCGGAGAAAGCTGAGAAACTCATCCTCGTCGTCTTTGGACATGTAGAAGAGCAGTTGTCTCGGCAACGCTGACTCTTCAACAGGGCTCGATTAAATAGACATATTGAATGCCTGGGGCCCATGGAATCCGCCTCTCAGTCCGAAGCGTCCAGAGGGGTCGGTACCTACCTTCAATCTCCAACGATAATCCTGACGCTGATACTGATAGCCGTCTATCTAGTCGTTGGTTTAGTAGTCGGCGACCTTGGCAGCCCGATATCCACCGCTGAAAACATGCCAGGAAGCACGGGATATTCCCTCGTGCTATCGCTCATGCAGTGCGACACGCCCCTACCGATTTACCCCTGGACGATTCTGACGACAATATTCCTCCACGCGGGCATTCTTCACATAGCAGGCAATCTCTTGTTCCTGCTTCTGTTTGGCTTCATACTCGAAGAACAGGTCACAAAGAGCCAGTGGCTTGCGACCTTCTTCATAACGGGAGTCGTGGGAAGCCTAAGCTTCGTCGCACTGGACGCCGTTAGTAGCGCAGTGAGCGGTTTTCCAAACCCTACTAGTGTAGACTGTGCGGTAGGCGCTTCGGGGGCTGTCTACGGGATAATGGGAACTGCGGTCGGTCTCAAAGTTGTCATAATATTGATCTTTCTACTGGGTCTGAACATTTTCGCGGGAGGCGGGACCCCAGCCCATCTCGGAGGACTATTTGCCGGCCTTGTCCTTCGGAGATATTGGAGTTTGGGAAAAAGGCCCTTTAGAGGAATCTAGAACACCAGCAAGTCTGGATAGTCACACAAGAATCCCGACGCCGTCGATCGTCGTTGTTTGAACAGATCTGCGACCGGAGAAGTATTATGCAACTTCAGCACAACTCGCCAGACTTGACGGTACGAAATATGGCAAAGAAGAAGAGCAAGAAAAAGAAGAGCGGCATGTAGAAAGTCGGCCAGGGCACAATAGCCCTGTCCGACCACTTTCTTTTCAGGGACGAATCACACGAAATCTAACTACCACAGCATGAAATTGAAACGGAGTCGTAGCATCGAACCATGGCTCAACCCGCCGGAGCCATCGATAAAGCAAGCTGGCATCGATTGCGACTGCTGATAGTTGCCACCCTCGTCCTGCTAACCGTTCAAGGCTGGTCCGGCGATACAATCAACATTTTCATGATTCCAACCACTCCGCCGACCGTCGAGCAGTCCGCCAGCGGAGTACTGCAAGCAATCATTAACAATGGTCCAACGCTGATCATCCATGCCTTCATTGGAATCGCAATCCTAGCTTTCGCGATAGTAATCCTTGCATTCGCCCTAAGGGAGAAGCCGCGAAACGTTCAGATCCCCGCAATCCTCGGACTGGCAATGGTGGTCTCGGCGATCATCGGCGGAATACTCTTCGTTTTGTCCGGCTTCAGCAACGGAGCAAATTCTGCTCAGATGGGCGGAAGCTTCATCGGTGCCTACGCGTTCTACTTTATCGAACTCTACTCTGCAAAATAGCCGGAACCCATTCTATGAATTCCTCAGAACTCTGCCATCTCTCGGTTGCCGCTAGACGTTTCTAGGCCGGGCAACGGTTCTCTCAAACCAACCACATTTGATAAGGCGCTTGGCCTCTAGAGTAGTCGCCATACAGCGGCCTTTATTCTAGGATTGCTGTACCGTTTTTCGGTGGCGGTTTCTAGAACCATTTCTAATAGCTGGGTTTCCGAGGAGGAATTGGGAGGCCGGCTAGCGGAATGGGACTCGATCTGATGCTATCTTCCAGAGCTGCGGAGAAGCGCCTCTGGACGGTCCTAGCCGTCTCTCTACTGGTCGTCATCGTTGAGGTCATAGGCGGGATAATTGGTAGAAGCCTCGCGCTGCTTGGAGATTCTGCGCACGTGCTGACCGATGTTCTCACGGTTGGCATAGCAATAATGACGGTGAGACTAGGTAGAAGGCCTCACACGCCTAAACGGACTTTCGGCTATCATAGGGCAGAGATTTTCGCGGCGCTCGTCAACGGCTCAACACTCATCGCGGTCGCGCTCGTAATAATCTACCAGGCGTACCTTCGACTGCTTCAGCCTCCAAGCGTCCAAGCATCTCTGGTCTTGGCAGTTGCTTCGCTAGGGCTTCTGGGAAACTTGGTCATGGCAGGGCTCCTAGCTCCAAGCCGGAAGGCAAGCCTCAATGTCAGAGGCGCATTTCTCCACGCGGTCGGAGACACTCTATCATCGCTTGCAGTCATCATCAGCAGCCTGGTCATTATGTTCACCGGATACAACTGGATAGATCCTTTAGTTGCCGCCCTCATAGGAATCCTCATCATACGAAGCGCCTACGGGCTGGTCAGAGACTCGACAAACATACTTCTCGAAGCAACACCAAAACAATTAGAACTGGAAAAGGTCGCCGAGTCAATTCAGAGCATCGCCGGAGTCAAAGGAGTCCACGATCTGCATGTTTGGACCATTACCTCGGGTCTCTACGCGCTCAGCGGACATCTGATAGTAGAGACTGAAAGTATCAGCGAGGGGTCACTGATCGTCGAGAGGGTCGAGGCCAGGTTGAAAGAGCAGTTCGGAATCGAGCACGCTACCCTGCAGCTGGAAAAGGAGAGCCTCGAAAGGATTCAAGCCGAAGACGCTGGGCTCTAGGACTCCCTCATTCGCCTTCGGCTTCTGCCACGGAAATAGTATATAGGAGCGGGTAACTTTGCCCGCATAGCTTTGTCTCGGTCGCTCCTACCTTCGAGAACGCTCTCTACTCCACTGATTAAGGCCGCCCTGATAGCTGTCTTCACCGCCCTTTCTCTCGGTACGAACTACGCCATGATCGATGTACCGAACGTCAAGGTGATGGATGCTCTGATCTTCATTGCTTCGTTTCTCTTCGGGCTAGAGGTTGGGGTCGTGTCTGCAGTCACGACGCGACTCGTCTATGGCTTCGTAAACCCTTACGGACAGGCAGGCTCAATTCTGCCGTTTCTATGCATCGGAGAGTGTTTCTACGCTGTTGCGGGGGTACTTCTTGCAAAAACGACTGTTGCAAAGAACCTAAGTCAGAATCGTCGCTACGCGGGCATGGGTCTGCTCTTCGGGCTAGTCGGCCTACAGGCAACTTTCGCTTTTGACGTCCTGACGAACTTTGGAACCTATGTTTTCACAACTAACTCCATCTACCAAGCTCTAATAATAGGAATCATAACCGGTGCACCACTTGGAATAATACACGAGGTCACTAATCTCGTCTTCTTCGCCATAGTTGTGCCTCCGGCAATTGCCGCTGCCAAACGTACGGGACTGATGCAGGGGAGTTCGGTATGGTCCAGCTGAAGAGTCATCGGCTCTTTTTTGCAGGCATTGGAATAGTCACAATTGCAATCATTCTTACTCAAGCGACTGCGTTCTACTATGCGCAAAGATCCAACTCAGATGCATCGCCATCCGGATGCTCCGTATTCGTCTGTTCCATGATCAATTTTGGCAACTCTACAGTGCGATGGTATAACGAATCCAGCATTCCCTCACGTTGGAACTTTTACAACCTCACACTCTTCATAACAAATGGCAACGTGACCTCTGAATTCTATCCTTCACCTCTGAATGAGCACCTCGTAACATCTATCGAAGGAGTTCGGAACGCAGGCCAGGTCTCATGGGCACTCTGGATATTCTGCGGTGCACACAACGCCTGGGCCTTTTCAAACGTCGGTGCCGATGAGATTAATCTGGTCAGAGGTGAAACCCTTGCGTGGGCTTATACAACCCAACATTCTCCCCCAATCGCGGGGAGCAAGACCGTCTCATCTTGCCCTTAGTGACGTCCCAGAACTTTTTTTCGCCAAATGCTTATATCGATATATTCATAGGAGCGGGTAACTTTGCCCGCTTTGAAATTGGCAACAGTCTCAGTCTTCATTATTATCTTGACAAGCTGTTCAGCGGCGGTCCCCGTTGTCTTGGAACCGGACCATGATGCAGCAACCGCTATGTTTCTGGCTCCATTATCGTCTTCACTTCGCAGCGCTCTCAACTGGCTCGTTGCCAACCAGTCTTCATCGGGATCATACGGAAACTATCGGGAACACTGGGACGCGGCTGCCGCGTACGCGCTTTGGCTGAACAATTCGGATTCTGTTCATGCTTCACTGTCCCTTTCATATCTTGCAGCTCAGCTAGACAATAGCTCAGCATGGTTCTGGGGAGCGTATGGAGAGGCGGACGTCCCAGGCGCAATCCTTCACAGTATTGGTTCGAGTTCGAACACGGGTCTCATTAACAAAATGGCTGTTGCCGACGGACTGCTACAATTTCAGCAGTCTAACGGAGGATTCAATGGATACTATGATCTGAAACAAGATCAAACAGTCACAAGTAGCATTGACACGGATGAAGCTCTCCTAGGACTTATCAGCGCGGACCTGATTCCGGTGACCAATCAAACTACCGCCACTCAGTATCTTCTCTCTCTGCAGAATCCTGATGGCAGTTTCAACCTCACCAGTACGATTTCCTTTGACCCATTATACTCACAGGGACCCGATACAGTTAGCATAACGTCGTTAACCCTTCTAGCACTGAAAGGCACTGGGTTCACCGTTGGTCAAGCTCCCGTAGCAAACGCGCTAAAGTTCGTCACTAGCGCGGCCGCGATTTTCTCGGGAAACGGGCATGCTTACGCCGCAGCCTTGGCCACATTGGCGTTCAAGGCCTATGACCAGTCTGACCTCGCGACCGCTTCCGCGGTCTATCTTCTCTCGCAACAAAATAGCGATGGAGGATTCAGCGACTCAAGTCGCTCATCATATCCGGAGTCGAATGCGCTAGATACCGGGTGGGCAGCAATTGCACTGGAAACACAGTCTACGGAAGAAGGACCCCCGACCCCTATCAATAGCCCCCCAATTGCCGCTTTTTCTTTCGCTCCTCGGTCGGTAAGTGTGGGCGTTGCAGTGCACTTCAACGCAACTGCGTCTCACGACTCAGACAACGACCAGCTCTTCTATAACTGGACCTTCGGCGATGGCTCCGCAGCTCAGGGCATCAGCACGACCCATACATATGCTAACACTGGAAATTATACCGTTACCCTCATCGTCACCGACTCTGGGACAAACCCGGGGCCTCTCTCGGGCATAAGGTCGGTGACAATAACAGTACAGCCAACGATCGTGCAGAATTCGCCGTCTCTCCGACTAGGCGGATCCGGGCTCCTGTTGGTTGCGGCGTCTTTGGCCCTAGTCGCAATAATTGGAGTCGCGTTTTACATAGGAAGAAGAACCGCAAGACGACCAAGCTTAAATCTCAAGACGTAACTAAATGCACGAGCAGAACGCTCGCTCACTGAAACCGTAGCTCGCCGATTTCCTCAGCGTCTCTCGGATCTAGTTCTGATTGTGCTTTGTGTTGTTGCTGCCTTCGAGAGTGTGGACAAGGTTGAGGACGACTCTCAATGTTGGAATTAGGGCGATGAGCAGGAAGATCAGCGGAAGAGCCCATGGGTCGTTGGTGAAGTATGGCTGAGCTATCGGGCTCGTGACCGCGTATAGAATCCAGATTGCCAGGATCTGGAAGAAGTATGCGAGTAGCGGCGCCCAGTTTCGATAGGACTTGTACGCGTCAGAAACCGTGTCCGCGAGCTGCATTCCGAATTTGAGAACGATCAGGCTGACGATAAGCCCGATTACAAAGACGGTAATGTTCGCCGGGGAGATAGTGCTTCCCGATATGTTGGCGGCGATTCCCGGGAATCCCAGTACGACGGCTTCGACTATGACGAGTACGATGACGCCTGCGACGAGGCGTATGAAAGAAGGCATGACGGGCGCAAAGGCACCCCAGGTCTTCTCAGCACTTGAATCGGGCATACTTTCTGCGCTCTGAAATCCTCAGTCTCAATGGCCAAGATTTTCTACTGTTCGAAACTCAAACAGCGCATGTCCAGTTACAGCCCACGTGCCTCGCTTCAAATTCGTCCACCTTCAGTCTTAATATCCGCCCATGTTGATGATGCTCCTCGAGTGCTCCGGTAAGCGGAAAGAAAGAGAGTCATGACGGTTCATGTCCTTCTCACGGCCGACAACCATCTCGATCCCTCTGCGGTCCAGTATGGTCCGAGAAGGTTTGAGAGAAAGCGAGACTTCCAGCAATGTTTTGACGTTCTTGTCAACTTCGCTCTCGACAACCGGCCAGATCTGTTCCTGATCGGAGGCGACTTCTACGATGGCATCCTACCAGGCAACCCGACCCGGGCCTACGTCGCTGAACAGTTCAAGCGCCTCCACGAAAAAGACATCAGGACCGTTGTCGTGAGCGGCCATCACGATACTCCGAGAAGCATAGAACAAGGAGTCTCACCATTATCAGTTCACGCCAAAACCGGCCACATCACTTTCCTCCACGAACCACATCCAACGCCTAGAACATTCCATTTCGGAAACGAAACCATCAACGTCACTGGAATGAGCCTCAACCCAAGCCTGGGCCCCGACCAGGACCCATTGCAAGGGCGAAGGGTCGAACACCCTGGAGATGTGAACGTATTCCTGACCCATTATCCAATTGAGGGATTCGAGGGCTACTTCGGCCAGGAGACTCACATTGCAAAATCCTCCATTCCGCGCGACTTCCAGCTCTTCGCGTCGGGGCATCTTCATCGGCATCAGAAGAACACCATCAACGGCACACCCGTCATCTATCCGGGTAGCACCGAGCGCGCCAGCTTCAATGAAGAAGGCGAGGAGAAGGGATTCCTCTGGCTTGAACTGGACAAGACGGGTATTCTGCACCAAGAGTTCCATTCAACACCCGCGCGTCCAATGGAGACCCTAGACTCACGGGTCACGGGCGAGGGCGGCAGTCTAACGCGGCAGATAGAGGACGTCTTAGAGAAGAGGGCCGGAACAGAGAAGATCCTTCGCGTCCGCGTCTTAGGCAAGCTCTCACTGGAGCAGCTCGGAACCTACAAACGGTCAGCTCTCATGACCTTCTGCCAGGGACGGTTCTTCCACGTAGAATTCGACGAAGAAGGCCTCAACGTATTGTCGATGGAGCCATTGGAGTCTCTTCCAAGGACGACACCTCTCGAGGAACTGGGTCGCACATTCCAGAATCTCATGTCGAACGTGAAGGAAGACGAACGTCCTCTGGTACACGAGGCATGGAGGGGAACCCTCGCCAAACTACAGGAGGAGGGCGTTAGCTGAAACTAGTCAGCCTACAAGCGCAGAACTTCAAGAAGCTCAGGCTTGCCAAGCCGCTACAGTTCTCGGACGGAATAATTCTCATTACCGGTCTCAACGAGAGTGGCAAGTCGACAATCCTCGACGCAATCCTCTACGCACTATTCGGGCGCGTTATCCGGCCCAGCCAGAAGCCTAGCAACGAGGACATCCTCAGCTATGGCAGCGGAGAGGCGCAGATACGACTCGAGTTTGACATAGGCGACAACAGATACAGGGTGATCCGAGAAGTTCACAAAACTCGCGCCAACAGAGCGATGCTCTACGAGATCATACCCGACGGAAAGACCAGAACACTCGCGACTACAGTGAACGATACGACGAGCGAGATTGAACGTCTGCTCGGGGGAATAACCTACAACGAGATCGTCGCGAGCAGTGTCGTGGCGCAGAAAGATCTCGAACGTCTGATCAAACAGCGACTCGACGATCGGCGCAAAGTCATCAACGTTTTCCTAAACTTGGAGAGCTTCAACAAGGTCCAGGACCGTCTCGACTCTGAACGAACCCGCATAGAAGGGACGACGCGAAACCCCGGACAGCTGACTCTGGAGCGTCAACGACTAGAGACCGTCCAGCAACAGTTGAAGGAGTACAGAGACACGGGAGGTCAACTCGTCAGCTTGCAATCAAAGATCGAGAACCTCAAGACAGAACAGCAAGACCTGCAGAAACGGTTCAACGACACCGACACGCTATACCAGACTCTCAACGAACACGAGAGGAGCCTAAAACAACGGGACTCTTTCCAGCAGGAGATTACGGACAAGACACGGCTTGCTGACAATCTCAAACAGCAACTGTCCAGTCTCTCAACCCAACGGTCCGAGCTGGAGAAGACTGAGCAAGAGATCGCGCAATATGGCGATCTGGTCGACGTTGACACTGCGACTTCTCACGCGTCCAAGGTCATGGAAAAGATTCGCCGAGTCGAATTGCAGAAGAGCCAGCTCGAAGAGAGGGAGCAGAAACTTAGCAGTCAAATCGCAGACAAGAACAAGCAGATAGCCGAGACCACGCAAGCGACGGTTAAGCCGGAAGCTCCACGAAGGATTTGGACGTATCTCACAGCGACCGCGGCCCTTGGAGCTGGTGCAATACTGTCCTTCATACTTGCAATTTCTCCTCTCACAGTAGTGCTTGGCTCCCTGGCTGTTGTTGCGTTGCTTCTACTCGCCCGCCAAATATCCTCCCTCTCGAAGCAGGCCGAGATTTCTGAAGAACAGCAGGACCAGTTCGCCAACAAACGTCTCGTACAATCATGGGAAGACGAGCTGGAACAGGTGCAACAGGAGCTAGCCCTTTCAGGCGACGTGATAAAGAAAGGTTCAGACGAAATTGTGCAGGTTCTAAGGTCTGTTCCCCGCTATTCCAATGCGCTGAGTGAGACAACCGATTCTAAAGCTCTGGCCGAACAGGCCACCACGCTGTACAGCCAAGACAGGCAGTCCCTGAGCGTGTTGGAAGAACGCGTCAACATGCTTCAAAAGCGACTGCGAGAAGAATCTGGAATACGGCTGCAACTTGACCGAGCACAAGCTGACATTTCGCAGGTAGAGAAGAAGTTGAAGAGGACGCCGCTTCCATCCCTGCCGGACGGAATAGACTTCTCCTCTGAACTATTGGCAGAAGCAGGTCAGATGAGGGACAATCTGCGAGAATCCGTCTCGCGAGTGAAGACGCAGATCGAAGACTCGATCATCCGCACAAGGGAGCTGAAGAAATTCTTGGAAGAGAATCAGGGATTAGAGGAGAAGGTCGACGAACAGAAGAGGAAGGTCCTTCTCCTCGAGAAAGGCCTAGCCGTCGTCAAGTATTCTATCAAGGGGCTTGAACAGACCTCCGAATCCTTGAGGAACCGAGTCAAACCACAGGTCGAGCGGTACATGGGCCTGATCCTTCCGGTAATCACATCCGGCAGATACAAGGCAGTCCAGCTAGACGAAGACTATACCGTCAAGGTCTTCGATCCTGAAGCTGGCGAGTTCCGTCCGAAGGAAGTATTCTCCGGAGGAACCGAAGATCAATTGCTGCTCGCAATGAGGCTAGCCTTTGCCTTGGCCCTGATTCCGCAGGCCAAGGGCCGCAATCCCGAATTTCTCTTCCTAGACGAGCCGCTCGGAAGCTCAGACAAGGTAAGGCGAGAAGGAATACTCGCGCTGATGCACCAGGAACTGTCTCAGAGCTTCAAACAGATATTTCTCGTCAGTCACGTCGGAGACTTAGAGGCAGAGGCGGACACGATCATCGAGATGGATAATGGGACAGTCCGTGAGGTCGTAAGCAAGAAAACGGTGGCTCCCGAGCCGATAGAAGTTCCAGCCTAACCAGAGCCCACAGTGCCTGCCAGGTTTGGATGAGACTAGCTGATGTAGGTCGGAGCATACTCGGACTGGAACGAGCTGAGAACCCTCAGCAGGGTCTCCTCGACCTCATTCAGGTTTCGATGGTCGTCCTGAAGTGTGGAGGTCCAGAGGTGATAGGCCATCCCGGACATCTCGGTTGCTTGGAAGAAGCCCAGTTCCTCAAGCGTCTTCGTCAACGTGAGAAGTCTATCCGAGAAGAGCGACAGCCCCACGGTTACTGTCCAGTCGCCAGAGTCGTCCAACATGATGTGGACGACAGCGTCGGAGAAGGAGAGTGATATCGCACCACCGCTTGTCCGAAGGGAAGAATCGATCTGGTCTGCAATCGAAACTGGGTCTCTTGGGCCTGGGATTAGTCTCGATGTTCTCGCTGTCATAGTCGTCGCCTGCTCGTTCGACTAGCCTTAACGGTCGTGTAACCTGACCGTCCTAGGGGCCAGGACTCGAGTTCTGGACGTTTATATCGAACAGACGCCTCAGAAGAGGTCACCGCTGGGTGTTTCGCGATGTCCATGTACGATCTTGAGGAGGAAGAACTCGTAGCGGAGATAACGGGAAGAGGTGCCCGAAGGTTATTGATCCAGCTACCCGACGGACTCAAGAACGAGGGACCCCGCTTAGCGAGCCTCGTACGGCAGAGGACGGGTGCCGAAGTCTTCGTCTCTGCAGCACCCGCCTGGGGCGCATGCGACCTCTCTCTAGATGCGGCATTGCGTCTCAAAGCCGACTTGATAGTTCACTACGGTCACAACGAATTCCTGCGAGAAGGCTCCAACGGGATCCCGGTCGTCTACATCCCGGCTAAGAGCAGACACGAGATTATTCCCGTCATCGAAAAGACAATCCCACTTCTCCAAGGGTCTAGGGTTGGTTTGGCTACGGTCGTCCAGCACATTCACGCGTTGCCAGAAGCAAAGAACTTCTTGGAATCAAAGGGGTTCACGGTCCAGATCCCTGGGCGTGGACCCTGGGCCCACGGCGGTGGACAGGTTCTTGGATGTGACTATTTCGGACTCAAGAGAATCGAGCCTGAAGTTGATTCTTTTTTGGTCATCGGGAGCTACTTCCACGCTCTGGGGGCTTCACTCTCTGTCGGGAAGCCGACGATTCTCGCCGATCCATACGGTGGAACGGTCCGGAATCTCGACCATGACAGAGCGAAGGTCATTCGACAGAGATACGCGATGGTCGAGAAGGCTAGGCAGGCTCAGAGCTTCGGAATAATCGTCTCGACCAAACCGGGCCAGTCCAACCCAACAATTGCGCTGAGCATCCAGCGTCAACTGGAAGAGAATGGGAAGAAGGGAGTGATTCTCTACGCCGACGAGGTCCTGCCCGACAAACTGCTCGACTTCACAGACATCGAAGCGTTCGTTGACACTGCATGTCCTCGACTCGCGCTCGACGATCCGGAGAGATTCTCAAAGCCAATAGTCACACGAGACGAGATCATGGTGGTCATAGGAGCCTGGTCGTGGGAGCAGCTCCTTGAGCGCGGCCTAGTCCGACTCTAAATTGGCCGACAAGACCCGACCCTCCAAACGCCCGCTAGAGATGCGACTAGCAAGGCTCAAGATCCTAGAAACACCAACGCTCAAGCTCGAACAGTATCCTGTCTCACCTGAGGTTGCCGCTGAACTCCTCTACATGGCAGGTTTCGAACACAACGATCTCCAAGGACGCGTCATCGACCTTGGAACCGGAACAGGCCGACTGGCCATTGGTGCTGCCCTCATGGGCTCAAGGCACGTAGTGGGCGTCGATACAGACCCGAGGGCGCTGGCGCTGGCGCGTACTAATGCCGCGAGCGCGGGGGTTGAGGTTGATTGGGTCGAATCTGACATCGACAAGGTGTGTGGGCGTTATGACGTTGTGATCATGAATCCGCCCTATGGAACGAGAACGTTGCACTCCGATGTTAGATTCTTGGACAGAGCCTTTCGCATCGCGCCGGTGACATACTCGATCCACAAGTCTTCGACCAGAGATTTTCTGGTCAAGTACGTCGCGAGGTCTAACAGGCGGATAGGAGAAGCGCGGAGTATGAACATGGAAATTCCTCATCTCTTCGGCTTTCACACCCAGAAATGGAAGAGCGTTGAGGTGGATCTGTGCCGAATCATAGGCTAGTATTTCTTCTTCTCCGGGTCGGTGGTTGCAAGAGAGTCAACGGTCACCTCTTCGGAGGAAAGACTGGCCGGAGCCTCTTCATCTGGCGCAGCATGTGCGAGTCGAGGAGCGGAGGGGGCTATCTTCGAGATTCTTCGGTGCGGGACATGTGGCACGTGAAGTCTTCCAACCCAGTTGCTGAAACGTACGCCGATGCCTTTTCGCCTGCTTGACCTGCTGGATTTCGATCTGCTTTGCATCAGGAAATATGTGGCGAGAAACGATGTGGCCGCGAGTATTACGCCCGTCCACAGGTTGATCCCGCCTAGAATCGCCGACTCAGTCTGGCTGACGTACACTTGGAGGTATGCGTTGTTGATGTAGTCCAGGTACACTACGACGGCGAGGCCGATTATGGCGAAGGTCTCAACGACTACTCCTAGTTTCGTCTTAAGAGGAAGGGGAGGAATGAGCTTCTCCTCGGGGCGTACGGGGACCCGTCGGAGGAAGCCGGGAGCCCACCAGTTTAGACGCTTCATCATCCGCATTATCGAAGGTACGAGATAGATCCGTGTGAGAGTCGCGTCGAGTAGAACGACGATGAAGATGGCGAGACCCAGTTGTTGTAGCATCGGGATCTGCGACAGCATCATCGTCCCGTAGGCGCCTGCCGTGACAAGGCCCGTTACTGTGATTATGCCACCCGTCCGTTCGACCGCCGTCTCGATCGCCTCGTCGTCCCTGGCTCCGCCTGCGACATACTCGCGGATTCTTGTGACTAGGAATATGTCGTAGTCGAGTCCAAGTCCGACCATGATGACGAGTAGCATGATAGGTAGTATCCAGATTAGCTGGGCTGCGAAGTATGTTCGGAAGAAGTAGACCGTCGCCGCCATCGCCCATGAGATGCTGAGAAGAATCGTGAAGATCAATCGTAGTGGGGTGAAGACGGACCCGAGCGCGAGCAGTAGCACAATGAAGACGCCTACCAGCACTAGAGTTGTCAGGTTGAAGTAGTCAGACGCACTGGAATTGGTCAGGTCCGTCACGGAGGCCGTGGCTCCTCCGACGTACATGGTGGACGTTGCGAGGAGGGGGACCTGATTCTTCAGTATCCCGACGTTGTCGCGGATTCGGGCCACCGTGGCGATGGCTGCATCAGAGTAGGGCTCGGTCGAGAGGTCTGCCCAGACCATTGCCGATTTGCCATCGTTGCCGAGGAACGGCTTCATGCTGGTGATCATGGCCTGTTGCTGGGCTGTGTTCAACTCGTTGAATGTTGAGAAGGGGATAGGGTCGCCTGAAGGATGCGTGAGTCCATAGACCTTTGAAACTCCGGTAATCGCTAGGGTTGAGTTTTCCGCCAATGAGATTGCCTTGAGGGCGGTCACGTTGATCCAGTCTCCTGAGACTAGGAGAACCGGGGTCTGGACAATGGTGTAAGTCGGGGTAACCGTTCCGGCTCCGAAGCCCTGGCTCATCACATTGTAGCCGGCTCTGCTCGGAAGCGATGGAGGAATCTGGGAGATCAGATCGTGGTTCGTCTGAGAGGATAGGACTGTGCTGGCGGCTGGCATGATGACTGCGAGTGCTAGTAGAAGAATCAGTTTCGCGTGTTTCGCGGTGAACTGGGCTGCGCGGGTGTAGTAGCTTGCGCCCTTGTCTTTCTTCTTCCGCCATAGTCCGAGACCGCGGGGCCAGAAGATCCGGTCGCCGAATAGGGAGAGTGCGGCCGGGACGAGTGTGAGGGCGACTAGGAGCGCGACGGATATGCCGAGCATTACGGCAATGCCGATTGATCGGAGGAGGCCGAAGCTGGCGAAGGCCAGGGTGCCGAACGCGATGATGACGGTCGCTCCGCTGGTCGCGATGCTCTCGCCGGCCCACGTGACGGCTCTCTCGACAGAGTCCTTCTTTCCTCTGCCCATTTTCCGCTCTTCCGCGTAACGGCTTACTAGGAAGATGCAGTAGTCGGAGCCTGCGCCGAGCATTGAGACCGGGAGAAGAGTTAGGACTAGGTAGTGGATCTTGGTGACTAGGGAGCCGACGGCGAAGACGAGTCCGAAGGCTATTCCGATCGAGAGGCCTATGGCGATGATCGGGATCATGGGTGCGACGACTGAGGCGAAGAAGAATCCGACGATGACGATGATGAGCGTGATCGTCACGGGGTCTATGCGTTCTACGTCGGTGACGGTCTGTGTCTGAATGTCGTAGTTGAATGCTGGTTCACCGGTCACGTAGACGGTGAGGTTCTCGTTGCTTACCGTCTCCGCGGTGCCGACGTCCTCTCTGACGTATGGGACGCTGTTCATTGGGTCGGGTCCCGTGCTCTTGAAGTCGATGACCATCAGCATGGTATTGTTCTGGGACGATACGAACTGGGAGTAGATGTCCCGGGTCGGCGGGACTGGATATGTGAGAATGTTGTAGTTGTGGAGAACCTGTTGGGAGAGACTTGCCATGGCGCCGGTCGCTGACGAGCCTCCAAGGTCATAGATCTGTCCAATGACAGTGTTCTGGATCGCGTTTGCTCCGGTCGCTTGGGAGATCGCGTCTATTGTGAAGGCCCTTATCGCGGCCGGGTCGTTCCAGCAGTTGTTGTTCGAGCATCCTCCGGAGCCCGGACTGTAGAGGTTGAAGTATTGTGCTGCGGAGACGAATATGCCTAGGGTCTGGGGGTCGAGTGATAGTGACTGGACGTACGGTGTTGTGATGTTGTAGTATGGGGGCTGGGTGGTGATGAGCGGGTTTCCTTTCGTGACGTTCTGTGCTCTCGCGAACGGTGGCGAGCCGAAGACTAGCTGGAACTGCGTGTAGCTGGGCGCGGTGAAGGTCTGGTTCCAGGACTTGTAGAAGAGTGTGAGATAGTTGAGGGCTATTGTCTGGTAGGCCGGAGGGGTCTGGGCTGAGACCATGGGCCAGGTAGTGTTGTAGGCTTGACGGTTGTAGCCGGCGAGCTGTGTCTGGTTGATGGTTGGGGGTGCTGAGCTGATGAGGGAGATCCATTCGTTGACGTAGGCGCTTGGGATGCCGAATTCGATGTTGTTTGCGAGGGTTGTCGCATTCTTTGTCTGGTATAGTTGGAGGTGTATTACACTCGTGTAGCCGAGGAGCTGCTGGTAGTAGATGTCGTACACGCTTGTGATGTTGTTGATGTTCGAGAGTCTACCGTCGTTGTGGAGTGTCCGGTTGAGCGCGAGGGTGAAGTCTCTAACGTCGTTGCCTCGGACGTCGTTGGCCGTGATCACGACTATCGTGCTTGTTCCTTGGTTGATGCTGAACTCTTTGCTGACGATGTCCTGGGCTAGGCTCGATTCGGAGTTTTTCGGGTTGAACGTGGTCTCGTTGTAGGCGATGACGCTCTGGACCTGCAGGATGGCGGGGATGCTGAGGACTAGGGCGGCGAGCCAGATGGCGAATACCGCTTTGTTGTGGCGGATTATGCCGCGAGCTAGGCCTGTGAATAGCACCTTGAGCCCCTTGGGGGATTGAAACGATCGAAAATCGGGACGGCGGCCATAAAGTCGTACTGTAACCCCGGAGGCTTCGAGAACCAGCCGTCGTGGTCTCGGCACTTCTATAAGTGAAAGCGAGGTTGTCCGAGCTAGGAGATTGGGATTGAAGCCGATAACGTTGCTACTAGCACAGTCTGGTCCTAGGCTGGGAAAGAAGGCTGAGAATCTGAAGACTATCGAGACAAAGGCCAGTTCCGCGCGGAGGAAGAACGTCGACCTTCTGGTCTTTCCCGAGCTTCATCTTACCGGCTATACTATGAAGGACGAGGTGTACGGGCTGGCCGAGCCTATTCCCGGGCCCAGCGAGAAGAGGGTGGAGAAGGTTGCGCGGGAGCACGGCTTGCACATTGTCTTCGGCATGCCCGAGGAGAGCGAGGTGAAGGGCGTAATCCACAACACTGCAGTGTTGGTGGGTCCCAAGGGGCTGGTGGGACGTTATCGGAAGATCCATCTTCCTACTCACACGGTCTTCGAGGAGCGGCGGTATTATCGTCCGGGCACGGAGGCGCCGGTGTTTGATACTCCGCTGGGGAGGATTGGGCTGACGATATGCTATGATCTGTATTTTCCGGAATTGACGCGTCTGGAGGCGTTGGCTGGGGCGGAGTTGGTCGTTTGTATCTCTGCTAGTCCGGGTCTGCGGCGGCGGTTTTTCGAGGGTTTCTGTCTGAGCCGGGCGATGGAGAACGCTGTGTACTTGGCCTATGTTAACCGGGTGGGTATTGAGGAGGGGAACCAGTTCTGGGGCGGCAGCCGTGTGGTTGCGCCGAACGGGTCGGTATTGGTCCATTGCAAGTATGACGTTGAGGATTATCAGCCGTGTAAGGTGGACCTGGCCGAGGTGGGACGGGCGCGGGCGTTCATCCCTACGATAAAGGACCTGGACCCGCAGCTGTTTGATCAGTTGAGGGTGAAGAGCCGGGAAGCCTGAACGGCCCCGGCCAAATTCCGTTCCAAACTGCACTTTTGTGTCACGAGAAAAAAAGAATTTTCGGGATCTTCGAATGGTACCGGTTTTGGTACCNNATTGGATGGTACCAGGGTTTGAAGCTGGATTCTCTTTTTGGTACCAGATCAGGCTGGAATGGTACCACTTGGGGTTTGGCATGTTATAGTTAGGCTACGCTGCAGAGTTGGGATGCTGGACCGGAGTATTCAGAGAGGAGTGGTTGAGGGTACGTTATCGCGCATTTGTACGACAGTGCACTGACTTGTGGACGTGACCGTTATTCGTTGAAGTTGCGAGGTTGGAACTAATGATTTAGAGGGCGTTGGAGATTGTCTGTTCAAGTTCTGTACTGTTCCAGATGCGGGGCACCGAGAGAACCGGGAGCAGCGTATTGTCCGAGGTGCGGAACCTCCTTTTCGGCCTCCACGGGATCTCCCAGTTCGAATTCCCAGCCGTTGGACTGGCGAGAGCAGAGGCGTCAGTGGAGAGCTCAGAGAAGGGCGGAGTGGCATGAAGGCTCCTATTTCCACTGGGGAGCGCTCGTATTTGCCGCGATACTTATAGTCGCAGGTCTGAGTATCTTCATTCCCAATCTTCCCTGGGACGTGTTCTGGGGATCTCTCCTGGTTC
>DAFH01000172.1:42330-45349 GCA_002495485.1 Candidatus Bathyarchaeota archaeon UBA185
AGTTCAGTAATGTCTCGTGATGTGCCGCGTCCTCGGACGAGGATAGAGACGCTCACTGATCTGATATTTGGCCTAGCATTGTCCATTGGCGCGGTTGGTCTACTCAACAACAAGCCGTCGGACACGGGAGCATTTCTCTATGGAGTCTTCTTCTTCGGCTTCAGTTTCGTTATTCTCATCGCATCTGGTTGCGATACACCAACACAATGTCGGTGTTGCCTGTGGAAACCTCTGGAACCCGTTCTCTCAATATCGCGCTGCTGTTCCTCGTCGCATTGGAGCCCTACCTGTTCAACCTTCTAACGAATACCATGTCGTTTTCGGGAGACGTTGTGAGCGCTGCATTTGCCGCTGATCTTGGGACCATATACGCGATTCTAGCCGCGTTCAACAATACTGTTTCATCCGAAAAACGGGCTCTTGTGGGACTGGACAAGATTCCCGACTACCGCTTCTTGCGCAACATGGAGATTCTAGCCGCCGCAATTTTCTAGATATCTATTCTTCCCCAGTTCTACACGCTAGTACTGACCCTGGGCACGATTCAAATCTACGTGAGGTATTTACCATGGGCGCTGACGCTCTTCTTCCCACGATTCAGGAGGCCGGAGAGAAAACTGTCGGTTGGATCGCGAGCGACAACTTGACGAGCTAATAGTGCGACTCCCCTACTCATTGGTTGATCACTAGCTTTCATTCATGACTGGACCCCAATAGTATATTAGATCCCGGTCCCAGAGTCTCGAGGAATCGTCGATGAAGGGCCGAAACTACCGGTCGCCATCGGGTCAGCCGTACACGCGCCAGAAGTACATTCACGGCACTCCGAATCCGAAAGTTTCCAAGTTCAACATGGGAGACAACGCCACACACTTTCCGATCAAAGTCCATCTCGTCTCCATGGAGCCCGTGCAGATCCGCCACAACGCGTTGGAATCGGGCCGTGTGGCCGCGAACAAGGTCCTCTTCGACAAGTACGGCGAAACAGGATACCGCCTACAGCTGGTCGTCTATCCGCACATTATTCTCCGCGAGAACAAGATGATTGCGACAGCAGGGGCAGACAGGCTGCAGGAAGGGNNGAACAAGATGATTGCGACAGCAGGCGCAGACCGGCTCCAGGAGGGCATGAGGCGCGCCTTCGGAAAACCCACAGGTCGGGCCGCGCGGATCCGCGAAGGCCAATCGATCATTATTGTCCATGTTCCCGAAGATGGGGTTGAGGTCGGGAAGAAGGCCTGCGAGACCGCCNNTACGCCGACCGAAGAGCCCGCAATGGCCGCGCCCGCCGAACCGGCCGAGACCCCAGACCAGGCGACTCCAGTAGGTTCAACCGTGGCCTGAGATACGGTGACAGACACAGGCGGAAGTTTGCTGAAGGAACAAGCGACTAGGCTATCGAAAGAACGTATCAAAATCTGAAAACGAACAAGTCAAATGGTTGAAGGACGCCAAACCCGCAATTCTGGATAAAGCTCAGAACATTGGCCTTGAATGCTTAAGGGCGACTTGACTCCTATACAAAAAAGAAATGGGTGGGTCGACAGTGACCACGGTCTGCAATTTCAGAATCGAAGTCAGGCCTGATGATGACATTGTAGAATTGCAAGCTGACCACCGCACCGCAAGGGTCTGCTCGCACTGTCTGGTCCTCCTGACGGTTCACCGTCGGATTCATCACATGAAGGTCGAGAATGTAATAGCCCAGATGGATGAGCGAAAACCGCTAGTGACTGAAGTGTGAAAGACCGTGTCCGGTTCGGATGCCGAATATTCCTAGCCGCCGGAGAGCCATTCCAGCGTATAATCCAGCGAGCACAACTCTGCGAAAAATACGGCTTTGATCATGTCCTCATCGATGATCATCTGCTCTACGGGACCGCAGAAGCGGCCGCGCCCGAGCCGTTCACGACACTCGCCTCGATAGCTACCAACACTCGAAGGGTCCGAGTAGGAATAGCGGTCACGGATCTTGTCCGTAGACATCCGGCGGTTGTCGCTCAGACACTTGGAACTCTTGCCGCAGAATTTCCCGGACGCATCTTTCTCGGACTGGGCGGCGGAGATCCCATGAACCAATCACCCTTCGGACTACCCACCGATCACCGCTACGGAATGCTGAGAGAAGGATTGAAGATCATACGCCTCCTCTGGAACTCAAATATCAACAAACCGCAAGACTTCGAAGGCACGTTCTTCGACCTCCACAACGCCTACCTGCAAGCGGGCCAGGACCAACATCCCCTCCCGCCGATCTACCTGGCCGCATTCGGACCAAAGATGCTGCGACTGGCGGGAGAAGCATCAGACGGTTGGCTTCCACACTGNNAGATCTTTACGTCATTCAAGAATCAGCTCGTAAGGCGCGACGAGACTTGAAAGCGTTCAATCCGGCTTACTACACACTCGCGTCGATCTCGACAAGACGCAAGGAAGCAAACCGGAATGTTCTGGGACCCGCGAAATACTTCCTAGCGCTGAATCCTGAAGCCTTGAAGAAGGTCGATCCCTCAACCAATCATCCAGGCCGGATCTGGGAGGATACTCCAAATCCAAAGAACCAGAGAGAAACGATCCGCAGAATAGCTCAAGNNCATCCCGGAAGAGGACGCTTACAACACGGCGATACACGGGACCAGCGAGGACTGCATCGAACAGGTCGAAAAATATCGAGAGGCTGGCTGCAGAGAATTCATACTCACCTTCGTGCCACCCGGAGGATTATGGTCAACCGAGAACTTGATCTCTCAGATACGACTCTTTTCCCGTAACGTCTTGGGAAGGACCTAGATGACATCAGCTCCTGTATGACGCGTCCACGTGGAAACCTAGAGAATAATTTCGAAGCTACGCTAGGCCTCGCCGTGAACGATACCCCTCTACGGGTAGAGGGGCAAGCTGTGTGGAGTGTTGAGTCTAGGCGGTCGCTTGCTGTAGGGGAGCGCCCTTCACTATCTGGTCGATCTCTTTGATGAGCTGGCCTTCTACTTCTCTCGTCCAGAGCATCTCTGGCACGTCA
>DAFH01000165.1:0-2994 GCA_002495485.1 Candidatus Bathyarchaeota archaeon UBA185
TCCGAAACCATTCGGACGAAAGGCTCCTCCTCATATTTTGAGCGGTAAGCCTTCCAGACATCCTTCTTCTCTACGCCAGGCTTTACGAAACAGTGGGATGTGGCGAGGATTCCTCTCACCATGTCGACCGCATGGGGGGTGAAAGCGATCTTGACTCGCGATTCACTCAGACCGTTGAGTTCTTGCTCAATCTCGCCCGTGTGGCGGTGTCCCGAGGACTTGTACGGCCTTACTCCCTCCGACCTCTCTCAGTGGTGGCTTCCGGTCGTGGGCGAGCTTCCAGCTCCCGAGGAGCCAATCTTGGCGTCTACCACAACCGTAGATGTTGAGAGCATGTTGTTTGCGACGATTGGCGCTAGGCCTAGAGTGGCCGCTGTGGCCATGCATCCCGGTGTGGCGACCAGGCTCGACTTCCTAATAGTATCTCGATGGAGTTCAGGAAGCCCGTATGTTGCCCTCGCCAGAAGATCAGGGTTCTCGTGCTTGCGGGAGTAGTACTTCTCGTACGTTTCCGCATCTCTAAGACGATAGTCCGCGGCTAGGTCGATGACCCTTGTTCCCGTCTCCAAGAGTTTCGGAACGATAGTCATCGTCTTCCCGTGAGGTAGTGCCGTAAAGACGACATCACTGTCTCGTGCGCATTCAAGATTGTCCTTTTGGAATCTCATGCTGGTCGTGCCGCGCAGATTGGGATGGACCCTGTAGACGGGCTCGCCAGCGTGTCGCTGTGACGTTACGGTTTGGATTGTCGTTTCAGGATGGCGCGCGAGCAGACGGAGTAGCTCTCCTCCCACGTAGCCGGAGCCTCCCATTATGGAGGCTTTCATTTCCTGGCCCGGGCACTGGCGTAGTCAAGTATCATGCCAGGTATGTCTACCTTGGTGACCCGCACCGTGTTCTTGAACTCTGTCGTGTGATTGACCTCGTGCACCACTAGCCCATTCTCCGTCTCCATAAGGTCGACTCCGAAGGCTCCCTCTCCAACTGACTGTGCGGCCTTCACGCTGATCTCCGCAAGCTCTGGCGTGATTTCGCAGTTCTCTGCCTGTCCGCCTAGGGCAGTGTTGGTGCGCCAGTCTGCTGGCGGCGCGTTTCTGTAGATGGCAGCGACGGCCTCATCGCCTATAACGTAGCATCTGATGTCGCGGTTGGGCCGTTTGATCTTCTCTTGGAGATAGTANNACCTGCTGGATTGGGTGCATGTACTCGCGTGCCTCGATCAGCGATCTCGCGGTGCCCGGATCGTTGATCTGGGCCACGAGCCGGCCCCAGCTCCCGACGACCGGCTTGATGATGGCCGGGTACCCGAGCTTGTCTAGAGCTTTGATTGCCGCGTCCCCGGTAAATGCTAGCATAGTGTGCGGGGTGGGTACTCCCGCCTGTCGGAGTCTTAGAGAGGCTAGAAGTTTGTTTCCGCAGACGGACATCGTGGAGTAGGAGTTGACCACCAGTTTTCCGTTGGATTCCAGAGTTGCCGCAATGTGCACTGCTCGGAAGTAGGATATGCACCGCTGGAGGAACACGTCAGCGGTTAATCCGTTGCTTTCTCTTGTGACGTCGAAGGGCCTCGAGTCTGTGTCGTATAGTTGCAGGTCGACAGATTTTCTTTTGGCCGCTTCGATTATCAGTCTTTCATCGGGTCGAAGCTGGTCGTAGAGTAGACCGATCTGTACCATGGTCTACTCGCCCCAGTCTTCCTTCTCGATCACGAGCGGCTTGATGGTCGGTGTTGGCCCTGCCGTTACTATTTCGTAGTCTAGGCCGCAGTCTGGGCAGGTGACGATCTCTCCTTTGAGAGCATCGTCCGCTATGGCGATCGAGGCGTCGCAATCAGGACATTTCTCACTTGACAGAGTCTCACCTCCGACCGATTATCACAGGTTCTGCTGAAGAGAGGCGCCAGCCTGGGCGGCAGGTTTGACAATTTTCGCGCGGTTCTGTCTGCTCTTGATGTTCGCGACAACCGTTGGCATTCCCCAGATTTGGATGAACCCCTCCGACCAGGCCTGGTTGAACGTTGACGCGGCGCTGTATGTTGCGAGGTCCGCATCATAGATGGAGTAGACAGAGCTTCTGCCGACGACTCGGGCGGTTCCCTTGTAGAGTTTGAGCCGGACGGTCCCCGTGACCCTTTCCTGGGTCTTCTCGATGAAAGCGTCAAGGTCTTCTTTGAGCGGGTCGTGCCAGAGGCCGGTGTAGACGAGTCGCGCCCATTCGGAGTCGATTGTCTCCTTGAACCAGATCTCATGGCGCGTCAGAACGGTCTTTTCGAGTTCTCTGTGCGCTTCGATGAGGATTGTTGCTGCAGGGCATTCATAGATCTCTCGTGATTTGATCCCCACGAGTCTGTCCTCCAAATGGTCTATTCTTCCGACTCCGTGTCTTCCCCCTTGAAGGTTGAGCTCCCTGATGATCTCAACTGGCGGTAGTCGTCGATCGTCAACTGCCACCGGTATACCGTTGTCGAACTGAATTGTCAGGTATACGGGCCTTTCAAGCGCTTCTTCCGGTGGGCTCGTCCACTCGTAGACTTCAGCTGGGGGTTCGGCTGACGGGTCTTCGAGTATTCCACACTCTATGGATCGCCCCCAGAGGTTCTGGTCTACGCTGTAGGAATTGTCAAGGTCCGCGGGTACAGGTATTCCATGCTCGTTGGCGTAGCGGATCTCCGCCTCTCTCGAGAGGTTCCACTCCCTCATTGGTGCTATTATCTTGAGGTTGGGGTCTTGGGCTCTGATGGCCACCTCGAATCGAACCTGGTCGTTTCCCTTGCCTGTACATCCGTGCGCCACTGCTGTGGCTCTCTCCTCGTGTGCAACTTCAACCAGTTTTTGCGCGATGAGCGGACGCGCGATTGCCGTGCTCATGGGGTATTTTCCTTCATAGAGCGCGTTTGCCTTTATCGCCGGGAACACGTAGTCTTCAATGAATTCTCTCTCGGCCTTAATCGTGTGATGGCCTACGGCACCGATCTGCCGGGATTTTTCTTGGATG
>DAFH01000165.1:3041-7718 GCA_002495485.1 Candidatus Bathyarchaeota archaeon UBA185
GGGTGTCGATGTTGATTTGTTACTGTGGAAGGCGGTGGCGCTGTTGAATCCCTAATAAGGGTTAGCCTTTCATATGGATTCAACACTCATTTATGATGTGCGACCCGGCTGTCGTCTATAGCGTGTTGATTCATGGACTTGGATGAGGTTGACAGGAAGATTTTGCGCGAGCTACAGAAGGATGCGCGGGCGGCGTTCAAGACGATTGGCAAGGAAGTCGGAGTCAGCGAGGCCACTGTCTTCGTGAGAGTCAAGAAGCTCCAAGAGAAAGGCGTTCTTCGGGGCTTCATGGCAATCGTAGATCCGAAAGCGGTGGGAAAGAACCTGACGGCAATCATGTTGGTCCGGGCCAACCCCAAGAGTCTTCCCGGCATGCTGGACGCGTTAAAGCGGCTGGATGATATCTACGAGATCTATGATGTGACTGGTCAGTACTATTCAATCTTGAAGATTCGGACAGGAGGCACGGAGGAGTTGAGCAGGATTATCGATGAGATCGGAACAATCGAGGGAATCGCGGGGACTGAGACGATAATAGTTCTCCGAACTGTGAAAGATGAATCTAGTGTGAAGGTGTGAGCGGGCAAGACGAAACGACCAGAGAGGGTAGACGAGAATTTCAGGGTTGGTTGCGGGCTAGGGTTTTCTGCCTTTGGGTGATTCTCTCCGCGGGGACGGTCGCTCACAATTTCTTGGTCTTGTGTAGAGTGGAATCAGCCCCACCACTAGTATGACTGGAGTTAGTAATAGTGGGAGGGTTAAGGCCAGCGTATCTACTGGGATGGCATAGCCCCCTACCGACGTTGATGTTGCAAGGAACTCGGTCATAGGCTGTGCTGAGGAGTCGTATGTCGTCAAGGTGGGAAGGCCCCAGTTGGTCTCAACCGTCTTGGCTGCTGAATAGACGCTGTACGGTATGCTGGACTGGTATCCGAGCCTAGCAATGGTGCCTGCCCAGATTGTCGTGACGATGTTGTTGGCCATTGTGGTCGATTCGTCCCATGTGATGAGGAGGGCTGCCCGTTGCGTCCTGAATATCGTGCTGTTCAGGATCTTGGGGACGAGTATGGACAAGTATTGGTTCTGTTGGGAGACAAAATTGTTCAGAGGGGCACATGTGTCATGTCCGTCGTCGCAGAGGTTCGGGCTCAACCACATGTAGTTGGACGCGTTGGCGGTTGAGCCCAAGTCTGATAGGAGTTGCGTCGGGAGCGCGAGGTAACCGCTCCCACCCGGATTCGCGTCAACTATTCTGTTGCATCGAGTCGCGTTTCCGTAAATGTCAGAATAGTAGACGAATGGGTTATGACTGTTGATGTAGTCATTTGATCCGCGCGCGAGTGAGCAGCCTCCTCCATAGTCTTCCATGTACGCCTTCCATGTTAGTCCCGCGCTCTCCAGGCTGTCGACCATGTTGTGTGCCGGGATGACGCAGCCGCTGAATTGGGGATAGCAGTCCTCATCGAATGGGATAGAGTCATAGTTTCCTCCGCTGGTTAGACCGAGATAGTTCGGAAGGCTCGGATGCCCTATGGACGAGTATTGCAGTGAAAGCCCGTAGGTGTCGGCCAATTTGGTGATGTAGGTGCAGTTGCCGCGACAGTGAGACCCGTAGGTGTCATTGAGTCCTTCGTTCTCTAGCATAATGGTCAAGATGTAATCGAAGTACAGCCCGGGTGGTGGGGTAGGCGTAGGGGATACTACGAGTCCGAAGTTCAGCTGGTAAGGGGCAGACACCTGGTCCACCCACATCACTCCGAAGGTGCTGTTGGTTCCAACGGTAGCCGTCTTGTAGTAGCTGGTGATCGTATACTCCCCCAAGGCTTGTCCTGTGGTGAAGACGCTTGGTGTCATAGTCCAGTTGTTGGCAGAGCCTGCCCATTGGTCAATCGCCTGCCTAGTCGCGTTGTACCAGTAAATGTAGAACTTTGAGCTCGATGGGTTAAACGTGGCCGTTATGGGAAGCGAGTACCTGGACCCGTTTGATTTTACCTCTCCGGGGCCAATGTCGCTGATGCTCCATGTTCCGGTTGCGGACCTTGCAGCGAAGCGTAGCATTCCGCTGTTTGAATCGTGCCATATGGCGTAAACCGTATTGCCTGAGGCAAAGACGAACGAATTCACGTCAGTTGCGTCTGTCGGGGACGAGATTTGCTCGTCAGCACTCCATGCGGTGCCGTTGAAGATCCGCCCGTGAATGTCAAGCGTGTTGATCCAGTAGGCGGCGTAGACCTCTCCTCCGGACAGCGTGGCAATGTCGACGTCCCAGTTTCTGCTGTGAGCGGTGGAGAGAACCGTGTCGCCGGTCCATATCGAATAGTTCGTGCCGCTAGAATGGACTATCCGCGGGATTTGTATTCCCGTCCCGCCACAATGACTATCCTCTTGATAGCCTATCCAGACCTGATTGTTCGCGTCGACTCTGACGACCTCGTTTGGAAACGCCAGCGTCTGATTCGGAGATCTAACTGTCTGCTCGTGTTGCCATGATATCGATCCGTTGGCGTTGACTCCACCATACCCAAACAGCAGTCTCCTGCTACAGTAGGAGTCGAAGGTGGATTCGTTGTATCTGGCATAGAACACGTAAGTGTTGTTGGTCACGATGGACCAGTCGCTGTCTGTGACGTGAATTCCCACGTTTGTGGGACTCGCCCAAGAGGCCGCGTTAACACTGGAAGTATAGAAGAGACAGCCGCCTTCCCCCTCACAATTTACGGCAGAATCCTCGTAGAATATCCAATATCTTCCTTGNNTCCTTGAGCATAGAAGCCGAAGTTCTGGAATGACGACTCGTACAGTGTCAAATCAGAAGTTGTTGCAACATGTGACTGAGAATATACGGGGTTGCTCTCATTCGCCGCGGGATTTGCAAGCGTCAAGAAGCTCGGGACCAGACTCAGCAGTAATAGCCCGCACACAAGTATCCTAGCGATGTGATTGGAGGAATGTCGGAGATCCGCCTTGGAGATTCTCTTCATAGGTTCTCAGCCTCGATGGCAGATATCCGGAGCGCGCCCGAGCCATGCAGGCATGTTGGGCGAACGTCGAGACAAACGCAAACCAGCGTTACGTCCTAGAAGTGGGGGTTGGGAAAGTGATGGGTTATAGTGTCTTCGCGCTCGCCTGTTCCAGATCAGAGGGATTGCTGATCCTATGGTAATTATGATTACGAGGAATGCTGCAATTTTGGTGTATTGGGATAGTAGTTTGATCCCGTCGATCTGGACCACGGTCCCTCCAACGGACCCCGAATGGACGGTCAAAAGTAACGTTGTGTTGTGCGAAAGGGTGCCACTTGTTCCGGTTAGTGTTATTGTGTAGTTGCCGACTGTGTCTCCGCTGCAAGAAATAGTCGCGGTCCCTGTACCGGCTATGATGCTGGGTAGGATATCCCCGCAGTTCAAGCCTGGAGGCGTTATGTTGGATGCTGTCAGTGAGACGAGTTGGTTGAAGTGGTTGAGGGATGTCACGGTGATGTTGGCCGTCGCTGAGCCGTAGAGGCTGGTCGCGAGGGGCGATGTAACGGTGATGGCAAAGTCCCAGGACTGGAAGGTTGCTACCGTGCTGTGTGATAGCGGGTTGCTCGTTCCGGTTATCGTCACCGTATAGTTGCCGGCGAGGGTGGATCTACATGACAGCGTAGCCGTGCCGGACCCGGTGATACTGGTCGGAGTGATCGCGTTACATGTCAGACTGGTCGGAACAGTGTCCGTCAGAATGACGGCACTGGCGAAGTGGTTGTGTCCAACAACTGTAATGGTGGATGTTGCGGGTTCGCCTGCGTAGACCGTGGAAGGAGACGAGGACGTGATGTTGAAGTCTTGGAACATTAAGACCGCAGTTGCCGAGTGAGCTAGAAGACTGCTCGTGCCCGTTACCGTAAGAGAATAGTTTCCTGCTGTCGCGGCGGTGCATGATACGGTTGCTGTGCCTGTACCGGTTATGGTGCTCGGCGTTATCGGGCCGCAGGTGAGACCGGTGGGAACGGTGTCCGTGAGACTCACTGTGCCGGTAAAATGGTTCAGCGCGGTGACGGTGATCGTGGAGGTTGCTTGAGAGTTTGCTTTGGCAGGCGTTGGATTGCTGGCAGTCGTGGTGAAATCGACGATCTGGACGCTGACGGTCACGTTGTGGGCTAGGCTTGAGNNTGGTCACTGTCGCTGTATAGTTGCTGGTTCCAGATGCATTCACGGTTAGTGTTGCCGGTCCTGATTCTGTTATGGTGGTTGGGTTGATGCCGGTTATGAGGCCTGATGTGCCTGTTACAGTGAGCGAAACCATTCCGGCGAAGTGGTTGGTTGGGTTGATGGTTATCGTGGAGGTCGCCGCGGCTCCCGCGTCGGTCTTGATGTTAGGCGGGGTCGATGTGATCGTGTAGTCCTGTACGATCAGCGATATGCTTGTGCTGTGGGATAGTGTTCCATTTGATCCGTTGACTGTGAGAGTATAGTTGCCCGTTGGAGTGGTGGTNNACCGTTAGGGTTGAGTTGATCTTGTTTCCTGATGCGAGAGTGACGCTTGTTGGATTGAGCGTGAGTGTCGGGCCGGTTGGGGAGTTTGAACCGGCGAGAGTTATTGTTCCGGTGAACCCGTTGAGGCTGGAGAGTGTGATCGTAGAGTTCGACTTTGCGCCGGAAAGTTCGGTCAGAGTCGTCGGGCTGGCGGAGATGGAAA
>DAFH01000106.1:0-603 GCA_002495485.1 Candidatus Bathyarchaeota archaeon UBA185
TTCATGGCAAAACAGGGGATTCTAGCCGCGAGACGAATCAAGAAATCTGACATTGAGAAGCTCTCTCGCGCGACGGGAGGCAGAATCGTCACGAACCTCGAAGACATGCGAGCCAGTGATCTGGGAGCAGCGGGGCTCGTCGAGGAACGAAAGATAGGTGACGATAAGATGGTCTTCGTCGAGGACGCGAAAGATCCCAAATCAGTCAGCATCTTAATTCGCGCAGGTCTGGAAAGAATGGTAGACGAAGCGGAGAGATCCTTGAAAGACGCGCTCTCGGTCGTCATCGACGTNNAACCGAGATCGCCAAGAGAATCCGTGACTATGCAACAAAGATAGGTGGAAGAGAACAGCTGGCAGTGGAAGCGTTCGCCGACGCCATGGAGGCCATTCCGCGAACACTGTCTGACAACGCAGGGCTAGAACAGATCGACATCCTGGTAGGACTCAGAGCCGCCCACGAGACTAAGGGTCTCTGGAGCGGCATCAACGTCTACACGGGCGAGATCACGGATATGATGAAAGAAGGAGTTCTAGAACCGGTCAAGGTCAAGGAGCACGCGATTGGCTCAGCAGTTGAAGTTGCTTCGATGATCTTGAGGA
>DAFH01000106.1:651-5544 GCA_002495485.1 Candidatus Bathyarchaeota archaeon UBA185
GGCCGAAAGTATGCCGGACTCTCGATCCGGCGACCCGGGTTCAAAAGCGTCCAGAGAGCTGACAATCCCGGCCGGAGCACCAGACCAAGCTTGCAAAGAATCATCATCGTAACCGGAACCCCTGGCGTAGGGAAGACCGCCCTAGCGAGATTACTTGCCAATAAGACCCAGTCTATTTTGCTCAACCTCGGAGAGCTCGTGAGAACTGAGAAGCTCTATCGTCGGTACGACCGATCGAGACAATCATACGTGATGGACGAACAGCGTGTCCATGCCTTCCTCAGCAAGCTTCTCGAATCATACAGGAGAGAGAGCGTCGTTATCGAAACGCATTGGCTCGGAAGATTCATGCCCAAGAGCCGTGGAATGGTGGCGATAGTCGTTCGTCTGGACCCGGCTGCCCTGGCCAAGCGGCTCAAAGCGCGGAAATGGCCGAAGCAGAAGATTTGGGAAAATGTTGAGTCAGAGCTAGTCGATCTTTCCCTCTACGAATCCGTGAGATTCTTGGGTCCTAGGAGGGTTTACCAGATCGACTGCACTGGAAAGAGTCCCGCACAAATGCTTCAGAAGGCTCTACGCCTCTTGTCAGCAAAGCAGGCATGGGACGGACAGACGCCCGACTGGCTTGGAAGGCACGATCCCATCGNNGCCTGACTGGCTTGGAAGGTACGATCCCATCGAACTCTCGAGGAGTATTCTGTGAAAGATCGTTACGTCGTCGGAGAGTGTCCACGTTGCCATTCTCTGATTATCGCGGATACTCGTTACAGGAGCAAGTCATGCCCGAATTGCAGCGCAAGACTCGCTCTCGAAGACCTCAGGGTAGTTCGAACCGCTCGCGACTCTCGAGAAGCACGTGCCATTCTCTCGAATGCGAAAGCTGTACGAGGTGGGTTGAACCAAACATGATATAGCGGCGGGCCGTCCCGGGCTCAAGGTTAGCTGAAAATGTCCTCGACTGCGGGCCGGAAGTTCATGGAGGAGCTGTCCAATCTGCTCCAGAAGCACGTCAGCATCGTAACGAACCAAGGCAAGACCTACGTTGGAACCCTTACCGGAGTTGACACCGAGAATCTGAGCGTCTGCCTGACAAACGCCAAGAGCGAGCAGGCTGGAGAGATCCACAAGCTGTTCCTCAACGGAAGCACGATCCTCCAGATTTCCAGCTTTGAGAAACCCTTCGATCTTCAGAGTCTAGGCGAAAGGCTCGAACGAGTCTTTCCCAGAATGGTACGGGTTATGGATGATGCTGGTGTGATCGTCGTTATGGACCGAATCCGGCTTAACGAGAGAGGCATCATCGAAGGGTCTGGACCCGCCGCGGAGAGAGTGCAGCGCGTCTACGACGAGTTCATTCGAGAAAAGGGTCTCAAAGCCTAAGACTCCAGAATGAGTTTTCAGGTCCAGGCCAAAGACCTCCTAGGTAGAGTCGGCAGAGTCAAGACGAAGAGCGGAGCCTTCACGACTCCGCACATGTTTCCGGTCTTGGACCCGCACTACCAGATTCTGGACCCGATATTTTTCCAGAAGGCAGGAATCGGCGCCGTGATGACCAACTCGTATCTCTTGAAGAGAGGAAGTCTCGGTGCCAAGCCCGCTGACGTTCACGAAACACTGAGTTTCGATCAAAGTGTCGCAACGGATTCAGGCGCTTACCAGATCCTGGAATACGGAGAAGTCGGGGTGAAACCAATTGAAATTGTTCGCTACCAGGAAAAGATCAATACCGACATCGGCGTAATCCTTGACGTTCCCACGGGGTTCCGGGCCCAGCCCGAGCGGGCTCGATGGACCGTCGATGAAACCGTGAGGAGAGCAGATCAGGCTAAGCAATCGATGACTCGGAACGACATTCTCTGGATGGGTCCGGTACAAGGCGGCGTCTATCTTCAAGAAGTTGAAAGGTCAGCGATCGAGATGTCGAAGAGAGATTTTCCGATCTACGCCTTGGGAAGCCCTACCGAACTCATGGAATCCCAGCGATACGATGTTCTCGTCGAGATGATAATGGCCGCAAAGAAAGTCCTCCCCAGCGGGAAGCCTCTGCATCTATTCGGGGCAGGTCATCCGGTTCTATTCCCCTTCCTAGTGGCTCTTGGCTGCGATCTGTTCGACTCAGCCGCCTATGCGCTCTACGCTCGGGCCGGTCGATACCTAACTTCCGAAGGGACTCTGCTTCTAAGCGAGATGACCGAGTTTGCCTGTCCATGCCCAACGTGCGTAGAAAGGAATCCCATAGAGGTCTTGAAGGCCGGTCCCAAAACACGAGAGCTACTTCTGGTACAGCACAATCTCTGGGCCTGTTTCGCGGAACTGAGGCGAATTAGAGAGCACATTCGGAGAGGCAGGCTTTGGGAACTATTGGACCTTCGAGCAAGAGCACATCCCTCCCTCATGGACTGTCTCGAACGAATGAGGGCCCATTCGCCTTTCCTAGAAAGGTCTACGCCGACGGTCAAGCCTCATGGGATATTTCACTTGGGAGCTTCCAGTGAGGATAGGCCCGAGGCTAGGAGGTACAAGACCACGCTGTTGCGGTCCGTTGCCGAGTACGCCAGGCTGGTGCTGTGCCTTCCAGGTCGTTGGCGGAGACCCTTCCACGAGGATCCACGATACCGTGTGATCGCAAACTCGTTCGACGATAACCCGAAGATATCGATCTGCTACTACTCATCGTCATGGGGAGCAGTGCCTATCGAGCTCGATGAAACGTTTCCCATAGCCCAGACAGAGGGTCGAGATGTCGGAGATCCAAGCCTGTATCATTCGAAAGCTCGGGACGTTGCAGAGTTTGTCAAATCACTCCGCCCCCGAAGAGTGATCATCGTCTCCGACGGCGAGTTCGGACGGTGCGTATCCGCTGAGTTGCTGAGCCTGGTTGGGAAGAGCAAGACGGTAGTTCTAGATGGAAAGAAGTTGAAGCCGCAAGCGATCATAAAGTCTATTGAGCGTAGAGCGTCCACAGAGCGTTAGGCGTACATTCTTTGCAAGGACTTGCGTGTCAATCGAGATTTCTGGTCGAATTCTCGCTCGATAAACTTGGCATCCTTTACCAAGTCTGAGACTTCAACATTGAAGTTATACGCCTTCGAGATCTTCCGAATCGCCAGCGCTGCTGCAGCAGGGTCGGCTCTTGCAGGCTCGGCGTAAGGTAGCACTGCTATCGCGGGGAAATCATGGATCTCGAATTCGTTGAGCATTATCGCCAACGGGCCGTATACTAGAAGCCCTGGCTCGAGAATGGNNGTGCTTTGAAGATCTTGGCCCTGTCTAAGTACGCCCCTGTGGGGACGACACAAAAGTCGTCTCTTGCCTGTTTGTACGCCAAGTCCAAGCCACCGATCAGAATTGCGTCCTTGAACTTGTTCTGGACCGCCCAGTCGGAAAGAGCCTTGGCGAATTCCGCCTCTTCGGATCGGTGGGGAGAGAATTCGAGCTTCACCAGCACCGTCTTCCTCTTGCGATAAATTTCGAAGGGCGTGACAAGGCCGCCCTCGGCAGTCCCAGCCCAGGGAGGCGGGTTTGAGACGTCGATAAACCCTNNGTCCGACGCCGTGGAAACCGGTCACTAGGGTTGACCCTCGAAGATTCTTCGAGTCGACTAGAAGGCGGACTGTCACCAGATCCACTTACAGACGTATCAGTGCATGCCGTTGCTTAAACTTGTCCTGTTTTTCGGGAGAATTGTAGGGCTTTTATGGTAGTGTTCGCGGCTGTTTTCCGAGTTAGAGTTTCGAGTCATCAAATGTTTCAGTGTCGGTCTGACTCGGTGTTCGTATGAAGATTCGATTCATGGGTGCCTGCCAGGAAGTAGGCAGGTCCGCGTTCGCCGTCAGCGTCGGAGAGAAGAACCTCGTACTTGACTACGGCGTGATGGTCAACCATCACGTAGGATTTCCGATGCATATCCCACCGAAAGAGGTTGAAGCAATTGTTCTAACGCATGCTCATCTAGACCATGTCGGCTCTGCCCCGATCTTCTACATTGGGGGTGGAGTTCCTCTATACGGTGTTCAGCCAACCTTTACTCTCACCAGTCTCATAATCAAGGACTTTCTGAAACTGAGCGGGTACTACGCCCCCTACGAGTACATCGATCTCCAGACGATGTTGAAGCACCAGCGAGAATTGCAATACCGACAGGCCGTCGATATCGGNNACGCTGGGCACATCCCGGGTAGTGCGCAGGGAATCGTTCAGAGCGATGGCAAGAGACTACTGTACACTGGCGACTTCAACCGCCAGCCGACGAGGCTGGTTGACGGTGCCGATCCTGAATACAAGAATCTCGACGCAATCATCATGGAAGGCACATATGCGACGGAGGATCATCCCGTCCGAGAAGGACTTGAGAAGGAATTCGTTGAAAAGGTAACCGAGGTCGTCGAAGGTGGTGGTGTGGTTCTTGTCCCGGCTTTTGGTGTGGGCCGATCGCAAGAGCTTCTCAGCATTCTCTCCGCGTTCCATTTTGAGCATCCCGTCTTCGTTGACGGTATGGCACTTGATGCGATGGAGTTGCTGTTGAAGCATCCCGAGGCGTTGCGCGACGCGAGGGTCTTCGAAAGGGCTAGTAAGATGGCTCACTGGGTCGACGGCTGGAATGACCGCAGGAAGGCAGCCAAGACGCCAGGCGTGATAATCTCTCCAGCAGGAATGCTCAAAGGTGGAGCGTCGGTCTTTTACATGGAGAACGTCGCTGCGAAGAAACAGAACGCCGTCTTCATGGTGAGCTTCCAGGTCCCTGGAAGCCCTGGAAGAATACTTCTCGACAGGCGCAAGTTCGTAATCCACGGCCGCGCGAGACCAGTGGACGCTCGAATAGAGCGCTTCGACTTCTCCTCGCATGGGGGAAAGCGAGAGCTTGAACAGACATTGTCCGATCTGGACAAGAAG
>DAFH01000091.1:0-13491 GCA_002495485.1 Candidatus Bathyarchaeota archaeon UBA185
GCCAGCCATGTCTACATCAGCGGCGGGACCTACAGTGTCACTCTAACCGTCCAAGACAACGCCGGTCTTTATTCGTCAAAGATAGTCACAATCACGGTGAAGCAACTGCCCGCCCACGATGTCAGCCTAAACGGAATCATTCCCCAATCGCAGAGAGTAGTTTCTACTGAGATGCTTCCCATCCAAGTCTTCGTTTCGAACAACGGTCTGGACAACGAAACAGTCAGCGTAACAGTCTTTGCAAACGGCAAACCAGTCGCTACACTCACCGGAATCTTCCTCCAAGCCTGTCCACCCCAATCGCAATTCTGCTTCTACAACTACTCCGAGATATTACAATGGGACACTGCGGGCTACTCGGCCGGTAACTACACCATCTCAGCCACGGTCTCCCTCCCAGCGGGAGAAGTGGATCCGACGCCGGCTGACAATAGTCTGACCGACGGCATGGTTACGGTTCTCCCACCCCCGGTCGTCACTCTAGACCCCGTAGCGGGTCAAGTGGGGACAAAGGTCACGGTTCAAGGAACGGGATTCATTTCCTTACAACAGTACCCATACTACTATCCGACCACAATCTACGTCGAGTTCGACAATATGCTGTCCGGGTTCGTCTATACCAGCAACGGAAGCTTCACCTTCGTCTTCGACGTACCAGTCTCCCAGCTAGGCAGCCACCAAGTATACGTGTTCGATCCGAACTCGGGAGCTCACGCCTCGGCCACTTTCACGGTCCAACCTACGCCAACCGGAAGCCTAGCGGTCAGCATCGACATGGGCACGATATACTTCCACGGAGACACGGCCGTCGCTTACATCCTCACAACGTTCAACGGTGTGCCAACGGAACCTCAGAACGTCCAGCTCCAAGTCGTTCTCTTCAGACCTGACGGCACGAACCTCACAATGGCAGCGCAGTCCATCGGAACCGGCCTCTACAAGGCGAGCTACACAATCCCAAGCACTTCACTCCTCGGAACATATCTGGTTAGCGCGAGAGCTCACGAGCAGGGCCCATTCGATGCATCAGCAATCGCCGCCTTCGAAGTCAAGCTTCCATGGCTCAGTTCGAACTTTGGTAGGCTGACAGTCGCAGGCGCCTCTATTGCAGGGGTCGTCGGTCTGGTAGGCTTCGCGTGGAACAGAGGTTATCTGAAACGTAGGAAAGAAGACGAGAACCAGATCAGTTCCTTGTTCTAGAACCGCCTCACGCATCTTATCGAATTCGTGCCGCGAGCTATAGTCCAGCTTATGCCGGACTATCTCATTATCGTAACGATATCCCTGTCGACCGGGACGTGGTCCAGTCCGACCCTCTGACCCTCATACTTCACGCTCGCGCCAGAAACCAGCGCATACCTCGCGCCCTCGGTAAATCTTGGATGAATCTTANNAGACATCTCTCAAAGTCGAACCAGCGGGAAGGATCAACGGCTTCTCAAAATCTGGCTCACCATCCGGACGCTTCAGATAGATCCGGATGAAGTTCAGCGTCTCCCAGATCTTTTCGATCAGCAGGTCCATGTTCAACCCCTTCTCTGCTGCAATGGGCACAAAGCTTGTCCCAACCTGTTTCTTCACCACGGCGAGATATTGCTCGTTGACGAGATCGACCTTGTTCAGAACAACCAGTGCGGGGGCATATCTTCTATTTCCCGTCAGGACATCGATCAACTGGTCGTCGGTGATGTCCTCGCGTATCAGAATGCTACCATTGCTCAGTCCGTACGCCTCGGCAATTCCCTTGACGGTGGATTGAGAAAGCTTCGTCAGCTTGACACTAGTAGTGACCGCTAGGCCCCCCTTGTTCGACTTTGTGATTACCACATCTGGTGGTTTCTGGTTGATCCGGATTCCCATCTCGTGAAGCTCGTGCATCAACAGGTCGATCTGTCCCGGCTGGAAGACGTCCAAGACCAGCAGAATCAGGTCCGCGTTTCGAGCCACCGAGAGGACTCTCCGTCCTCTTCCCTTTCCCGAAGAGGCGCCGCTGATGATTCCAGGCAGATCTAGAATCTGAATGTCCGCACCGTTGTGGCGGAGAATTCCGGGCACAACTGTCAGGGTCGTGAAAGCGTAGGCGGCAACCTTAGACTTCGCATTCGTAAGATGGTTGAGAATTGTGGACTTGCCAACGCTGGGCAAGCCTATCAGAACAACCGTCGCGTCGCCTCCCTTTCGAATCTCGAAAGCGGGACCGCCGCCCTTCGAGGTTGACGCTTCAAGCTCAGCCCGAAGTCTTGCCAGCTTCGCCTTCAAGAGACCAATGTGATGTTCGGTGTGCTTGTGGATCTGGGTCTTCGCCATCTCGTCTTCAATCTGCTTGATCTTTTCAGGAAGACCCATACCGCCCACTAATCCGGCCAACTGATGCGCAATCGGATATAGTCAACCTTACCGTGAAGCCCAAAGGGTCGACGGTTCCACACTAAACCAAAGTCCAGCACCTAGGAGGGGACTCGGGCGGGCGTTCTTATCGTCTGGACAGCAGTTTCGGAATCAGGAATACCGACAGCGGGCCGAACACGACTATTATTCCGAAGGTCGCGAAGAGGGCTATCTCGGACAGGAAGCTCGTAATCCTCTGCTGTGAAATGCTGCTCGCCTCTACGAACCCGAACTGGCCGTGATAGACGGGATCGGTGCCCGAGGCTATGCTGACGGACTGGGCTACTGTGTTTCCGTGGGCGAGTGCCGAGATGAGGGTGGACGTGTCGGAGTCCGTATATGCCGCACTGACAGAATTGTCGTATCCTATCAGGTAGCTTGCGCCTCTATCCGCAAAGGCCGCGGCAAACGTCTCGCGGTCGCCTGGATCGCCGCAGCCCATCAGAACGATAATCGAGTTGGGGAACTTTCCATGAAACTCGCTACTGATGTACTGGGACGTGACCGCGAAATACTCCGCTGATGTGCCGATCGTGGCAGGGACTATGCTGCCAGTCAGCTGCTCGAAGACGTACTTGGAGCTGCTGTAGGTCTCTGGCGTGATGATAGCCGAATGTGCAGTATGAGCTCGGATTATGACTAGACTGTAACCCTCGGAGGGAAGATTTGCAAAAGTGTCTACCGTGAACTTGTCTGGACCAATATAGTCGACCGTGTACCCGGCGGAAGTGAGCGTCTTTGTCACGTTGTTTGTGAATGCAGGGTCGGGATAGCTTACGGAGAGTCCGTCAACCAGCACGGCTCTCATCCCGTGTGGGCTGGCCGCCGGGAACAAGAGATCGCTCTGCCAAGCCCAGACCGTTGTGCCGAGCCCAATGACCACGAGGATGGATAGTGAGAGGACGAGGCGTATGTGGCGTCTTGGCCACGTCTTTGCAGAACTCCTTGGTGAAAGCCGCGAGCTGGGCTTTTCGAGTGACTGGTCGAGAATCGTGTCGAAGCTGTTCTCTCTCTTCTTCTTCTTGCGCCCCATATGAGACCCCTATCTGACCTCTCTCGACGCCTCGCTCGTTACAAGCCGACGTCTACTGGACATAAATTGATGCTGGCGGTGGCATATAGGAGTATCCCGGAGACAACACGTCTTCGTTTCGTTTGTGCTTGAACGCTGCCCTTATAGTGAAATACGAGGCGAATCGTCAGCAAGCAGATGGCGACCATTTGAACATCGACCTCGTCCGGAAGGAAATACCTGTAACCGCACGTCGTGCCTATTTCGACAACGCCGGGACTGGCCCTCCGTCGATTGGTGTACTGAACGCTATCCACGAGTATCTGACGGACTGGCGAGACTATGGCGAAAACTGGGAAGAATGGTTGCCGACGATCATTGAGTCCCGGAGACTCTTCGGGAAGATGATCGGCGCGAGCACAGATGAAGTGGCGTCCCTGCCAAACGTCAGCTCTGCCCTAATTGCGCTGGCGAGCAGCATCAAATACAAACCGAACGGGAATATTGTAGTCAGCGAGCTGAATTTTCCGACTAACATCTACCTCTGGCATCTCCAGAAGAGACACGGACGAGTCAAGGATGTCCGGCTGTTGCGTAGAAGGGAGGATGGGATTGTACCACTTGAACAGTGGCAGGGGGCCATCGACGACGATACATCCATCGTCTCAGTCGACTATGTCTCGTGGGCAAATGGCTGCAGGGAAAAGGTTCGCGAGATTGCGAAGATCGCGCATGAGCATGATGCTTTCCTCATTGCCGACTCGTTCCACGGGCTAGGAGTCTTCCCCATCAACGCCAAACAAGACGATGTGGATGCGTTGGTCTGTGGAATGTACAAGTGGATGCAAGGACCCCACGGCGCAGCATACCTGTATGCTCGACGCGACAAGCTGGACGAGCTAGATCCCAACTACGTCGGCTGGCACGGAGTCGAAGACTCCGTCGTCAGAAGAATGAAAAGACAAGAAGACCTCTTCGGCAAGCCGTTCAATATCGACGATGCGCAGCCAGCATCGGATGCGACCCGCTTCGAGGGTGGAAGCTGGGGAGTCGTCTCGATCATCGGCGCCAAAGCAGCTCTGGAATACGCGCTGAAACACGATCAGCAAGAGAGGTTTCATCGGATCCTCAAGGTTACCGAACATCTGATCGACGGCCTGAAGAGGAAAGGACGGAGAATCCTGACGCCGCTCCTGTCTGATCGCCGGAGTGGAATTGTCGTCTTCGAAGATGCCGACCCTAGGGGAACCTTCGAGAAGCTAAAGTCACTCAACATAACGGTCGCCAGTAGAGTCAAGGCTATACGAGTCTCACCACACTACTACAATACCGAGGACGAGATCGACAAGCTCCTCGCGGCTCTGTGACCTTTCAGTTGAAAATCGTCGTAGTTAACAACTATAAAGAAGAAGAAAAAGCGAAACAGGCACGGCACAATCTGGCCCGTTGCACTGGCCAACCGGTCGAGATGCTAGATTACAAGACCCAGAACCTTCGAGATGCCGTAATCAGCAGATCACCAGACGTGGCGATTCTTACAGGGTCCAACTTCATGCTGTCGAAGTCGGACACGAAATCAGTTTTCAAGCACGAGATGGAAATGATCAGAGATCTGGACCTTCCGTTTCTCGGCATCTGCTTCGGCCACCAACTCATCGGTGCGGCCCACGGGACTGAGATCGTAGACCTGGGCCGCTCAGTTAGAGCTTTCAGGGATGTCAAGCTGGTCGACGACGATCCGGTTTTTGATGGACTGCCGGGCGTTATCCGCGTGTCCGAGTCTCATCGCCAAGCACTTGCGGGGGTTCCCAGCCGGTTCCGACTCCTAGCCGAGTCTTCCACGTCTCGAATAGAGGCCATCGCGCACGAGACTCGTCCGATCTACGGATTGCAATTTCATCCAGAGAGATCTGACGAGAAGAACCCTCACGGCCGAACGATCATTCAAAACTTTGTGCGACTAGTCGCGAAAGCCTAGCTCGTCTAGTAGACGAGATAGTGTGGCAGTAGTCTCACGTCGAGCATCATTGCGAGGAAGACGATTGCCAGGTAGGGGCTGGAGAATTTGAACGCGGTCCATGCTTGAGCCTTGGTCGGGTTAGCCACTAGCTTGAGGTCAACGAGTATCATTCCAAGCCCTAGAAGCGCTGCTACGACCAGATAGACAAGTCCGAAGCCGAACGGGACCAGGGCTAATGATAGCGGGACGAGGAGAAACGTGTTGAGAGCGATGTATTGAGCGGTTTTCTTCTCGCCTACGACGACCGGTAGCATTGGGATGCCGACTCGCGTGTAGTCGCCGACTGCTCTCATAGCGAGGGCCCAGAAGTGGCTGGGCGTCCAGACGAAGACTAGAAGCGCCATCAGCCAAGGGGCTGGCGAAGCAAGATTTCCCGTTGCTGCTGCCCAGCCTGCGAGGGGTGCGCAGCTCCCGGCGGATCCTCCTAGCACGATGTTGAGGATTGTTCTTCGCTTGAGGTATTTGGTGTAGAAGAGGACGTAGATTGCTGCTCCTAGCAATATGAAAAGTCCTGCTATGAGCGGAAGGAGGGTGATTGATATTGCGAGAGCTCCTGCTATTAATGAGATTCCGAAGATCAGAGCTCTGATAGGCGAAACTTCCCCCTGGGGTATTGGGCGGCGGCTTGTTCGTCCCATTGAGCGATCGATATCCTCGTCGAGGTAGCTGTTGAGGGCTCCCGCTCCTCCAGAGGAGAGAGTCCCTGCCGCTATGACAGCGACCAGCCGGATGATGTTGATGCTGGAGAGTGGTACGAGAAACGCCATCAGAGCCGTGAAGTCGAGTAGGAGGACTATCTTGGGCTTTGTCAGTTCCCAGTAGGCTCTGACTGTGCCGGTCCGGCGGGTCTGCAATTCAGAGATGCGAGCGAGAAAACCGGTGTAAAAGGGTTTAGAGATGATTCTTCGTAGTGGCTGTTACATGACCGTACGAGCAAATGATCCGGAGTCTATCTCGTAGTGTCTCGCGAGGCTGACCGCCGCCAAGTACGGGGCGGTCGGTGTAAAGGGGTAGAGCACCGTGAAGATGTAGGTTATCTGTTGAATGCACATTAGCGGCTGGGATATCGGATTGCTGTAGAGGACTACTGTCTGGTTGTCAACGTGTAGGGTGACCTGGAGATTGGTCACGTTGTCGGGCACTGCACAGTCCCAGTTCGCGTGTGAGATGACCAGCGTGTTGACTCCTGGGACCATAAGGAGCGTAATGTTGAGACTGAACGGCGCGTAGACACGTCCATTTTGTGGGGTGTCAACGGCGGGAAGGGATGCGATGAATTGACCGTTGAGAGTGAGTGTCTCTTCGTGGCCTCCGTCCCAATCGTATCCTAGCCAGCTCAGTGTATAGCTTGGTTTCGAAGACCGAACGGTCGTTGCCGTCGTGACAGTGACCGTCATGGTCGAGATTGCTTTGGCAAGTGGAGATCCGCTGTCTGTTGTTGCTAGAACAACGGTGAACGTTCCAATAGCCGCGTAGGAATGAGTGATGGTTGCTCCTGTTCCTGTCGATCCGTCGCCAAAGCTCCATGCGAAGTTGTACGGCGAGACCCCCCCGGACGCAGTGGCGGTGAACGCGACAGCCTGACCGGTGCTGGGCCGGCTTGGAGCATACGTGAAGCTGGTCGTGAGAGTTGAAGACGGACTCGATACCGTGACCGTCTGTGTTGATACCGCTGTCTGCTGGGGCGACTCGCCGTCCTTGATGGTGAGCGTTACAGTGAAAGTTCCGGCCGAACTGTAGGTGTGCACTGCGGATTGGCCGGTTGCCGTCGCACTATCGCCGAAACTCCACGAGTACGAGTAAGGTGGGGTGCCTCCAGTCGTGAGCCCGGTGAAAGTGACGGGCGTGTTTGTGGTCGGAGCTGCAGGTAGATCGTTGAAACTCGCGGACAGTGGGAGCGGACCAGTTGTACCGAAAACGTCTGTGATTCCGGAGTCGGTTGCGACTATGTTAGTTATGTATGGCAGCCCCCAGTTGGCCTCGATCGTGTGTAGGGCGTTGTATTCATCGNNTCCGTATAGGACGTTTGGCGGGTTGGAGTTTTCGTCCCACCAGATGTAGAGGAGTGTTCCCGGTTGTTTGAAGAGGCTGGTCGAGAAGACTGTGCCTGGGCTTGGGCTAGACAAGGTCCCTGTTCCGATTAGGAGGCTAGCGAGGTAGTTGTCGCCGGTGATTATCGAGTTGTCGTGCATGTTGTGGTTGTCGCTCGGCGTGAACCAGATGTAGTTGGCAGGGTTCGGACTGTTGAGATAGTTGATGAACGCAGTATTGCCACCGTTGGATGCCACGCTGCCGAAGCTGCCGGAGTTGGAACTTGTACTGCCGTAGAGTAGCATCCCGGAGGATGTCGTTGATCCGTTGCAGGTGAAGCTGCCGGTTACGCAACTGTTCCAGGTGTTAGTGTAGCCTATCCAGGGGAAATGGTCGGCTCCGCGTGGGCATCCATCCTCGCAGAATGCCGCCGATGATAGTCCGGCCGCGGAGAGTTGGCTGGCTATGGTTGGTACGTTCTGGCAGGGGCTTGAGGCTCTCGGACACCAACTGTCGCCGCCCAGTACTTGCCCGGTCGTGAAGGCTTGATAGCAGCCGGCGCTGCATCCGCTGATGCCTTGAGCGTACGCCTGGTAGTTTGACATCGTGGCACCGGCTGAGGCTAGAGTGTTGATGAACGGGGCGCAACTTCCACAGCCGATGACTGAGCCGTAGTTCTGGTTCTCCATTGCTATGATAACGATATGGTTGAAGTTGGTGCCGCTTGGGATCGATGGTGTTGAGCTTGGAGATTGGGTAGATGGTCCGTTTGCGACNNCCCGGTCGCCAGCAAGGCGAGGCTGCACAGGAATAGTGTTCTCAGACTGTTTCCGAGCAGGTTTCTACTCAGTAGTCACTTTCTCCCGGTTGCAGGTGGGAGAACATTTTGGGTGGGGATCGTTTCTTCGTTGGGAGAGAATTCTTCCTTTTCGGAGACTCTCGTATTCTTCCTCAACCTGATGACCGAACGGCGGATAGTCCGGTTACGTGTTATAACGATTGCGACCGTTTTGTTGTCTTGTAGCAAAACTACATAATTCGTAGATGAGTCCGGTGTGCCGGAGATTGACCCTAGACACAATGGTTAGCCACGGGTTTTTTGGCCAAAGTCTTGTTTGCGCCTTGTTTACGAACGATTTCCACTTGGACGATCATATTCCCCGAAGAGCCCTCTCGTGTCACGGGAATTTCCTAGTTTTGGAATTTGAAGGATCGGTTTTCTCTCTGAACGGATTACTCGGTGAGAGTCCGCGAATTGTCTTGCAGAGCTGCCGAATCTGACGTTCCTCGCAGCGCTAGGGGTTCCGTACCAATCGGGCAGTAGCGGGGAAGTTTGGGCCCATGCGCGATTGCAGATCAGGGCACATTGTGAACGATTTTGTGCCGTTTGTTAGAAGTGTCTGAATGAGCGTTCTCCGGTGAGGACCATGCTGATGCGGTTCTCGTCGCATGCTTTGATCAGTTCAGGATCTTCGACCGAGCCTCCAGGCTGGATGATGGCTGAGACTCCTTCTCTGGCGACTGCCTCGACATTGTCTATCTTGGGAAGGAAACCATCTGAGGCCATGACGCTGCCCTTGAGACTGTGCCCGTATCTGTGCGCTTTCTCAATGCAGGCCTCGATGGCCCCGATACGATCCTGCTGACCAGTACCAATGGCTAGTGTGGTTCCATTCTTCCAGAACACCACAGCGTTTGACCGGACCTCGCACGCGGTCCACCAAGAATAGAGCAATGCCTGACATTCGGCTTCTGAGGGTACGCGTTTCGTTGCAATGGGCAATGCTTTGAGAACTTCCATCGATCGAATCTTTGTCGAGTATGAATCCTCGAGGACAAGAGACCCGTCCTCGAGTACGACAATGTCGGGATGTGTGGAAGCTTCGCGGTCGATTCTGACCTTCCCTAGGCGAATGTCTTTCTTCGCGTTGAGGATTGTGAGAGCCGCCTGGTCAAATTCTGGCGCATAGACTACCTCGATGAACGTCTTGGACAACTCTCCCGCTGTCGATCTGTCCACGTTGCGATTCAGGACGACAACGCTTCCGAACGCGGCCCTTGGGTCAGCATCCCTGGCAATTGCATAGATATCTCTCAGAGACTCACTCCGGATCTCTGTCGCAACTCCGGACGGGTTGAGATGCTTCATCACCGCGACGGCGGGCTGATCGAAGTATCTGACTATTCGGAGTCCATGGCTACCGTCCTCGATGTTTGTGGCGGAGGGCCCGTCTTTTCCCCACTTGACCCACTCCACACCGCCCACGCCGAGACTTGACTGACCGGCTGGTCTATAGAGCGCAGCCTTCTGGTGAGGGTTCGTCCCGTACCTGAGACCGCGATCTTGACCGTCGATCTTCCAATGAACCTTGGAATACGCGAGGGTCTGACCGTCGAGCACTAGCCTGAGCGATTCTGGATAGTCTTCCTTCTGGGCTGTCCGGTAAATTCTACGTATCTCTTGTCCGCTCACTATTTCTGACCAGCCAGATAGTCCCGGATTGCCCTGTCGTATTCTGCGGTCACGACGAAGGCTTCGCGCGCCAGTCGCTTTCTAAACTCGTTTCCAACGTAGCCCTTTCTCTCCAGTTCTTTAACGAACTCTTCGTACTGATTGGGGTTCGTGACTGGAACCACCCTCTGATTCAACAAAGCACCCTTACCCGCGGCTCTGATCAGTGCGACTCCACCGATATCGATGTTGTCCACTGCCGTCTTTAGGTTGGCCGGGTCTTTCTTGACAACATCCTGGAAAGGGTAGAGGTTGACCACGACAAAGTCCACTGGTTCGATTCCGTTCGCATCGAGGTACTCCCTCTGAATCGGATCACGCCAGTCTCCGAGTATGGCCGCGTGAATCTTTGGGTGCAATGTCTTCACGAGGCCGCCTGGCATCTCCTTCACCCCAGTGTATTCGGAGACGTCAACGACCTTCATCCCGATCTTTCGGATCGCTTCTGCTGTGCCGCCGGATCCGAGCATCTTTATCTGGAGTTTGGAGAATATCCAGGCAATTCTGTCAAGCCCAGTCTTGTCGTAGACCGAGATGAGCGCGTTTCCAGGCAAACCGTTTCTGAGATGAAAGCATGAGTGGGGCTATTTTAGCCTCGGTCCGGCGCTAGACTCGCTCTAGAGCCTGGGTTATCTCCATTCGAGAAGCGCGCAGCGCGGGATATATGTTGCCCGCGAGAACCGCGACCAGTGCGAGGACAAGCGCTTGGAGAATAGCCGTGTATGGAATAATATAGGGAATGAAGAAACCGGCCAGGGTTGTGCTGTTTGTGGCTCCCTTGAGGAGCAAGAGTCCTCCAGGGATTGCTAGGAGGAAGCCGAAGAGGCCGAGGAGTGTTCCTTCGCCGATGAAGAGTCCGATGATCTGTCCGCGGCTCATGCCTTGAGACCGTAACAATCCGATCTCTCGTCGTCGGTCTGACACGTTCATTATCATTGTCGCTCCGATTCCGAGGCTCGCGATGAGCAGTGCGAAGTAGAGTATCAGAAGTATTAGTGCAAAGATTCTGTTGATCGTGTCGTTGACCAGTGAAAGAAGTTCTCCCAGGGTTAGGCTGCTCTCGCTGAAATTGTACCGTGGATATCTTGCAGCGATATCGTTGGCAACGCTAGTTGCCTGGGACTTGTACTGAGGCTTGAGATCGACTAGAAACAAGGGAGCCGTGTTCCTTCCCTCGAAGTACTCGCGTTGGGAGGCGAAAGAGACTACTATCGAATCGCTTGCGAAGTGGTCGCCGAACTGAATGTACTGCAACACCGCTCCTGTAAACACTCCTACGACCTTGAAGGGAATCGTCGTGTTGCTGATTGTCGTCAGGATTGGAAGGGTGGATCCAGCACGTACACCGAGTCTGGTTGCTAGGGAGTCGGGAATTAACAGCGACTGATTGCTTGCTGCAAGCTGGGAATAGATCTGGGACGAGTTCGTCGGATCAACGAAAGTGTAGGAGATCATTGTCGGGAATACCGCGGGGTTGACCGCCACCACCCCTACGCTACTGTTGGCCGCCTGCCCGAAGGCCTTTGCGGAGAACTGGCTTGGAGACATCGGCGTCGCGCTCGCTACACTGAGGATGCTCGTGAGATTGTCGGTGAAACTATTCGGAATTGATTGATTCGCGACGAGGATGATGTCAGCGCCAAGAGCTTCCTGTACTCCCTGCTGGAGGGCGCCTTGGACACCGGCCTGTATTCCGCCAATCATTATCGCAAAGCTGAGGGTTAGTACTATCATTCCAAAACAGACGCTGCTGCGCAACAGTCTTCGCCGGCCGGTCTTCGACGCGACGTGTCGTACGGCACTAGATAGTGGAAAGATTGGAGCGGTCAGACTCTTGCCGGCCTGCCCAAAGATCGCCGCGCCGAGAAGGACGAGACCGACCGGAACCAAGACCACGTCGAGGTAGTTGATGTGAAAAGGAGTGAGACGTAGAGACTCCCCTGCACCAAGACAGAACATTACAACGCCTACGAGTCCCGCCAGCGAGAGAGGAATCTGGCGTCTCGAGTTTCTGGCTGAGGGTCTGATGGCTTGTATGATGTTGACGCGGCTGGCGGACCACGCTGGATAGAGAGCTCCTATCAGAACCGCGGTGAATCCTGCGGCGAAACCTGCTAGCGCAATACTGGGAGTCAATTGAGCGACTGGTAGTCCCGGAATGCTCAGCGTTGTCTCGAACACGTATGTGAACAATCGGGCGAGTCCGAGGCCTCCGAAGACCCCGGCGAGTGTTCCGATGCCGCCTATGAGTAGTCCTTCTGCAATGAATATTCTGAATATCTGGCCGCGGGAGCTTCCGACTGCCCTCAGAATTCCGATCTCGTATGTTCTCTCGTTTACTGTCATGAAGAGCGTGTTGAATACTACGAAGGCACAGACGACGAGTGATACTCCGACCATGACGTCTAGGCCAATCTGGAAGCCGGTCGTCTGTGCATTGATGCGTTGAACTGCTTCTGCTTTCGGGGCATTCACGTCATAGGTTGACGGTAGGACCTTTAGCAGTTCACTCTGTGCCTGGAGAGCCTCGGTCGGGTCGTAGAGGCTTGCGTAGACGTGAGTGATTCGTCCGATCTGCCCAAGGTCAGATTGTAGGTCCCGGAGGTCCATGTAGACAGTGGACCCGATGTTGCGCAGAGGGTAGTTTATTCCAACGACTAACAGCGATATGAAGACCGGTTGAATGTTCGATGTATTCGTGGGAAGTGCCGTCGCGAGTGTTAGGGTAGAACCGATGCGGACGCCCAGCTTCTGGGCGATTACGCTGTCCACGACGGCTTGGCCAATCGAGAAAGACCGGGTTCCGGTCATGTTGAAACTGGCGTAGTCAAAGTCGTTTTGCGGGTTGATTCCGTCGAGAAAGAAGGTGACGTTCGAGGCAAGGCTGCCGCTCACTCCGAACCAGTTGTATCTCTCAGCGGTCCTCTGAACCAAAGAGTTGCTCTGTATGGTGGTTAGGGTCTGATTGGGAAATGACTGGTCGTTGCCGTAGCTGACGACTATGTCTGTGGCTCCCCAGAACTTGTCTATGTAACTGTTGAACTCTCCCAAAGCACTCGCGGTGGCCATGTTTATTCCGACGAAGAGAGCTACCCCGAGAAATACTGCAGTTATTGTAAGAATTGTTCGGGCTCGCCTCTTGGGGAGGCTTCGGGACGCGATCTTTACGGAGAGCAAGACTGGGCCACGTGATTGTCAGTTGGGCTGGGAGACGGACCTGTCTGGCTCTGGCGGCATGGGTTCGACAGCACGGATCACATGTTTCTCTGCAGAGTCTGAGTCGCGGAGATTCTCACTGATTATTCCGTCTCTCATCTCTAGGAGCCGGTCGGCCCTCTCGGCGATGATCGGATCATGGGTGACCACGACGACTGCCGCTCGCTCCTGTTTCGCCATGCTGTACATGATCTGGACAACCTCGGATCCTGTCTTCGTGTCCAGGTCCCCTGTCGGCTCGTCTGCGAGTAGTATTCGAGGCCGGTTGGCTAGTGCTCTCGCGATCGCTACTCGCTGTTGTTCTCCGCCGCT
>DAFH01000091.1:13689-17280 GCA_002495485.1 Candidatus Bathyarchaeota archaeon UBA185
CTTGCCCGAGCCAGAGGGTCCCATTACAACCATGAATTCTCCTTCGTGGAGGGTCAGACTAACTCCACGGAGAGCCTGAACAGTGGTCCTTCCAAGCCGGTAGCTCTTCTCAAGACTCTCCAGCTTGACGACGGCAGAGACTTCCAAACAGGACCCCGGATGCCGGCGTAGAAAGTCAGTCTATGCTATCAAACCTGCGTTTTGCAAGAAGCGCTTTAGGTAAGACGCTCTAGGGCTGAGAAGCATGGCGTTTCAGATCGTCATTCTCGACTTGGAGACGTCCTCCCTCGAGGCGGATGTTGGCATTATTGTGGGGGCGGGATTAATGACCGAGCAGGGCAAGAGCGAGTATTTCCAAGCAAAGAAGACGATTGAAGAGAAGCCTCTTCTTTCGAGGCTTCTCAAACGTTTGGATTCTTTCGATGTCATCGTGACGTGGAGCGGCCGGGGATTCGATATTCCATTCCTGACGAGCCGGGCCCTTAAACACGATCTAGATCCGCGTCCTTTGCTAAGAAAGATGCACTTGGACCTCAACGAGGTGGTCAAGTCACGGCTCCGCTTGACTTTCACGTATCTTGATCATGTCTGCGATTTTTTCGGGATCAAGCGGGACAAGGGTCCAATGGGCTTGGAGGTTCCNNCCGGGTGACTCGTGAGGTATTCTTGAGACTGAGACCCCTGTTGGAGGGTCAGTTGTCCTAGAAGGCACCGAAGGGCAGCGCCGTTCCCAGGACCGTTGCGAGAATGAAGAGTATTATGATGTAGAGGCCGAAGAGTCCGAGAGTAATTACAAGGTTTCTCTTCCACTTCGGACTCCATGCGATGCCGAATGGGACGCCCACTGTGAATCCAATGACATGAGCTATGTATGCCACGCTCTGGTCAAACATTATTCCTTGGCCCAAAAGTGTTGGGTCTGTGACGATTATTGAGTTTAGTGCGAAGTAGATGATAGCGACTAGACCCTGAGGCGCGAGGAAGAGCCAGCTCCATTTCAATGGAGACATTAGCATGACGCAGGCTGCGAGGGTGAAGATGGCCGCGCTCGCACCGAGCATCCCAGTGTCAGGGCTGTAGACTCCGAAGAGGGGTGGGAGAAGGAAACTGGTGAATCCACCCAAGAAAAAGACGAGCAGGTGATTGTTCCGCCCGATCATCTTCTCCAGAGTGTTGCCGAATACGAAGAGGAAGGGAAGATTTCCAAGGAGGTGCTGAGGACTTGCGTGGACGAAGAGGGCCGTGACCAGTGTCCATACGCGTCCGGCGTAGAGGTTGTTGAGGCTGAAGACGAGGTTCTGTTCTGCCCAGTTTTGGTCCGTCTGCCAGGCGTAGAGACTCGCCACGACGCATCCGAGCATGAGGAACCAGTTGACGCGCACGGGCCTCTATTCTCCTAGGGCAATCGGATTCGAGAGAGGACTATTTCAGAAGTGTCTAACCTAGGAATCGCTCGGGGGAGTTCGTGAGAAGAGAGGAAGCGAGTAGAGGAGGTTTGTTCCTCCTCGTACGCGTCTTGTGATCTGTTTCGCGTATTGCGGGAGTGGGCTGTTATTGCTGTGCCATTGAGGCCTGTTGGGGTGCCTGTTCGGCTTCTGGATGTTGGCCTTGGGAGAACATGGCCATTGCCTGTTCTTGTTTCTCCTTCTTCTCTTTGCTACTCATCACGATGACCTGGGATATGGACCAGTTGTGGCCGAACGGGTCTTTCAGCTGGCCGTAGCGTTCTCCCCAGAACTGGTTGTCGATCGGCATGGTGATCTTTGCTCCGGCGTCGACGGCTTGCTGCCAGAGCTTGTCCACGTTTTTGCTGTAGACGTGGAGTGTTACAGGGCTGCTTCCGAGGGTGTTGGGGTCTTTGGTGCTGCCTCCGGGGAAGTAGTCGGCTAGCAAGACTATCGAGTCGCCGATCCGGATTCTGGCGTGCATGATCTTTCCTCCCGGGATGGTTTCTCGGTTCAGCTCCTTGGCGCTGAACGCTTTCTTGTACCATTCGAGCGCCTCCGCTGCTCCGTTGATTGTTAGGTAGGGGGTTACTGTTCCGAATCCTTTCGGAATCGGGTTTACCTTCGGCTTGGGTTTCGACTTGCTGACTTTCTTGGATTTCGATTTCTTGGCCAATTTGATAACTCGCCGTATTCGCCGGCGCATTTATCCCCCATAAAAGAAATTCGGTCGGAAAATATCTGAACCAGGGCCTCCTTGCTTCGATTAGGCGAAGGGCCGACCTCGTTATCGATGCAAGTCTGATTTGCCAGAGGTGCCACGAGCTTGCTCCTCCAATAAGTCGATGGTCCTGGATTCGCAATCTGACTCTTAGGACGAAACTTCCGTTCATCAAGAGTAGAGTCTCCATGTTCCCACCGCGAATGGACATGCCCCCGAAGACATTGCATGGCCATGAATCGAATCCGCATATATTGCCGTGTACACCTGTAGATATCGGCGGTCAATTAGTCTCTATAATGAGATTGGTCTGGATGGGCCATACTTAATGCGCGGGTCGGTGAGAGCGTTCGCGTAGATACTTTGGCTGGGCCTCTCGACAACGCGATCGACTCAGATCCGGGTCTGGAAGCTTCCGAGGCGGCAGATGAGGCTCTTCCTAGNNTTTTGCCAGAGGTTGTGAGGGGTCGTATGTTCTGTGTCAGTCACGGTCGGCAGTGTTATCGTAGTCGGACGCTGGCTGGAGAATACGTCTGGGTCTGTCCGGACGAGCGGCATTCGAAACCGTTGGCTTGGTAGGCCAACGGTCTTTGTCTGGTCCTTAGAAGTCTGTGACGCGGTAGGTGAACGGGTTGTTGTTGGCTGTTGTGACTGTTACTGTGTAGGTCTGTCCTGATCGGAACTGGAAGAAGAGTCCTGTTATTCCGGAGTATGTGCAGCTGGGGCAGCTTGAGCCGATGAGGATGTGGGCGTAGCTACTGGCGTTGGGGGCTATTGTGGGTCCCGCCCAGTTCGTTAGGCTCCATGAGTCGCCGGACGAGTCTTGGACTACATACGACTGTAGTGTTACTGGCTGCTTGCCGGTGTTCTCGAGCAGTAGTGTTAGGCTGGTTGTGTTGTCGAAGGTGTGGAATGTCATGTTCAGCGACTCGACTACTACTGGGGGCGGTGCTGGATCTGTGACTCGTAATGCGATTGTTGTTGAGTGTGTTCTTGTTCCGTCGGTTCCTGTGACGGTGAGGGTGTAGTTTCCTGCAGCTGTCATGATGCTGGTCATGATTGTGAGGGTGCTTGTTGCTGATGCTCCTGATTGTATGGTTAGTAGTGCTTGGCCTCCGACTGCGCCGATGTAGCCGAAGGGTGCTGTGAATGTTAGGCTGACGTTTCCAGTGTATCCGTTGACGCTGGTTACTGTGATGGTCGTCGTGTTGGTCATTCCGATCGTGTTGGTTATGTTGCTGGGCGTTGCAGCTATTGTGAAGTCTTGATTGGAGGCCACCTGGAGTGTGAGAATTGCTGACTGGTAGACTGTTCTTCCGCGGTAGCTTCCGGCGCCGATGACTATCACGCTGTAGGTTCCGACTGCGTTAGGAGCCGTAACGGACAGCTTTGAGGTGGTGGCTCCGTATGTGTGGACGTTTACCC
>DAFH01000134.1 GCA_002495485.1 Candidatus Bathyarchaeota archaeon UBA185
AGGAGGCGAGACCTACATCATGGCCGAGGAGAGGGTCGGCTCCGTCTTCGCAAACACGAATTTGAACTACGAGGTCGTAGAGACCTTTCCGGGATCTGCTCTTGAGGGGATTGCATACGAGCCGCCGCTTCTCGACGAAGTTCCCTTCCAGAAGGAGCTTAAGCCTGCCCACTTCGTCGNNGAGGAGGACTACTGTGTCGGTGAAATGTACGGGCTGCCTGCCTTCAGCCCAGTCGACGAGAGAGGTCTCTTCACAAGCGAGGGCGGCAAGTATGCGGGGGTTTACGTGAGGGACGCCAACAAGCTGATAATGGACGACCTCAAGAGGAAGGGGCTCCTTTTCAGGGTCGAGACTACCAAGCACCGGTATCCCCACTGCTGGAGGTGCAAGACCCCTCTCATNNGTGACGTGGGTTCCGGAGTGGGCGGGAAGGGCCCGGTTCGGCAACTGGATAAAGGACGCCAAAGACTGGGTCATATCCAGGCAGAGGTACTGGGGGATCCCACTGCCCATCTGGGTCTGCAGCGACTGCGGTAAGTACGAGGTGATCGGCTCCCTATCGGAGCTTAAGAATCGGTCTGGGAAAGACTTGGCTGGCCTGGAGCTCCACCGGCCCTGGATCGACCGCATCAAGGTCGGCTGCAGATGCGGGGGAACCATGGAGAGAATAAGTGATGTTGCAGATGTGTGGATGGACTCGGGCGCGGCCTCGTTTGCGACGCTGCACTACCCAGCAGACAAGGAGGGGTTCGACTACTGGTGGCCTGTTGACCTCGTGCTCGAGGGTCACGACCAGACGAGGGGCTGGTTCTACAACCAGCTCGGTTCAAGTGTCTTGGTCTTCAACAAATCCCCTTTCAGGGCAGTGCTGATGCACGGGCATACGCTGGACCCGGAAGGAGAGAAGATGAGCAAGTCACGTGGAAACTTTGCGAGTCCAGCAGATGTGATCGGAAAATACGGAAGGGACGCACTCCGATTCTACACTCTCCAGGCGACGGTCTGGGAAGACTTCCGGTTCTCATGGAACACGATCGAAGCCACGGCCCGAGACTTGCAGGTCATCTGGAACGTTTTCGCGTTCGCGACACTCTACATGAGTCTCGACAAGTTCGACCCCGGCAAATGGCCGCTCGGACGTCTCTCCCGTTTCTATCGTGGCGAAGACAAGTGGCTTCTATCCAGAACGGAGAGACTCATCAACAGAGTGACCGAACACAATGAAAGGATGGAGTTCCACCTCTCTGCCAGAGCCCTCAAAGAGTTTGTGATAGAAGACCTTAGCCACTGGTATGTGCGTCTGGTAAGGAGGCGATTCTGGCTCGAGAGAGAGAGCAAGGACAAGCTCGCTGCTTACGCGGTCCTCACCTACACACTCGAGCGATGGCTGAAGCTTGCAGCCCCAGTTGTGCCCTTCGTGACAGAGAAGATCTACATGGAATCGTTCAGGGGAATGCAACCGAAAGGGTTGGACAGTGTCCACATGACCTCATGGCCCCGGCAAGATAGGCGCTGGATCAACAAGACCCTTGAGAATGAGATGAGGATTGCACAGCACATATCTGAAGCCACAGCGTCTGCTCGGCAGTCGAAGAAGATCAAACTCCGACAGCCAGTCTCGGAAATCATGGTCGTCTCCGACGAGCCCACAGTGAAACGGGCTGTCAAAGCCCTCAGCGAGTTGCTACTCCAACAAGCCAACACCAAACGTCTCAGGGTCGTGACGGTCACAGAGGGAGAACGGCTAAAGAAACTGGTCGTAGAACCAAATTACAAGAACCTCGGTCCAGCATTCAGGGGTGAAGCCGACCAAGTGGCGAAGATTCTACGAACGTATGATGGTCGGGATCTCCTCCAAGCTTTCAAGAATGAAGGGCACTTTCTATTGAAGCTCGACAAGAAGGATTACAAGATTACTCGCGACATGGTCACGCTAAAGGAAGAGATGCCCGACAACTACGCGGTCGGGAGCTTCTCAGAGGGACGAGTGTACGTGGATTTGACGATACCCGAGGATCTCGTCAGGGAAGGGTTCGTGCGCGACGTGATTAGGAGACTGCAAGAAATGCGGAAGCGTCTAGATCTTCCGGTCGACGCTTTCGCGGACGCCTATGTCTCGGTCCCTGACGCTGAGAGACTGGGCTGGCTGGAGGATGAGAGAGACACTGTGTCGGAAGAGGTTCGGGCGAAGGCCCTGCTCGTACTTCGACCAGATCAGCCATCGCCCAAAGCGATGTTAGAAGAGGATTGGGAGATTGGAGGCCACCGCTTCCGCATGGGCATGTCACGAGCGGAGAAGGAGAGTCAGATAGTCCAAGTCTGATCGTCGACACTATTCGGGTCTCGGCCTTTGCCCAAGTTGAAAGAAGACTGTTGGATTTGTAAGAGCCTGCACGACCCGGCGCACCTCGTCTTCTTCGAATCACCCACCTCGGTTGGAAAGCTCAACCCGGACCAGTTCTTCAAAGGCTACTCCTTCGTGACCCTGAAGTGGCACAGCGAAGAACTATACCAGCTATCGGACAAGGACCGGAAGAGCTTCCTCGAAGACATGTCCAGAGTAGCACGGGCCCTCTCTGAGGTCTTCAACCCGGACAAGATGAACTACGAACTCCTCGGAAACGGTATGCCCCACCTTCACTGGCACCTGATCCCTAGGTACAAGACAGACCCTCTCTGGGGTCGCCCGATATGGACCGGGACCCGGCAGCGCAAGAGGTTTTCTAGGGAGGATTACCAGCGGGTTGTTGATCGCATACGGGCCACGCTTGGAAAGTAGCTAGTCCAATCATCGGTTGCGGCCGTCAGTACCGTTCAAACCCAATTCACAGTTACGCCAGATTGAAACCGTCTGCATCTTCTCGAATATTGCATTCACTGACTGGAGAGTTGCTCACGTGTACGCCGAGGTCTTTCTCGATGCCGCGGCAACGATACTCCCGATTGTCGGGCTCAGACAACTGCATCACGAGAAAGCCTCCGTGTGGGGAGCTCGCGCTGGAAATCTCGTCCGGGTCAACCTCTACTTTCTCTCAGCTGTCCTGTTCGACATTGTTCGCAACCTCGGTTTTACGTGGGCAGCCTACGGTCTCCAGATAAGCGCCGGGCTGATCTTCGCCGTCGTAGGGCTAATGGGCGCGAACCTCTACTTCTGTCCCGAGTCTAGTAGCCTGCTGGAGGCGTGGTCGAGGCTCAAATCGCGAAGTTCGCTCCTGGTCTACGAAGGAATCGTGGTTGTCTGGGTCGCACTCAATGTGTTCCTCCCCACATTGTACGTTCCATTCACCGTCATCCTACTGACGGCAGGAGCCGTCTATCCGACAGTCTTGTTCCGCGCGGCGCGGACACGAGCGAAACCGCCGCACGTGAAAAAAGCTCTCGCAACCATCTCTCTAACATGGTTCCTCTTCGNNCGTCTCGATCCCATTCGCATGGGAAATGGCATTCGTGACAGGATCAGTTCTATTCTTCACCATGTCGGTGATCGAGGCGAGCCCGCTGGGATCCGTGAGGTTTCCATCGGGACAGCTCGTTCCAGAGACTATAATCAAGCCTGGGCACCGTTACCTCATCCTCCACGATTCTGGAAAGAAGGCGGTTTCTTTTCTCGTGTCCACACTTAGATCGTTGATCGATTCTGGATCGAGAATCATCATCCGACCCTCTCCAAGTGCCTGGCTCGTAGGCGGCCTGTCACAAAACGAACCCCACTACAGCGAATGGAAGAAGAACGGCAGAATAGTCATCTCCGAGACCGATCCCGAACCTGGCGTTCAGCGGGAAAGTCTGACAGAGAGACTCAGTTTCGGTCCAGTCTCGATTGTCTACGTCAAAGAGATCGGGGGAGAGAGCATCGGGAGCCAGATCGAATCGCTTGACAAGGAGGCCGAGGATAAGCATCAAGCAAAAGCCGAGATTTTTCTCCTCGAGAGCAGTAAGGCTCCTCGCGTGCAGCTCACAGAGTTTCTCCGACACAACACCGGGATGGAGTTGTTGAACCTCTCAGAATCCACGGAGTCCTTCTCGTCCCTTGTCAATCTCGACCACCAAAGACTCCGCGGCTCGGCTATACTGTTGGAATATGACAACAACTCAGACTATGCGAGCGCTGTCGACAAGTTTCTCGCGGAGGGAATAAGCAACGCAGAGCTCTGCGTTCTCTTCACCGCCAAGTCGAGCAAGCTCTACAGGTCCATAAAGGGGAGAAGACTGGTCAAGATCATAGCAGCCTCGTCCATGATCTCCGCGCCTGACGAGCAGCCCGACGGGGAGATGCAGATTCCCGACAAGGAACTCGGTCTCGTGGCCGCCATGGTCTCTGACTTCCTTGACAACAGCAAAGACTCTGGAGTGAGCTTCGTGTTTGACAGCATCACAGATCTCATCAGAGGCGAACGATGGGAACAGGTCTACTCGGGCATTAGACAACTGATCGAGCTTCTAACCGCACCAAACGCAATCGCGCTCTTCCTAGTCAACATAAACACAATGGAACCACGATTCATCGGAGCCCTCCGCGGATCGTTCAGCGTCCAGATAAGAATGGACGACAACGGTCTCAGAGCAATCAAGGTCCCGGCCTGAAGACAGCCTGACAACTCTGCCGAGTCCCGCATCGACCGATTTATATCAGCAGGAGCGTGGGAACGCTCCCAAGTGGCCGAAATGGGGTCAAAAGACTCGTCTCCTAAGAGCATTGCAGTCGACGACAAATCCTACGAGATCGTGACTTGTGACGTTCTTATCGCGGGAACGGGAGGCGCCGGACTAAGAGCCGCGATAGAATCCTTTGATCGAGGAGCTAACACGCTACTCGTCTGCAAGACACTTCTGGGGAAAGCTCATACGGTAATGGCAGAGGGAGGAATCGCAGCAGCCCTCGGAAACGTAGACCCAGCCGACAGCTGGGAAGCACACTTCTCTGACACTATAGTCGAAGGACAGAACCTCAGCAACTGGAAAATGGCCGAAATCTTTGCCAAAGAAGCCATCGAAAGAACATACGAACTCGAACGTTACGGAGCACTCTTCGACAGAACCAAAGACGGAACAATAATGCAACGACCCTTCGGCGCGCACCGATACCGCAGGCTCTGCTACATTGGAGACAGGACAGGACTAGAGCTGATCAGAACACTCGAAGATCAGGTGATCAAGCGACGAATCGGCTGCATGGAAGAGGTGGAGCTCACCCGCATCTTCAGAGATCCATCGACTGGAGGAGTCTCCGGTGCGATGGGGATGAAAAGCAAGACAGGCGAGCTCCTACTCTTCAAGTGCAAAGCGCTCATTATCGCGACAGGGGGATGCGGAAAAGTCTACGAGGTGACGTCAAACTCGTACGAGTGTACCGGTGACGGAGTCGCACTCGCCTATCGAGCCGGAG
>DAFH01000160.1 GCA_002495485.1 Candidatus Bathyarchaeota archaeon UBA185
CCGCCAATGTACAATGCGCGAGTCACAGAATAGTCTGAACTCGATCCGCTGACGTCTCCGCTCGGGAAATGCGTGATACTTCCACGGAACACTATTCCATTCTGAAGCGTTACCTGGAACACGAAGGCCCCTTGGAAGGTCTGTTCCGGATAACTAGTCGAGGCTGAACTGTNNAGCTGATCCTACCACAGAGATTGGAATTACCAAGAGGTTCAGCGAGCTGGAAAAGAGGAGTGCCTTCTGGTCCGTGAGCGCGGGAGAATCAGTGCCCCAACTTCCTATCGTGAAGTCGCTCAAGTCTGTTGGGCTGTTCGGGTTAGTGACATCGAAGAGGGAGATCTTGAGTCCATAGAACCGGGCTGCATCCTCCCAGGCGACGTCTTGCGCTGACTTGCCTATCCCGATAAGGTGGCGACTGTCATAGGGCTGCAGATAGTCGGACACGCCGGTCACGTTCAATTGTCCCATCAGTGATGGCTGAGACGGGTCGCCGAGATCAATTACGAAGAGTGGATCTTGTCGCTTGAAAGTGACGAGATAGGCCCGGTCTCCCATGAAGCGTGCGGCGTACAACTGTTCGCCAGGCGACAGGCCTTCCAGGCTTCCCACTATCTTCATCGACTCGCTGAGAACGTAGATGCCGCTCCATGAGCCGCCGCACCAATAGTCTGAGGTTGCAACTCTGAAGAATCCGTTGTACTCGTCCATCGAGAACTGGTTCAGCACGTGACCCGGCACGGTTCCGGTCGCTTCATACTTCACTTCGGCATTGTTGATGCTGATCCTGTGGATCGCTGTCCCGGACCCGCTCTGCCACATTGGCTGTGTAAGGAAAATGTTGGTGAGTGAGACGTAGATTGTGCTGCTCGTTCCGAGCAGATAGGTCTGGATCGTTGGTGAAGGATTGTCTTGAGTCGTGTTCAGAGCGACTATCGTGGTGTAGCTGAAGGCAGAGTCGGAGACGTCAGAGTGGTAGATCTGGGTCGGTTGAAGTTGGATCTCGTGGTTGTTTACGACCGCTATGGGAAGGGTCTGGTTGTATAGAGCCGGAGTGCTTGCGACTAGGTAGTCATAGTCTCCGATTTGACGGGCTCCAACGAACGTTCCATTTACAGTGACGGTTGTCCTGAGTGTGGGACTGGAGCGGTCGGCGAGATCATACACGGAGATTGTTGTGTTCTGGAGTTGTTGCGAGTAGCAATAGCAGAAGTTTGCCGTAGGCAGCGCTACCCCCAAGGTTCGCGGACCACCCAAAGATGCAGACCACCCGCAGTAGACCTCGCCATACGATGGAGTCCTCGAATCGCTCACGATCGAGAGACTGTCGGCTTGGATGAAGATCCCGTCGATGGTCTGATTTGCAACCGATATTCTTGACAATAGCCTCGCATTGGCCACTGGATAGGCGTCGACGATAGCGACTGTGTTGTTTGAGACCGTGTAGATGTATTGGCCGTCTGTTTTGACCGTGTCGAGCTCATCCACGCCGGACACCTGACTGTTGGTCTCGGAATGTGATGGAGTAGTGCTTACGCTGGTGGTTGTGGAAACGCCGCCCCTGTTTAGAGCGGCGGGATTGGCTGCTAGCCTAGGATTCGCCGTTAGGTATTGTGGGCTGGGACCTGGCGAGTACTGGTTGCAACTGGTCTGGGTGAGCAAGAAACGTTCTAGCTCAGCGTATGAGCTGAACCTCACCATGCCATGCGCCGAAGGAACTGTCAAGAAAACCGACAGCGGCAGTATCCCAAAGACTGTAACAGCGATCAAGAGGGCTACTTTGGTCCGAGGATTCGTTCTTTTCCCGCTCCAGTAACCCTATGCTATGTTCCCATCTCGACCTTAATCCCAGACTTTAGAACGGAGCGTATGAGGACCAGAACGGCAGCGTACGGAGATCAGAACAAGCGAGATCTAGGCTCGCGGTCTAAATTTTCCGCGCCTTCGAGATATCGATCTTGTCGATAAGGCGCAAGCTTGAATTGAATCATCAGAGATAGAATATCCAGATTTCTATTGCAAGAAGAGAAGGCGAAGATTGTGGAGTCAGAGCTCAAGGGGCTGACTCTCAGAGTCTACNNATTCTCAGTCTCAAGAAGAAAGACGGCATTGGAATTCGATCCGTTCAGCGAGCCCTCGGACTGAGCAGTCCCAGCGTCGCTTCTCACCACTTGGAAAAGCTGAGGACCCTCGGTCTTCTTGAGAAGGACATGACAGGGGAATATCGACTTGTCGGACAAGTCAAGGTTGGAATCCTGAAGAATTTCGTAGGGGTTCTCGGCGTGCTCCTTCCCCGCTACCTCTTCTACTCGACCATGTTCACCGCAATGCTCATTCTCTATCCGATCATCTACCCACCGAATCTCTCAGCTCACAATGTGATGGCCTTCGTCTTCGGAATCTCGGCCGTGGCTGTCTCCTGGAGTGAGACGTGGCGGGTTTGGAGGATGAGGCCGTTCTGATGTCTGGACAGGCTGTTCTAACGCGTGGGATTATTCGAGACGCCAACAACAGTACGGTTGAGAATACGCTCAAGACAACGTATGGACGCTGGATGGTAGTATGATTAGCCTCCGACTGGTTCTTCGATTGTCTCTCGGCATTCTCTGCGGCGTAGTCCTCGTTCTATTGCCCGCCGCGTTTTCTGTGGGTACCTCTCCGCTGGCAAGCCCCTCGCCCTCGAGCTTGGGGTCTAATCCTAGGCTGGCGGAGAATCCGTCTGTCTTGAACGGACGTGTTGGAATATCTAGCCAGGGTTCGGTGGGACTCTCCATCCTAATCATCGTGTTCCTCATTTTTCTCCCATCGACCGTCTTCTCGCTGGTTATCAGGCGATGGGCCGAGAGGAGAGCGCGAGACTATCTTTGACCGGCCAAGAATCGAGCAGCGGGTTCTCGGCATCAAGAGTCTACTTCAATATTCTGGGCGGCTCCCTCACGCTTCTATCCGTTCAGCTTCCCTGGATGACGATTAACGGTACGTATCCGATTACTCTTCAGTCCGGAGGAGTGTGGGAAGTCGTGTTTTTCTGGGTCCTTGCTGGGGCGATTCTCTCGTTTCTCTCACGGCTGGGAGGGTTCATGACGCTTGTTGGTATGATTCCCTTCTTCAGCGGACCCTACATCTCCTACAGTCTCGTATCACCAGGTTTGGGTCTTTTGATCGCTTTCACGGGTGCGATTTTCACGTTTGTAGGCGTTGGATGGTCGATCCCTGGAGGGATATTGAAGGGGCGCGAGATTCTGGGCGGGATTCTCTACTCGGTTGGATTCTTGACCATTCTGTCGCTTGTCGTGAGCTCAACGTTGTATGGTGGGGCCTTTTCGATGGATGCGCTGTTTGTTTCGATGCCTCTGCTGATCGTGGCTGTCTTGATGACGGGTTTGGGTCTGAAGCTTTTCCTCAAGGAGGAGAGGAGCGCAGCATCTTTGTCGCGCGAGGGTGTCGCTTAGCCGGCGCTACCCTTGCGATTCGTCTACTAGTGCTCTGGCAGAAACGACGGGTCCAAGCTCGGTAGTGAATCTGGTGAGGGTGAATTGCAGAGATCGTTGATGCAGACGCTGGCGTTCCTCTCAGTTGCCGTTAGCGTGGCTATCGTTACCATCGTGATAGGTCTGGCCCTCACCGGAGCGCCTAACTGGCATTTCACGATACTCGATGTTGTCTTGGACATGGTCGGTGGAGCGGTGTTCGGAATCTTTGCACTAGCTCTGTCTTCCTACTGGAAGAATAGTCGAGCGCTTGTCCAAGTGGCAATCGAGATAATTGTGGTCGTCTTGGGAATTCTGACGGTGCTCACTGTCGAGGGAGGAGCGGCGAGAGCAATCTTATTCGGGCTCTAGGCAGAACTTTCGCATATCAGAATCTGCATGGACGATTGAGAAGACTTCTCAGACCCATCAGCTGGATCAAACCATGCTCGACTCGAGGTCGATGCTATAGAATCCTGACGAGACCGGGTCCGTGCGTTCAGCTACCGGTCTAACAGGGCCACATTAAGGTCCTGCACGCCGATTTTTCCGGCTAATCCCATCCATCGTTCTCGTCGTTCATCAAGGACGGAATGGGATTAACGTCTTCGTCCTGCATTTTTCTCTCATCCCTCTCCGTTAGAACCACATGCGCGTAGAAGCACATAGGCATCCTGCCACATCGGAACATAGTCGCAGGTTACAAGCCTGCGCATATACTCGCCTAGAACTGGTGTGTATGGTCGCAGGTAACAGCCAAGCATTATGGCGACTGTGCATTTGGCTGTTAGACGCACATGCCTGCCGAGGAAGACGAGAGCGAAGACTACCGCACGAGCATTGTCATTCCGAAAACTCTCCAGAAGGCGGTGGCACACTACTCGATTGACCATGAAGTCACGTTCACCGAGGTAGTCATAGACGCGCTCAAGGAATACCTCGCTAAGCACGAACGCAAGTAGAAGCCCGCGCGGGATCTCCAGAGAAGGCGACACCCCCCGATGGTCGAGAAAATTTAGCAAGACGGAGATCTCGAATGGAGGAAAGGCGCTCACGAAGTTGAGCGCGATGTGATTTATTTGGAGATCTTGCTTGAGTAAGTAGCCCTATTTCGCCGTGGATAACCGATGCTACGTGCGAGCGCTCTACTAACACTGTCTGTCATAGTCTTGGCTTTGCTCAGCACCGGGACCCTGGGGAGGCTCCGCGGACTATCAGAGTCATCCTTTACGTTCGCGATCGCTGGAGACTTCTCCCATGGGACGACCGCTGTCGCCGTCTCTTCTCTGTGGGGAGAGACTAGTCCGACGTTGTCGATAGGACTGGGCGACCTTTCCTACGACAGCCTACCTTCAAAGTGGTGCACCTCGATCTGGAGTACAGCTGTGAGAGGCAAAGATGGTTTTCTCGTGATTGGCGATCATGACACGTACTACGGTGACAGGTTGACCAATGATGAAGCTAGCGGATACTGGGAGAACGCGACGGGTTACGCCAACTCGTGCGGTCTGACTGGAACCGGCGTTGACTGGATCGGGAGCGGCGTTGTCTCCAACAATCACACTTGCAGCCTATCAACTGTTCTATCGGTCTTCGATACTTGCTTCGGCAGAGAAATGTACGTAGACTATCCATCAGCCTCTCCACTTGTCAGGTTTATCGTGTTGTGTGACGGGATTCCCTCCCATCCCAACGCGACAGCATGGTGCGACTACGGCTCGACGGGAACTGACGCGTCGAACCATTTTGCATGGCTCGATAACACGGTAATGCAGGCGCACCAACTGGGCATTCCTTGGGTCGTCGTGGTCAACCATGACCATGCGTGGACGGCCGGACCCTACGGAATCAGCTACAGCGATGACCTCTGGAACCATCTCATCAACGACAAGGTCGACGTTTTCATAACCGCAGAGGAGCACAACTATCAACGGTCCTACCAGCTCGTCTGTCAAACAACCGATAATGACTGGTACCAGAACCAGAACGGGACCGTTGTGAGAAGCTGTATCGCTAATACGAGCAAGAACTCCTACTCGCACGGCCAGGGCCTTGTCTATCTGATAACCGGCACCGGAGGACAGACCCAAAACAAATTCAACACTACGAACGTCGACTGGGTTGACAACAGCGGATACTTCGCGGCGCTGAACGACACGAGCAGAGGATTCAGCCTGCTGAATGTGACTTCAACAAGCATCTCCGCCACTTTCATTCCTGCAGTGGGCAATTTCACCGATAACTGGTCGATACGCTATCCTTCAGTAGTGGGAGGGACCTTGCTGGAAGTGGACCCGCTCGCATCGCTTGTGTTGCTAGCATTGACACCTGTGTCGATCGTTACGTGTGTAGTGCTGATTTTCTACCATCGAAGACAAACGCGTGATGGTTGAGACCAGCACACGGGCCGTAGGTGACGATAGGCATAAGAGCCATCCCCCTCCAGGGGATAGGGTATGTCACGCCACAAGCGTCCGTTGGTCGACCAGAGACTCGCACGAATAGAGGGCCATGTGAAGGCCATACGCAAGATGCTTCTCGACGGAAGACCCTACCCGGAGATTACGCACCAGATCTCTGCTGTGAGATCCTCACTCGACGCCGTCACAGACGTGATCGTGAGCGACTTGGTTGAGGATTGTGTAGCGACTGCGCGCAAGGGCGGGTCGGTGAAGGATACTGTGCTGGAGCTTGAGCAAGTGGTCTCCAAGCTGAGATGACCCTGCCAAAGCAAGACCTTCCCGTGGTCCAAGACGATTCTCGCCCGGTAGTGGAAGGTCTCCCGAACAATGGCCGNNAAAGATCCGACTAGCCGCAATTGCAGCTGCGGCCCTGTTCAGCTATCTTGGAATCTGGAGGCTGTTCTTTCCGTTTGATGTCGTAGCAATTGGTGCGACGCTGCTCGGAGGGTATCCAGTCTTCGTCAGTACCTTCCGTTCGTTGCTCCACCGGGCGGTGAACATGGAGGTCTCAATGACCGTGGCGATCGTTGCCTCCTTGCTCCTTGGCCAGTTCACGGTCGCGGTGGTCGTGACGTTCTTCGTGCTGCTATCAGAGTTCATCGAAGCCTACGCGGTTGACAAAGGAAGGGCGACAATCGTCAAACTCGAGAAGACTGTTCCGAGAAAGGCGCTCGTGCGTAGAAACGGTGTCGAAGCTGAGGTAGATGCGGATTCGCTCGTCGCCGGCGACGTTGTGGTTGTCCGCGACGGAGAGCGGGTCCCGGTTGACGGGGTTCTTGTCAAAGGTTCAGGATTCGTGAACCAGTCTGCGATAACAGGCGAGGCTCTCGCGGTCGAGAAGACGATTGGCGATCAAGTGTTCGCGGGGAGCGTCGACGAGAGCGGCATCTTCGAGGTGCGGGCCGAGAAGATTGGACAGACTACGATCTTCGGCCAGATCATCAAGCTGCTCGAGGAGGCTGAGGCTCGGAAGGCGCCGATTCAACGCCTCTCCGACAAGCTTGCCACATGGCTGGTGGAGTTCACAATAATCTTCGCAGTGGTCACTTTCGTTCTGACGCGAAACCTGATCTCGACCATCTCAGTGATAGTCGTAGCGGGTGCTTGTGGGGTCGCGGCCGGGACGCCGCTTGCGATAGTTGCTGCCATCGGTGGTTTGGCGCGGCAGGGTGTGGTTGTGAAGGGCGGGGTCTATGTCCAGGAGATGAGTGGGATCGACACGGTTGTCATCGACAAGACGGGAACCTTGACTCTTGGTGATCCGGAGGTGACGGACATTGTCCCACTTGACAGCTGCGATGAGAAGCGGTTGTTGACCTATGCTGCTTCGGCCGAGAGACTCTCGAACCATCCGCTAGCTCATGCGATATTGTCAAAGGCCAGAGAAGCTGGCGTCGAGCCTGCTGGAGGAGGAACCGCGGACTATCTAGTAGGAAGGGGGATGATCTCCTCCTTCAATGGGGAGCAGGTCATTGTCGGGAATACACTTCTGATGTCTGAGCAGAGAGTTCCCTTGTCAGACACCGTCGAGGCGACGATTACGACCAAGGTTTCCGAGGGAAAGACGACTGTTGTGGTAGCTCACGGCGGACACGTGTGCGGCCTAATTGGAATCTCAGATAGGGTCCGGGATGAGAGTCGCAGTGCGATTCGGAGCCTTCGGAAGATGGGGATCTCGACGATCATGCTGACAGGCGATAATGCTGAATCTGCGAAGGGTGTCGCTCGTCAAGTGGGAATTGAGGAAACCCACGCGCAATTGTTGCCCGCGGACAAGATCTCTTTCGTCGAAAAGCTCTCTGCAACAGGCAAGAGGATCGCTATGGTGGGCGACGGAGTGAACGACGCTCCCGCGCTTGCTCGGGCAAATGTCGGGATCGGAATGGGCAAAGGAACGGATGTTGCTATCGAAGAGGCTGACGTTGTGCTAATGAACGACGATCTCGAGAATGTTCCGACCGCGATCAAGACGAGCAAGCGTGCCTATGGAGCGATAATGGAGAACTTTTACGGAACGCTCATCGTGGATGGAATAGGCCTCACGCTGGCGTTTCAAGGACTCCTCAATCCTCTACTCGCCGCGGGAATACACGTGACCTCCGAACTTGTGTTTATCCTGAACTCTGCTCGACTAATCCGATAGTCTCGCGGCTAGCCCCGGTCCCTTGAAGGACCCTGGTAGACCGGAGACGCTACAAATGCCCAAATAATCTCGCTTTCTGACGCGGTTCGGTGCCTAAAAATGGGAGCTGAAGAGAACAAGAAGATCGTCCGCCTTCAATTTGATCTTCTGAATTCGGGCGACACGAAGGGAGCTGCTGCATTGTGGTCGGATGAGTCGTTCAATCATGGTCGGAAGGTTAGTCCGAAACAGCTCGAGATGGTGTACGAGATGTTGAAGCAGCTTCACGAGCGTCATGTCCTTCACGAGATGGTGGCGGAGGGTGAGTGGGTTGCCGTTCGTACGACGTGCGACGGGGTCCACGCAGCCAAGGTTATGGTGAACAGCGAAATCTTCGCTCATGTCGAGCCTTCCGGACGGAAGTATCAGGTTCAGCACATGCACTTGTTCCGGGTGGTGGATGGTAAGCTCAAGGAGCACTGGGCCAACCGCGACGACCTGGGAGCCGCCAGACAGGTCGGGCTTGAATTGAGACCGAGCAATGGAATGGCTCAAGACTGATCGAGAAATTAGATTCTTAGGTTTCATGCCAGAGTAGTCGGAAGATATCGCGAGCGACTTTTCTGTCGCGTTTGTCCATTTGAGACTCGGTTCGAGTCAGCTATTTTAAAAAGCCACAAACGACCGACCTCCTAGTGTTATGCAGAGCGCCGCTGGTTTCGTGGACATTGCTGGCTTGGCTGACATTTCTTGGAAGACCGTTCTGGAACATGTGCTCGCAACGCCTGCGCATACGGACATTTCCATCTCGAAGCTCTTGGTACCTCACCCGTTGNNAGGGGGATTTGGCGGGGCAGATTGGGAATTACCGGTTTCCGTTGCCGGATGGTCGGGAGTTTCATGTGAAGGAGTATGCTGAGACGTTTATGGCTCACTGGGACAATATTAGCGCGATTCGGAATCCGGTGGGGCACTTGTTGAAGGATGCGCCGGTCTGGATGCGGGGAGGAGTCTTGCACGCGGCTGCTCTTGCAGTGTTCAGATCGTTATGGCATAGTTCGAAGATGAAGAGACGGGTCAAGACAGAACGAAGAAGATAGATCGATTCTAGGCCGGGTCTGTTAGTGTAGAATCTGGAATAGCTCTCGCGGTTTCTGTCGCGAGAAANNTTTGGTACCGATTGGATGGTACCGTTTCTCGAAGGTGAAATCGCGCTTTGGTACCGTTTCTGGCTGGAACGGTACCGTTCGATTGGTGTTGGCCTCATCTCTTGTTCTTGTCCATGAACTGTGCCACGCCTTGTGGGAGAGGTTGAAGCGTCAGACGGGTATCAGGATAGACCGAGCCCTGTTCGAACAGTTCCGAGTCCGCGCTCGCGTAACGTTGCTCCGTGTTGTTTGACGCAAGCTTTTCTTTGAAAGCTCTCATGTCTGATCGTGTTGATTTTGATAAAAAAGCTGGAGGCGAGAAGTGATCATGGAAAGAGATGATATTGTCCTCTACGTCATTATTGCTGCCATCATCCTCGTCCTAGTGGGCTTTCTCGCCTTCTGGTTCTATGCAGAAATCACGTGCTTTGGCCGTGGGTGTACCGCAGGAACTGGTCCATAGACCCTCTCTCCCAGCCTGGAATGTCAGGGTTCTCCATTGCAAGCTCTGTTATCCAATCTTACGCGAGATGTTCAGCATCGTGCCGGATTCTTGGACCAACCCAATGTCCATGCACGTCTATTGAGCGGGTCGCATGAAGAGACCCGACGCCTGAGTCTCACCTGACCATGGGGAACACGGCCAAAGCGCCTCTTCCCTCAGGCAGGCTTTGACACCGTAAACTGTTGGGGCTGTTACGGCGTATGCGAGCATCGGAAGAACGGCAGGGTGCGATGATGAAAGAGATATCGGCGCTCGGGCGCTTTCACTTCCACCTCGTCAGTATCTCTTCTCTCCGGAACGTTGCCTTCGCCAGAAAGAACATCGCGACACTAATCGCGGCGACGACTCCGGCCAGAACGACTAGATTGGTGTCGTCCAGTGTGAAAAAGCCGAGTTCGGATGCGAGAAATAGTCCTACATATGGCAGCATAAGCAGAGCTCCAGTCTGCTGAGCACTACGCACGTCGGTCATTCTGGAGGAGATAACGACATTCACCTCGACGCTGAGCAGAGCGGCAAGAGGCATCGCGAGAAGAATAGCGCCGATGTGCCAGTTTGGGTAGTAGTAGTACCCCAATAGATTGTGTGTGAAGATGTCCATGAGCGTCATGAAAAGTATGGAGCCAGCGTAGAGCGCTCCCACCGGGATTAGAAGAGCCGACAGGGTCTTACCCAGCAGAATGTCTCCGTCCGTCATCGGGGTAGCAAGCATCGGCTC
>DAFH01000052.1 GCA_002495485.1 Candidatus Bathyarchaeota archaeon UBA185
TAATCCAGAAAGTGTGGATCGCGTTCTGTTCTTGGCCTATCCATCTTGATCCTAACTTCAGCGACTATGATTGCTGGCGAGCAGTTCATGATGTAGACTCTGTCGGCGAGTTGCACTACCTCGTGAAGGTTGTGAGAGACGAGGACGGCAGACTTGAGGGAGGTATCAGGGTTGAAAACGAGGTCGTAGACTTCCTTTCTGATCTCGTTTGCCGTCAGCTCGTCCAAGTGTACGAAGGGCTCATCGAGCAGGAGAACCTCNNCCTTTGCCGCATTCCTCCGCTCATTTCTTTCGGATAGTCATGCTCGGCTCCTTTCAATCCCACCATGTGGAGCATTTTCTCAGAGAGCTTTGTCATATCCTCGTCAGTCATTCCGGATCCAGTCAAGACGAGTTTCACGTTGTCAAGTGCGGTCATCCAAGGAAAAGTGGCGATTGACTGGTGCACCAAGGAAATCTTTGAGGAGGGACGAGTCACTTCCTGCCCGTCGAGTATGACCTCGCCCGAGGCAGGAGGAATCAGGTGAGCCAAGAGGCGTAGCAGGGTGGACTTGCCGGTGCCGGTCGGCCCAACCAAGGCCACCAATTCATCTTTGTGAGTAGCCACGTTGATACCCTGGAACACAACCTTGGACCCGTAGCTGAACGAGAGGTTGCGCCCTTCTAGCACATTTGTCGTCTGTGGTGCCACAGTTGGTTGAACTGTCGACTGCAAACTCTTGTCCCGCTCAGCTAGTTCGGGCTGTGGAGTCCGGTGACAATTATTTACACATATCCTAACCAGAATCGTAGTTTCGACCGGCCGGCGGGACCTCAGTGCTTGAGATTCGATGTTTCTGATAACGGCCTCTTCCCAAGGATTCTTAAGATCTGAATTGGCGGACTGGCCCAATGGACCCCTCCCTTCTCCCTTCATTCAAAGAGATCGAAAAAGCTGCCGATCGAATCAAGGGAGTTGCCTCCAAGACCCCCCTAGTTGAGTATCCTGCACTCTCGCGAAGGTTCGGGCTTGGAGTATTCCTGAAACTAGAATGCTTCCAGCCCATACGGGTCTTCAAGATTCGCGGCGCTTACAACAAGATTTCCCAACTGTCCTCACCGAGAGTTGTTGCTGCGTCCTCGGGTAACCATGGTCTGGCAGTCGCCTACAGCTCGCACCTCTTGGGGAGAGAATGCACGGTCGTTATCCCGGAAACCGCTGTCCGGGAAAAGGCCGATGCGATTGCCGACTACGGCGCTGAGGTCGTCAAGTTCGGAAAGTATCACCATGAGAGAGAGTCGAAGGCTCTTCAGATCGCGAGCGAGACTAATGCCGCGTTCGTCCATCCGTTCAATGATCCCGATGTCATAGCAGGACAAGGAACATGCGGCCTCGAGATTGTTGAACAATTGAAAGAGTTCGATTCAGTCATTGTCCCCGTTGGAGGGGGAGGACTAATCTCTGGAATATCCATTGTAGTGAAGTCTCTGAAACCCTCAGTCAAAGTCTACGGCGTCGAACCTGAAGGAGCAACTAAGATGCAGAAGTCCCTGCAGGCTGGGAAGCCGATAAGACTCGAAGCGCCGAAATCGATAGCTGACGGACTTATTCCTTCAACCGTGGGCCCGCTGACGCTTGAAGCCTGCCGGAGGAACGTTGATGGAATGCTGNNGAGCGTGACTGACGATGGAATACTATTCGCCATGAGACTCTTGGTTCATGATGCACACATTTTCCCTGAACCGTCAGGGTCAGCGCCTCTTGCGGGCTTGATTAATGAGGCGGGCTCGAACAGGATGGGCAAACGGGCCGTCCTAGTGATCTCTGGCGGAAACGTGTCGACGGATCTCCTGGCACGGGTACTCTCTCAAGAAAGTGTGGAAAGCGTTCCGTCCTAGTACGGATAACTTGTCACGTACTCTTTTGGGTCCACGACGTTTTTGGGCTTCAGTGCTCTTAGGAATCTTATCGTGTTCTCCACTGCCAGCTGAGCGGGTCTTCCCGTGGCCAGTCCGGAGGGACCTGAGACGTGGGGTGTTCCGATAAAGTTGGGCAGGGAGAGAAACGGATAGTCTGTCTTGAGGGATTCTCGCGAGTCTTTGTACCACCACACGTCAGTTGCGTATCTAAAGTTCGGATTTGCCACCAGATGGTCGTAGAGATCTTTCTCGTCTACTAGTTCGCCTCGAGCAATGTTCACGAGTATGCAGCTATCCTTCATCTGCGACAGTCGTTCGCGATTGATGATTTTGGTAGTCTGGTTTGTCAGAGGGAGAGACAAGACGACTACGTCAGATTCGCCGAGTAGTTCAGAGAGTCCCGATTTGCCACTGAACATTCGGACTCCCTTAACGCGTTTGGGCTCCCTCGAATATGCGTAAACGCGCGTGACGAACCCTCGAGCGATTTTCGCGACCGATGCTCCGATTCCACCGAATCCCAGTATTCCGAAGACCTTGTCCCTCAATATCGTAACCTCTGTTCCAGCGTCAAGTGTTCGTCGGAGCGCCCACTTTCCCTCTCTTAGGAACACGTGGAACTCGACGACCCTCTTTGCCGCAGAGAGAAGCAACGCCCATGCATACTCGGCAACCTCTTCTGAGTAGGCTCCAGCGTTGCTACTCACAACCACTTCCTTGCGAAGGTTCACGAATGGTATGTGATTGACGCCCGCGAGAATGCTCTGAATGAACTTGAGATTGACCATCTTCGCGAGGTTTTCTGCGGTCAGTTCCTTTGGCCATGAGAAGACGAGAAGGGTGTCTATCCTGGGCAGGACTTCTGTCAGCTGGTCTCCAGACAGGTCAGCGAGGGTATAGACATTCGAATACTTGGAGAGTCTCTTGACTTTTTCTTTGTCGACGACATCTGTCCCGAGCAGAAGGTTCGCCTTAGCGCGCCTCATGTCCAAACCTCCGCCATGCGTCATCCCTATAACTGATAGACCCGTTGAGTTGAGCAGATTGGACTTCACTGAAATCATTCCTGAGAGGCTCTGGATAGGAGCTGCTCCTTCGAAGAACGAATTGATCGAACTCAAGCGTCAACATGGATCCGAATTGGTGATCATGGACTTAACGAGTAACCCAGAGGAGCGAGCGTGGTGCAGGGAACTTGACATCGCATACGATGAGAGAACCCCAATGCTTGATGAGACAAGACAGGCTGTGCCGTTGAGTCGGCTCAAAGTGGCCGCCGGCGTTATCGGGGACAATGTCGATTCTGGCAAGAAGGTGATACTTCATTGCTCGAGAGGGACCGGGCGCAGTCCAACTTGCGCAGCAGCGTATCTCATACAATCAGGGATGTCAGTGTCGGAGGCGAAGAGCACAATTTCAAACAAGCGCCAAGTGTGGACCGGCGCTGATGCCAACTACCCAAGCCAGTTGGAAGAGTTTGGAAAGATCATAGAAATGACGAGGTCAACCTTCTAGCGAGAATCCAGCAGACGCAAACCGGACAGTTAGCGCATATGATGGGACTCGAGTCGACAATTGGTCTATTGTCGTGGTTCGGAGGCGGCGCGCTGCTGGGGTTAATAGAATTGGTCGCGTTGCCCTCAGACCCTCTCTATTCGACGGTTCTACAATTGCTCCCCTTGTTGCTACTCGTGGGAGGAATCTGGTTGATCATCGCCGAATANNAGAGGCCGGATGGTTTGCTGTCCTGGGCGTCAACGCGGGGATTGCCAGCTTGAACAACATGACGACGGAGATCTTCCATAGACAGTTTCCATATTACTATCAGGGGGTGAGCGTGGGGCAGAAGGCCATTGGTCTCGCTGGGATATTGATTCTCGGAATAGCATCGACCGTATCATTACGCGAGTACCGAGAGCCTTCAAGTAGTCCTGTCGCCCGGCAGTCTTTGGGTTTTTGGGAGAAACCTCTGACCAACATCGGTTTCATTGCTCTCTTGGTAGGTGTAGTGGCGGGNNCGCTCAGTACTGGCTGACGGTCGTGTTTGCGGGGCTCATGCTCCTCATCGCCGGTGCGGTCCTCTACCCCATCGGCAGACTGACTGAGAGGAGCTTAGGATCGCCAGATGAAGGGACGACATGAACTCGTAGAACGTCGCGGACTGCTTTGAGGCGCTAGATTGAGTTAGCCTCTGGATCTTGTCGCCCAGAGAAACTTCCTCTGAAGCGTCCTCGGGTAGATGCTCGCCCAGTCGAACTCAGCCCTGTTGGCCCAGTTCTTGTAGACTCTCGGATCGATATAGTTTCTTAGAGACGTGTTCAGGTTGTAATCTCGGGTCCGCTCTTGCAGTTTGACATCGAGCTCTAGCTTCCTCTTTCTCTCCTCCAGCCGTTGCTTCTGTTTCTCTGTCTTGGCCTCTCGAGTCTTCAGTTCAGCCAGTCTCTGCTGTTTCTTGTCGAGACTGCTCTGCCAAGTCTTAGGCGGGGTTCGTTTGTGGTTGCACCTGATTGCGGCTTCCAGATTAGCAATCCTGGCATGGTAGACCTTGACGAACGCAGGATCGTCGGGCTTGAACCCCTTGTGGCGGCCGAGATAGGTTTGGACCGTTTCCGTCGCGTGATGAGTTCGAAAGACCTTGGCTGTTAGTCCCCGCATTGCCTTTCTCAGGAACCTGTTGACCGCCTCTGATGTGATCCCATCGAAGACGAGGTCTTCGGGCTTCTTTCCTGCCACGAACTCGTGTAGGTTACGCCGAATGGGACTGTCAGCGCCGTCGAGCTGGAGGGTCTTCTCCCATCTTACGCTGTCTTTTCCGAGAAAGTCGAATTCGACTCCCCTGGGAAGGAACTTGATGTGTTCCACTCTAAGTGTTGACGCGCCTACCGTGTCGGCTTCGTCCTCTTCTTTCTCGTCTCCCACCCTCATTGCCAGGTTGTCAATGAGGTAGCAGACCGTCGCGAGCTTTCGCTCTTTGACATCCGGGGAGACTAGGTTTTTCTCGATGAATAGACGAACGTCTGAGAGCTTCCGTCGAAGCTTCTTTGCGTTTTCATACTTCAGTTTGTCCCGTTCCTGACGTAGATCAGAGATGTCTGATGGCCAAACGTACTTGCGAACCTGGCTGAGCTTGTCAACCCAGTAGGCCAGCCATATCGACTCATGATCATGCGCAATACCCTTCCAGTTTCCTGGAACAGGAGGAGCGGGGATGGGTGCGTCCTCAGAAAGGTTGAGGACAACATCTTCCGGGAAGATCCTTGGTTTCCATCGGCCACGCATCGGATGGCTACCTCGTCCCATGAAGATGCTCGGCGGCTCGACCATGTAGTTGGCAAAGTCGA
>DAFH01000127.1 GCA_002495485.1 Candidatus Bathyarchaeota archaeon UBA185
AGAGGCACTTCAAGGCAGACTACGTGATCACACAGGCTATGCCTGCGCGGACAGATATTTCGGTCGAGGCGATGTCCTCTGACGAAATAGATCGGTTCATTGCTGAAAATCATGTGCGTTGTCCCGAATGCGGTGGCGCGCTTGGAAGGTCCGAATTCTTCTCGACCATGTTCAAGACAAACATTGGACCGTACAGCGATCTAGTCGGCTATGGTCGTCCGGAAGCTGCTCAAGGCATGTTCGTCGATTTTAAACGGGTCTTTGAAACGAGTCGCGAGAAACTTCCAATTGGAATCGCACAAATTGGCACGGTTATGAGAAACGAAATTTCTCCGCGGCAGGGCCCGATACGATCAAGAGAGTTCACAATCATGGAGATGGAGTTCTTCTTCGATCCGGAAGAGGCAGGTTGTCCGTGTTTAGATCAGGTAGACCGCATCTCCCTCCCCCTCCTGTTGGCAAAGGATCGTGAGGAAGGCAAATCGGAGACAGTGTTGGTCAACCCCGCGAAAGCAGTAAGGGACGGGCTAATCATAGCCGAGTGGGAAGCTTATTTCATGGCCCTGTCCGCCCAGTTCGTCCAGGAATTAGGGATTCCGATAGAAAAGCAACGGTTTGAAGAAAAGATGGTCAAGGAGAGATCCCACTACTCTTCTCAAACATTCGACCAGGAGATCAGACTAGACCGATGGGGTTGGGTGGAAGTGTCGGGCCATGCCTACCGCACCGACTTCGATCTGGCGGCCCACATCAAATTCTCAGGGGTCGATCTCTCAGTCTTCAAACCCTACGACACACCGATCACGAGACACACGAAAGTAGTGGTGCCTCAAGAATCCGTTCTCGGACCCATCCTGAGAGCAAAGGCACGCCCAGTAGTCGAGGCTCTCAAGACCGCTAAACCTGAAGACGTGGAAAGATCATTTACAGAGAAAGGGTCCTTCGAAGTTGAAGGCTTCAAAGTTCTTCCGACGCACGTTCGGTTCGAAGAAAAAACCGAGAAAGAAGCCGGACGCCGAATCGTACCCTACGTCGTCGAACCGAGCTTCGGGGCCGAAAGACTCGTGTACTCAACGTTGGAGCACGCATACACCCGCGTGAGGGATAGAGTCGTCTTGAAGCTTCCCGTAGACTTAGCGCCCACACAGGTCATGGTTTTCCCATTAATGGCGAAGGATGGCCTGCCGGAGATAGCCACCGAGATCAGAATGCAGATGACAACGCGAGGCCTAGAGGCCGACTACGATGAAGCAGGAACCATTGGGCGAAGATACGCAAGGGCCGATGAGGTGGGGGTTCCGCTCACCGTTACCGTAGACTACACCACTAAACAGGATCAGACAGTCACCGTGAGGGATAGGGACACATGGAAACAGGTTCGAACCGATTGGAAAACGCTTCCGGATCGAGCCGCGCGATGTCTAAGGGGCGAGCTACAGTTCCGTGAGCTTGGAACGTTGGTTGAGGTTACCTACGAGTAGAGGGCGAGCTCTCCAAGCGATGGTTTAAGTTCTCAATCGGCACATTGATGGTGCACAAACCGCGGTGTATGTCAGTGGCTTTCCCGATTGAAACCGAAGCAAACATTCGACGCCGAATGTTGGACCTCTGCCAGGCACACGCGAGGAACGTTGTTGAAGTCACCAGGCAACTAGTCGTGTTGATGGACAACATTTGCGAGAGGAAGACGAAGCTCGCCAAGGAAAATTACGAGACTATGCTCAAGACTCTAGAAGAGAATGAGAAGAACAAAGCAATCTTCTTGAACGAAGTCGCATCGGTCGGCAGCCTCCTAATCAGCCGCGAGGACTTCTTGCGTCTCCTATTTCGGCTAGGGGAAGTTGCCGAATACTGTGAAGCGATGGGGTTCAGACTTATGGGCGTACTTGATTCCAAGTGGAAGCTAGATACAAAGAAGCTTCAAGAGGTTTCTCATCTAATGGGCTCGGTTCTGAAAGAGGTTTCGAAAGTTAGGGAGACATTGCACTCCTTATCATTCGACGCAGACAAAGCGGTGGAAACTGCGAGAGCGGTGGAAGACTTGGAGCGCCAGATAGACTCCGAATCGCGCACGTTAGACATGGAACTGATGGCAAGCAAGATGCCCCTCGCTAGCCTTCTCTTTCTGAGAGACTTAGTTGATCGAGCCGAAAGGATAGCAGACATTGGCGTTGACGTTGTCGATCACATACGAGTTCTGGCGTTGACAGGCTAGGTAACCTCAGGCTTGACAGATAAGACCGCGGCCGAACTAATCGGCACTAGGCTGATCGTTTGGAACCCTCCGGACGCAGTGAAGCTCTACAGGATGGGCTTCTTCGGAAAACCCGTCGGTATCCCGAAGCCCAAGCCTGAGCAGGACTTCAAAGCCCCGTTGATGCTCGACTTAATGGAGGGCATATACCTTCTCGACAGAGAAATCGTTGAAGTCACCGACGCCGAAACCGGCAAGCGGGTATCGAAAGGGCGACTTCTGAAACTAGCAAATCGAACATACAAGGAATTTGACCTCGGATATGCGGCTTACGAAAATCTACGGGAAAAAGGCCTGATCGTTACCCCAGGCATCAGGTTTGGATCGGACTTCGCTATTTACGAGCACGGCCCCGGGATCGATCACGCGCCATTTATTGTAACAGTGAAGAAGGAGGAAGAGACAATGGGCCCATTCGAAGTTGTCCTTGCAGGCCGCCTCGCAACGACGGTACGCAAACAATTCACAATTGCAGTGCCGCGCAAGCACGGCAAAGTAGACTACTTAGTCTTTCAATGGTTCAAAGCCTAGACGAAACTAGACCCGCACTAGCGCCTCCGGCAGGTTCCTATATCCTAAGCTCTTCGAGACTTCGAGGATAATTGGTGATAAAGCCCATTCGCTTCTTGGTTATCTCGACCGTATCAGAGTGTCGAAAGCCCCCGTATCCTGGAAAGTACAATCCGGGCTCACAGGAGAATACCATGCCCTGTCTGATTATGGTTCGGTCCCCCGGGTCGAGCCAAGGCGGCTCGTGACCGTCGAGGCCGATTCCGTGACCCGTATGGTGGCGTAGGGCATCCCCGAGTCCTGAAGCTTCTACCGATTTCCGGGCGGCCTCGTCAACTCTACTGCACGGTATTCCTGGTCGAAATTCATGCAATGCCGCGTCTTGGGCTTGGGTCATGACCTCAAAGTACTTCTTGGCTTTCGCGCTGGGTTTTCCAACAATCACGGTGCGCTCTAGTTCTGCCGTATAGCCTGCAACTTCGACCCCTGCCTCGGTGACTAGAACATCGCCCTTCCGAATCTTGTCCTTTGTGTAGACAGCATGGGGAATGGCTGAGCCAGTGCCCACCTGTCCTCGGAAACCAACCACGACGGGTGATAGAGCGATCCTCAACTGGACGTATCGCTGTCCAAGCTTCCTCAACATCTTTGCGAGTGCTTCGTAGCTCGACTTGACGGCGGCGAGAGTGTCGTGGACCCCGGACTTTGCGTTTTCGAGCAGAATGTCGTGGGCGACCTCGGACCACCGAGCGCTCTCCTTCAAGAGGCGAATCTCTTGACTGGACTTTACAAGTCGAAGATTGTCCACAATATCGCGACCGTCCACAAACTTCGCCTTTGACAAGAGATCTTTGAGGCTCGGACCTCGGTAGCCATATCCACCCGCGGCTCCGTCGGGCGAATCGGTCGCAATCAATTTCGAAGCTAGGCCCTTGTCCGAGATGAACCGGGCGAAGAGCCTCATGGGGTGGGTCTTCCCCGGATAGTCCGGATAAGTGTAGACCTCGTCTGCGAATTGGCACTCTTCGCGAATATGGTCGTACTCCAGCCTTGGCGCCATAAAGAACAGTCCAGCCTCCCGCGGAATGACGAGAGCCACCGGCCTCTCGGTCGAGATGTGGGAGAAACCTGTGGCGTAGAGAATCCTCGTAGGATTGACCAAGTATAATGCGTCGATCCTTCTCCGGCGCATCAGGCTTCGGATTCTCTCTATCCGATCTTTGTGCTCAGCTCTGCTTATTCTAAGCTCATCAGATGACATGGACGAGTTGTAGGATTTTGACCCAGTTTATAATTCCTAATTCGATACGACCGGATATCGACAGTGCCAGCTGTTCGGCTAACTCTAATTGAATTAGATCCCTGAACCTCCTCGGTTCCTATGGGACTTGTTTGGGACCACTGTAGCTGGGACGGTTGCTTGCGAGCCTCGTTCTTGGAGCGCTGCAAAGAGTGTAGGGCGAAATTCTGCGACCGGCATATCGAAGAACATCGGCGAGAATGTCGATTCAGGCCATAACCGAAGCGCCACAGAAAGGACTCGTGGCATCTTGAAATGATGCAGACCGCGTGCAAGATTGTCAATCGGAGACAACTGCTCAAATCGTGTGAGATCTGCCGCAGATTCGAGAGGGATCGTGCCAAATGGAATGTTGTGAATCAAGAGACAGCGAAGGCTACGTACGGTCTCTGGACCAAGGAAGAGGAGGTCCCAGGATGGTGGGATAACGAGGTTTCACGACTCCTGCACGAGTATGAAGTGCACGACGTTCCGCACCGTGAGGTAATGGGTCGAGACAATTACTTCATGTCAATTTCTGAGGTCAGCAGGTTCACGAATCCAGAATTCACGAAACACATCAAAGCAATAGTGAAGGGCAGAGCAAGGTACAGGTGCGAATGCTGCGGTAGAAGTTGGACCGATGTTACTCACCCCGATGACCAGACCTTCTACTTTAGAACGCTCGAGAGGCTTTGGAACCGGGAAGTAATTTCTAGTGATTTCAGATTGTCCGGTTTGGGACGAGCCACCTACGCGGAGTATGCTGTCGGTGTGGGTCTCGATCGTTGCAGGAATTGTGGTGCGGTGCTCCAGATAGCGACGCGTTGGTGGACTGAAGAGCCCGAGCTGGTAAGGCCCTCTCAATGGTTTCAGGTCCATCACAAGAACTTCCAACACTTTAACAATCGATTAGAGAATCTCGAGTATCTATGCGGTAACTGCCACGGACGGAAGAGTCAACTGGTTAGAAAGAACATGGCCCAAAAGAGTCTGCATTTTGGAGCCGGATACGTCCGGGGATTAATCGAATATCTACAATCCCGCAGAGTTTTTCTTTCGTACTGATTCCTGTCCAAAGCGGGAAGTTTCTCTTGGGCAGTAGTCGGGGAACGCCAAGACTAAGGCTATTTGCATGGCGGCCAAGCTATCCAGTAATCAGGTGAACACTTGGCGGCTGGCCAGACAGCATCTTCTCAGCCGTGCTCCAAGAAACCAGATGATCCGGGTTGTGTCGGATGTCTGCGGCGTCCAGGCCCAAGTGATGTCAGGTGCGGCGATGGCAATCTGGGCCAGAGTCGACGGTGTCACGGCTCAGGATGTAGAGGAGGAGTTATGGAACCATCGTCGACTCGTCAAGACTTGGTGTATGCGTGGAGCCCTGCATCTTCTCCCGGCTCAAGAGCTGCCGTTGTATGTTGCCGCCCTGAAGAGCCGGATTAACTACAGGAAAAACGCGTGGCTGAAAGGGCACGGGACACGGCTCGATGAGATCGACAAGATCACAATGGGGGCTCGGACCAGTCTTGATGGGCGAATCCTCACAAGAGAGGAACTCGTCGATGACATTGCAAGAAATGCAAGGTTCGGGCCGGCAGTCAAGCAACGCATGCTCTCAGGCTGGGGAAGCCTGCTCCACCCAGCGGCGTACCAGGGCTACCTCTGCTTCGGTCCCAGCCGGGGAAAGAACGTGACCTTCGTGAGGCCGGACCAGTGGCTTGGAAGGTGGAAGGAACCTGGCAGTGAAGAAGCGTTGAGAGAACTGCTCCGGCGTTTCATTGCCCGGTACGGGCCCTGCTCGCACAAGGATTTCGGCCACTGGTGGGGTGTCCCAGAGAGTAGCGCGAAGAAGACCTTCGCATCGATCCTACACGAGCTTGAGGAAGTCGAGTTCGATGGAAGCAAAGCTTGGATGAAGAGGGGAGATGCCGAGCAATGCAGAGACTCTGAGCATAGCCCTTCCGTTCGCATGGCCCCGANNGTCCGAGAGAATCACTTGTTGAGGCGAGATTTCGCACGCGGGTCTTCCGTCAGCTCGCGGGTTGGAACTCGCCCGTTCTGCTGATTGATGGAATCGCAGCAGGAGTTTGGCAATACAAGAAACGGTCCGGCCGATTGCAGGTATCCGTAGAGAAGTTTAGAACGTTTACCTCTCGGGAGCGCCAGATGGTCGAATTGGAGACCGCAAAGCTTGGAGAGTTTCACGGGACCAAGGCTGAGGTCTCCTTTGCGCGATAGGTGCAAGTGCGCAACATCTTTCGAACCGTGAACAACAGGAGCAAATGGATTCCCCAAGATGGAGGCCGCTAAGAGCGAAAATCAGCTATTCGCGGCGTATCTGCTCCGTCCGCTTCTCCGATCAAGAACAAGCGCACCGAGGGCTTTCGTGTAAGACGGAGGGGTAGATCCTGACCTGATCCTGACCAGTGCCTATTAGTTGCGAGCTGTAAGACCCGTACAAGTCTTAATGTCATTGACGGCCAAGCGGTCCCTTGACACTCCGGGCGCATTCGAATTGGCAAGGGTCCAAACAGCGTCAGAGACCTCTTGGAGACGCCTGTTGTGGTATGTTCTCGCGGGGTCCCGTGGTGGTGTCAACAGGGGCCGAATCATCAATCTTCTACGACAATGCCCCCACAATGTCAACCAGTTGGCGGATGCGTTGGACGTTCATTATCGCGTGGCCGAACATCACATACGCGCCCTAGAGAAGAACAATCTCATCACGCCGTCAGGCGAGCACTACGGTAAGCTCTACTTCCTGTCACAGGAGATGGAGGCACACCTCTACCTCTTCGACGAGATCTGGCAGAAGATACAGCCAGCAACCGGGGAGGTGAAGAAGAACCATTGATATCGCTAATGGACGTGAGCATGTACACCGCAGTGATTACTGCGGCACTGATGCTTGGTCTGACCATCATTTATGCACGGGTCTACCGGGACACCCATGCCCAGTTCAGCCTCGGGCTAACGATCTTCGCGGTCATACTCTTCGGGCAGAACGTTTTCGCAGTCTACTCGATCCTGACAATGTCAACCTTCCTCGCAAGCGACCCCTTCGTTCCATATCTTCTAGGGATCAACATCGCACAAGTGCTGGGAATAGCCGTCCTGTTCAAGACAACCCTTCGATGAAAATAGGCCGGATCTAGACCAGACAACGACCATATCTCGCTCACGTCGTAAATAGAATCACCGCGGTCTACGCCCACGTCGACTAGAATCGTGGGAGGTGAATTTCTAGAATGAAAAAGAACATTGCTATACTCGTCGCAGTCCTTGGGGTTCTATTTGTTACGATTCCGAGTGTTGCAGCGGCACCCGATAATCACGCATATGGATCTGCTGGGAGAGTCTACATAATGACCAACGATCCTTCGGGAAACCAGGTCGTGATACACAGTCGTTCAACTGATGGCAGTTTGACATGGGTCGCAAAGGTTGCGACCGGCGGGCTAGGAATGAACGGTCTAACAGGCACTAACCAGGGCGGGCTTGTATTGAGCAGTGACGGACGATGGCTCTTCGTCGTCAACGCGGGCAGCAACGATTTGTCAGTCTTCCGAGTTACTCGTGATGGTCTTACTCTTACCGATAAGACATCCTCGGGGGGTATTGAGCCAGTCAGCGTCACGGTCTTCCAAGACCTTGTCTACGTGCTCAACCAGGGTAGCTCCGAGACAGCAGGCAACATTGCAGGCTTCACGTTGAGCCACCATGGAGAATTGTCGACAATTTCCGGTTCCGTTCAGCCT
>DAFH01000155.1 GCA_002495485.1 Candidatus Bathyarchaeota archaeon UBA185
TCAGTCCTTCGAAGATGAAGTCGGCTCCAGGTAGCGGCCGTCCAAGGGCGCTTACCACGCCCAGAGAGACCGTTGGTGCTCCTTGGAATCCGAGAGTGTTTCCTATGGCGAGTGCGAACTGTCCCACCTTGAGCTTCTCAGAATCACCCAACGAAGCTGCAGGCAGGTTATCGGCCTCTATCCGTACAACAGCTATGTCTGTCGAGGGATCCGTCCCGACTACTTCGCCGACGAACGATCGTCCGTCTCTGAGGTGAACTTGGACTCTAGTCGCTCCGTCGACCACGTGGTTGTTTGTGACGACGTAGCCCTTCGGGTCGATGATTACCCCGGAGCCTTTTCCTTCGATTGGAACAACGCCATATGCAAAGTTTCGGGTCACTCGTACGCTGTCGATACTGACTACGCTTACGCCCAGCTTCTCGACCGCGCCTGTTATCTGATCTTCAAGAGTTGTTAGATTAGACATGGACTACAGCCCCCAGCTCGTCTTCGCGACGGGCTTGATACGGACGTACAAGTAGTCATCCTTTTCTCTTGACTCTGCCTTCCCAATAATCTCGACTCCTCTCGGCGCCCACCGCATNNGGAGAATCAACGTCGTCTACCAATAAAGTGACTTGGTTGTTCTCAGGTAGGTCATTGAACCGCTCGCTGTACTTAAGATTCCAGCCGCTCAGGTAGAAGTAAGAACCGTCGAACTCGAAGAGCACGGGCATGATGTGTGCCTGGTTGTCTGAACATACGAAAGCGAGTCTGCCGAGGCTCCTCTCCATCAAATACCGGAGCTCTTTCTCGGTAAACCCTGTTGGCTGCGTCTTTCTGGTTCTTTGGGTCATCACGAATTGTCTGAATGGCTATACGCCTGATCATGGTTATATACTTGGTAGTCGCCGTAGACCAAGTAGGTGCCGATTACTTGAGNNCAAGTCAACCCAGGTTGACCAAGACATAACAAAAGAGCAGTCCGAAGAATGCAAGCTCCTCCATGCAGCATGGAACGACCTAACCAAAGTATGGACCCTCCCGGTTATCCACGCCCTCGGACTCAAACAACCGGCTCGGTTCAACGAGCTGAAGCGAAGAATTCAGGGAATAAGCGCGACGAGCTTGGCTGAGAGACTCACGGAACTGGACCAGAGGAAGATAGTTGAGAGAAAGGTCTACCCCGAGACTCCGCCCAGGGTCGAATATGCCCTCACGAAGAAAGGAGAGGAACTCTTGGAGATTCTCGGTAGCCTCGCCAAATGGGTCACTAAATGGGACACGCCAACTAACGGCTCGGTACCATCTAGCGAGCAAAAGGTAAAGCAAGCAATCCGGACGAAGTAAGAAACCGATTCTTCAGCGTAATCGAAGTCAGGGCGTGCCTAGTAGATCTCTATGTGATCTTCTTGGAAGCCCATCTTCACTAGCTCGCTCTTGATTCTGTTGCGATGGTCTCCTTGGAGCATTATTACTCCGTCCTTGGCGGTCCCGCCGGTCGCTAGGCGCCCTTTGAGANNCGGCCGGTCTTGGGCAAGCCTCGGATGACGGTCACGGGTTTTCCAAACCGGCGAAATTCTACTCTGACGGTAAGATGGGTTTCGCTCTTGTCCAGCTCTTTCAGAGCTGAATCTATCCCGAAGTCTTCGCTCAAAATCTCGCTAGTTTGGACTAGTGTTGTAGAATTAACTCTTTTCGGCGGTCCTGACAAATCTGTCAACATACTCGGCCAGTAGTTTCCGGTACTCGTTAGCGGTCATGTCGTCTCGCAGATTGACGAGCGTGTTTCGGAAGTAGTCGAATTCGCTTGCGATGTCAGGTGAGACTTGGTCGAGGAATGATTGGTTCGCGTTCGCAGCGCGTCCTCCAGTGTCTTCGACATGATGTCGTGTCATCTGTGCTATCGCGCGTGCGTTGTGGGTCATTAGAGACGTGTTGGTCCATCGATCCTGAACCGGGGTTCCAGATCTGACTGGCGTGTCTCTGACCCAGCTCTGTAAGANNGATAATCTGGTCCGAGGTCATCACGGGTGAGTTGCGGAGGGCTTTGAAGAGGAGGTCGTCGGCATAGAGGTCCTGTATGTCGTTCAAGAGATCGTGCATGATCTTTTGCTGATAATCCGGCAGATTCTTTCCTGCCCGCTCAACTGTCTCTTCCAGAATCTCCGCGTTGTGCGACGGATGGTTAGTGGTTATCCTGTAGATGTGGCCCATCTCGTGCATGAGCAAGCCTTCAAGCATTCCACTCCCAATGGCGCCCGCGGCGACCACGATGTTGAATCCGTGTCGGGTTGGCATTGTGTAGCCCATGAACGGGAGCTGAGGGTCGACGGTGACCGTGACATTGTCCGGGATCTCGTAGCCGGCCTTGGCCATCATCTGAATTGCATCGTTGAAGGATTTCTTGACAAGTTCGTCGACCTTCTCGTCTGTGCGTCCTGGAGCCTTTTGCGTGGAGACGTTTGATCTAATCCGCATTTCGATTAGGCCAGTCCGATAAGATGGTCGAGGCTGAAGGTCCCGCCGCCGATGAATGCGAGCGCGAGTGCTGCCAGTAGCAGTGTTATGTCAAGTTCGTAGCCGCCGAAGTACTTTTTCTTCAGCTTGGACTTTGCGAACCAAGTCGTGGAGAGCATCCAGAGAGTCGCCAGAACTGCGATGATCGGAGTCAGGAGGCCGACTAGTAGTCCGAGGCCGCCGAAGAACTCGACGAATCCTCCAAAAGGCACCAGCGCTGTAGACATTCCTATCGTCTTCATCCACTCGCCCTCTCGCATCTTGGTCAGCTTCGGGTATCAATGATAGACGAAAAGGGAGCCAACGGCCAGCCGTAGCAGGATTGATGCGAGGTCTAGGCTCTGGGGAAACAGCACTACGGGTGTTCCTCCATTAGAGGTTCAGGTATCATGCAGTAGCGTGTATCGGTATCAGATTTAAGCTTAGTAGTAATATGCTACTAAGTAGGTAGGACGGCTCCTCCCAAGTAAACCCGCGGCAACCCGAAGGTGTTCCTTTCAGAGCCGACCGCCCGAGAAGTTGAATCTGCATCACGTCCAGGCATTCCAGCTGCAGGCTAACTGGTTCCTCAAGGACCAGAAAGTCCACTCGCGAAACACGTTTTTCGAATTGTAACCTTTTCTTTCGCGCGATTCTTTTTTCAGGCTAAGCTTTTCCGATCCGCTCCGAGGTATCCGTTTCTCCAGAGACGCCGCATAAGCTAGATTTCTATGAAGACCCCTTCAGGCCCAGCCCTAACTGGGTACGTCTTCACTCTTAACGTGGGAATCAGACTAAAGCTACCATCCAGCAGCCCATATTTCCAGCCATGCCACGGACACGTAACCTCATAGTCTCTGACCTCGCCCTCTCCAAGCGGACCCCCACGGTGCAGACAGTTGTTGCCAATCGCAAAATACTGATCCTTGACCCTGAACAATGCAATGCTCCTGCCCTGAACATTGACGATCTTCGAACCACCATCAGCAAGCTCACCAAACTCCGCAACCTTGACCATTCCAGGACTCGGACTCGTAGCCTGCTCTTGGCGGATCAAATCTTGTGCCCGCCCCGCACTAGGATCGGCTCTTCCTTTTTCGGCACCTCCCTCTTCTCCTGCGTGTACTGACCGAGCCACTCCTCCAGTGCACGTATCTGCAAATTATCCGTCCCCAGAGCCACAAGCTCTTCCTTCGTCAAGCGAACCGTCTTCAGAAGAACCTGTTCCATATGCGAAGCATGCGACTCAGTCGGTGGCCTCGGCGTAGTCTCGGCCAGATACTCGAAGTCCTCCTGCAGATGTTCGATCTGCAAGATCACATCGCTTGTCAAACGCGCAATCTCGACATCGAGCACGTTGCTGTAGACCCCCAAGAGCGTCTCAAGGTCAGACTGTGCCGTCTTCAACTTCTCAATGTGTAGCAGCAGCACGTCCTTCGGGATCGGACTCTTTTCTCGAGACGCGCTCGTGACGTCGATGACGAGTGTGATGAGGAAGGTTGTTAGGAATCCGACACCAAGCTTGGATCTTAACCGCTCCTTCGCCAGCTTCTCAACAGGCACAAGCTTCTTCCTCTCGTTCCTTTCAACAATCCGGTCGACCACGAGGTACGTAATCGGGAGCGTCACGGCCAGTCCGATGAAGGTGGAGATTAAGGCGAGGTCGATATCGTCAATCGTGATAGGCAAGGCCGAGCTGACTAGGTCAGCCCTCCGTATTTTTGATTTCTAAAATCAGCGATAGATGCTGGCCGATAAGAGACCAGACTAGGGCTCCGTGATCTTGATCGCCTGGACAGGGCACTGAATTTCGCAGGCACGGCAGAAGATGCAGTCCTTCTCCCTCGCAGGGTCCGCCTTCCAGGTCGCAAGAGGCGGCTTACCGCTGTCGTTCGCGATGCCCTTGTCCATCTTCTCCTGTTCGCCCGCCAGCTCCATACGGTCGAAGACGTTGACTGGACAGACGGTTATGCAGATCCCGTCAGCGATGCAGATGTCAAAATCCACGCCGACAGCAGTCCCGTGGACGCCGTACTCCTTGCTAACTCCATCCTTCCACTTGACCTCATGTCCCTCATGATCTTCCTTCTTGGGCCATTCATTCGGGAAAGATGCGTCGTCGATTAANNCTAACTCCATCCTTCCACTTGACCGCGTGCTCTATGTGATTCTCCTTGTTGGGCCACCCGTTCGGAAAGCTAGGGTCTTCGATGAGCTTTCTGACTTCTACCATCGCTTTTTGCATCTGCCATCAGCCGAGAGTCTTGGCATATAAAATCGTTGAATACCAACTGTACGCTAATCTTTTCGAGAGTTTCTCGGTCCGTATTGGTTCTATACGTTATTGATGCTTCTTCAAGAAGTC
>DAFH01000077.1 GCA_002495485.1 Candidatus Bathyarchaeota archaeon UBA185
CAAATTCAGGTTCGCGTTTCTCTTGCCGATCTGTCGAAGTGCCCAGTTCACAGCCTTCTTGACGAAATTCCTGCCATCGACAGACTCCCTGATGATATCGGGAAGAAACTCTAGAAAGATCGAATCAGCCGCCTTCTTGTCGTGAACTGCAAGCTCGGCCATTAGGACGAACCCGGCTCTCTTGACATACTCTTCAGGTCTGTGGGACCACTCATGAGCCTTCCTGACCGCGAAGGGTGTCTTGTCGAACAGATTTCCGCACGTGCCATCAACGATGTCCCATGAGTCGAAGTCCATTGCCCACTCTTCCATCTGTGCCTCGCTCACTTTGGATGGGTCGTCTATCATGCCCGCCAAGAGACGAGCCTCGTGAAAAGCTGTCTTCCAGAGCTGCTCTGCAAGATCGTGATTCTTCCTTATTGCGCTCGACAGTCGTCGGAGCTCAGGAAGAGAAACGCCGAAGGCCTTGCTGGTCTCAATGCCGAATCGTGACATGCCCGGGAGTGCAGCAGGGTTTCTCCTCCGTCTGATTTCACCAACAACGAATTCGAGAGAGATTCTTGGAGAGGTCTCCGGCATTCGAAGACGGTGCTTGGGCTTCAGAGTTGAAGAGCTCCGAGTGTGAGTCTCCGGTCTCCCTCCTTCGTACACTCAAAAGATTTCGCAACTAGTAATCAGAAGGGGGCAAGCCGGCGTCACCGTAGAATTGCGGTAAGCCTTGGGATTCCGTTCGGTGCTAATCGTCTTCGGTTTCTCGTCTGAGCGTTCGCTCAGTCGAAGATCTCGAATGCTGACGGGTCCCAAGGGCTCGACGGGGGCCAGTCTGACCTTGGATAGATCGCGATCTTCTTCGGGCCGAAGCTAGCTGGGCACTGGCTCTAACATGCAGGAGCGCAATCGCGGAGACGACGCCAATTACGGCGCCGATGGTCACTAGCCAGAGTGTAGCGGATATTCCGCTGGGAAGGACCCCTGGGGTTGAGGGTTGTCCGGTGCTACTCTCAGTCTTTATCGCCACCATCCGGTTGCTGGATGCGGACGGGTTGTCGCTGTATGTGGCTGTGAAATTCACATTGAATGTCTGGCCGGCCTGACTTTGGTCTGGAGTGAACGTGAAGACTCCCGTTGTCGGGTTGAAGGCCATGTTCTTGATGAGTCCAGTTGCCGAGAGAGTGACGGGGTCGCCGACAATATTCTGGTCCTGGGCTGATACCGTGAAATCGAGGCTCTTTCCGACCGTTGCTGTCTGCTGAGCGCTGGGGAGAGTAATTGAGGGAGGAGTATTAGGTTCAACAACTGTCACTGTGACGGTTTTCTGTACGGGGACAGTTCCACCCGCAACCGTTATGGTTATTGAGAATGTTCCCGGTGATTGAGTCTCGCTGGGTGTCCAGGTGAATGTAGCCGTGGGTGAGATTCCCTGTGTTGTAGTGAAGGTTGCGCCCTANNAGTTGCGAGGCGGTGATCGTCAAGGTGGGTGAAGGTGTCGATGAGTCGGTTGCGCCTACTGCAAACGTGAGTGTTGTAAGTTCGTCGACAGTCTCAGTGGCTGGGGCGTTCAAGACTGGCGCCACTTCGTTTCCAATCGTGACGGTAACCGTGGTCTGCCTGGTCAGTGATCCTCCTGATCCTATTATCGTCACTTGGTATATCCCAGAACTTGTGGAGCTGACCGTTAGGGTGGAGGTCGAGGTGCCTGTTATGTTGCTTGAGCTGAGCGAAACCGACAACCCAGCTGGGCTTGACGTTGTCAGAGTGACGGTTGATGCAAACCCGTTGAGAATGTTGAGGCTGATGGTTGACGTGGCTTGAGTGCCAGTATTGACTGTGAGGCTTGATGGATTCGCCGATAGGGCGAAGTCGGGAACGGGTGGTCCGAGGGGTGCGAATTTGAGGAGGCATCCCCATCCTATGGGATTGCTGTTGCACTGTAGTGCTCCATAGATTCCCGCGCCTGGCGTGTTGGTCCAGCTTCCTGCCGGCCACCATATCCAGTTGATCCGCTGAGGAGCGTTGGTGTCGTAGAGGCTTGTGAGCGTCTGAATGAAGTGGAATGTCACTGTGGTGTAGCCTGCGCTGCCGGTAAGGATCTGGTCGGGAGCACAGCTCGTGCACAACGGGTCCGCGCCTCCTTCCGTGTTCAACGCAGGCCAGCCAGTCGTCGCTACCCCAGATACGACTGCATTGTAATACTGGCGAGCCGTCGACTCGGCCGTGGCGTTGTTCCAGTTGCTGGATGAGTATCCCATGTAGCTGTGGAGGCTGATGAACATCCTTCCACCCTGCGTCAATGTTCCCAGCGGATCGTTGACGGTTGGATACCCGTTTGCCCAGTTGCTGAGCGAGCAACCGTAACTGCATATGTTCTGGACTACAATCCAGTGAGTGTCACCCTGCGCGCGAGTCTGATTGATCCAGAGCTGATACTCATGCGAAAGCGTCCCGACGCAGGCGGATGCTCCCGAGCACATGTCGTTGGTTGTACTGGAGCCAGCGCAAGAAGAGGAGTCGTAGCAGGGTTCGTTTAGAGGTTCCCAGATGATCTGGCTGTAGCTGTTCTTGAATTGGCTGGTTACTCCCGACCAGAAGTTGAGCCAGCATGTCGCCTGAGTGCTGTTGAAAGGTTCTGAGTATCCGTGATAGTCGACGATTATCCAGAAGCCGTAGTACTGGGCAATCTGGATGGCGCGCTGTAGATTCGTGGCGCTGTAGGCGCTCATGTATTGGGATGCAGTGCAGGCGGGGTCGAAATCAACCCTGACGGTGTTATAGCCCATAGCCTTCATCTCGATGAGTGCTAGTTCCATGTTGGTCGCCGGCTCGCCTCGAAAAACGGCGGAGGGAGGCGGATTCGTAGGCTGGTTGACACCGCCGCCAACCGCGGCCTCGTCCAGTCTAATACCTCCCCAGCCGACGAGGACAGGAACGGTCGAGCCTCCAGCCTTCGACAAAACGGTCAATGTCTGAGAGGACTTGACACTCTTACCTGCGTTGTCGGTGACGTTCAACGTGACGGTATACGTCCCGTTTGTGAACGATTGGGACACAGGGTTACCTGTCTTGGCCGCTCCAGCGAGGTTCCAGCTGTAAGTGTACGGGCTGGTCCCGCCTGACGCCGTAGCGGTGAATGTGACAGTCTGGCCTGAGACTGGAATTGCCGGGGTAATGGTGAAACTGGCCGTCAACGCCCCAGGAGGGGATACTGTAATCGTCTGCGTCGAGAGTGCGTGCGTTCCTAGGAAGTCGGTAACATTGAGCGTTACGGTGTAACTGCCGGAGTTCGAGTAGGTATGCGTCGGGCTCTGGCCTGTTGAGGTGCCGCTGTCGCCGAAATTCCAGACATATGTATAAGGTGAGACGCCACCTGTTCCGGTAGCCGCGAATGAAACGGATTGTCCCGACGAGGGCTGTGAGGGAGTGTAGGTGAAGCTTGCAGCCAGTGCGGGAACAGGTGAGACGGCGACGGTCTGGTTAGATTTGGTGGTGCCGCTGGCGGAATCTGTCACGGTTAGGCTGACGGTGTAGTTGCCGGCGGTGCTGTAAGTGTGGCTTGGAGTGGAACCTGTTGCGGTTCCACCGTCTCCGAATGTCCAGGAGTNNCGGTCGCGATTCCGGTGAAACTAACAAGAGTCTCAGCGATAGGTGTAGCTGGGTGATACGTGAAGCTCGAGGAGAGTGGCAGCGGACCAACTGATTGGAAGATATCAGTTATCGGTGCGTCTCCTGAGACTACGCTGGTAATTGCCGGAAGACCCCAGTTCGCTTCTATCGTGTGTAGCATGTAGTATTCGTTTGTCGTTTCGGAAGCGACGTAGCCGCTCTTGACCATCGGCCCGTACAGAACTCCCGGCGGGTTGCTGTTCTCGTCCCACCATAGGTAGAACAGGGTATGGCCGGCTTTCCAGAGGTTCGAGGCGAACACGGTGCCGGGGGAGGGATTTGAGAGTGTGCCATTGCCAATCAGAAGGCTGGCAATGTAGTTGTCTCCAGTGGTGACAGAGTTGTCGTGCATGTTGTGGCTATCTGTCGGCGTGAACCAGATGTAGTTGGCCGGGTTAGCACTGTTGAGGTAGTTGATGAACGCTGTGTTGCCAGCGTTCGGTTGAACGCTGTTGTAGGTAGTCGAGCCGCCTAGAGCATCGACCGTGTTGAACGCGAGAGCTCCGTCTGGTCCAACCGTGCCAGCACAGTTCATACCGCTACTGACGGCCATGCAGGACTGCCAGTCATCGGCGTATTCGATCCATGGGAAGTGGTCGCTTCCTCTCGGACAGCCGTCTTCGCAGAAGAGGGCCGCGGTCAGCCCCGCGGTTTCCAGTTGTNNCATGTCCGGTTGTGGTGCGCCTGAGCATGGGCTACTGGCCCGTGGACAGCCGCCGTCACTGAGAAGCTGGTTGCCTGCCGTGAAGGCTTCATAACAACCGTGTGAACAGCCGCCTATTCCTTGAGAGTATGCTTGATAGTTGGACAGAACACTGCCAGCTTGGGCCAGTTGCGGTATGAATCCACCGGCCGAGTCGCCGCAGACGATCACCCCTGAGCAGTAGTCTTGATTTTCCATTGCAACTATAATGATATGATCAAAGTTGGCCCCGGCTGAAGTGCCAGAAGCTGAGGCTGGTAGAAAGAGTAGCAGGACTCCAACCGAGAGCAGAACAAAGAGCGCGACACGGCTCCTATGGTTTAGATTTCGAACTATACTCATGTATCTTTTCACCGCGTTGACGGATTCGGTTTCCCTTCGCCCATCAGCGAGGGATTCGTTCAGTGTCGGAGCGAAGAACCAGNNCCGGCAAGACTATCTATTCTCCGAGGATTCAGAAAGCGGGTACTGAACCTGAGACGCTACCAGCCCAGTACATGAGCCGATCTTCCACTGGGAAGTAGCGTGGACCGCCTTTCACGCTAGTAACTAATCTCTTGAGCCTCTCTAGCACACAATTTTCCTCCGCTCTATCTCTGGAGAGAGAACTACATTCCGGAGTAGCTTCGGCTATTCGCCGAACGTCTCTCGCGGCTTTAGGCCAAGATTCGGCTTTACGCTAGCCCCATAGAGGCTCGTGAAAAAAAGGTTGGATTCAGACGCGGTTGCNNCGACCTCAGCGTCGTTCGTTGGGCTGCGGCGAGCAGAGAGACTAAGCATCTCCATCGCTCCACGCACCGTGCTCGCCGGGTCGATTTATAACGCTTGCCGATAGGCGGTACACCTGTACTACCATGGATATCCCTAGCTGTATGGGAGATGGATATCTGCGGATTGACGGAGTGCGACCGCGCAGGCTGGGGTTCCATGGGCCCCGTTCCATTGCCTGTGGCAAAGTGCAAAACACCAGTGGCCGTAAATTTATGCGTACGTGTCTGAAAATACTCAATCTAGTCGAAATGCTTAACGGCGACGCCGTGGAGTGTGCGTCGGTTGCGAGTTTGGACCAGAGCCGTTGGCGGAGTGCGATTTCGCGACTTCGCTCGGCTTTGATGAGGCGGACGCGGCGGTGATGGTCGTCGATTCGACATGATTTCGACGAAGAGATGGGTCTAGGCCAGATAGCCATCATAATGGCATTGTCGAGCGCCTCAGTCTCGCTCTGGTTCCTGACGGCTGCCACGGTGCGTATAACGCAGATTCCTCCAAACGCCTTCTTCTNNTAGTCACACTTGCACTACTTGGCATTCGGGGAGTGGCGAAGAATCGTGCAAGAACGATCGTAGAATTAACGGCACTCTCTCTATTATCCCTCTACCTGTTCGCCCTTCCATCCATTGCGTATCAGAACCCGAGAATATTGGACAGCTATCAACACGAAGGCAACGCTCTCGCCCTGATTGGGTCGAAGGGCTGGTTCAACGGCCCAATATGGTATGTCTACCAGTTCCCTGGAGCCTACACATTCTTTGCTCAATTGACGAGCATTCTCGGAGTGGATCCGTTCCAGCTGATGAACTACTTTCCAACTGGGCTGGCGCTGGTCTTGGGTGTAATGATTTATGCTCTTGTGAGAAGCTACAGTCAGCGCTACGCCGCACTCTCCTCGGCATTTATCATGAGCGGCCTCTGGTTTCAGATGCATCTGTCGCCCCAGGCTCTGGAGCTCGTCATGTATGTCGGGATCCTATTCCTTCTGATGAAGATCATAGAGGATGCATCGCGGAGAGAATTATGGGAGATGGTCGCCCTCGCAGTAACTCCTGTTCTAGTGCTCAGTCATCCAGAAACACCTCTCGTTCTCCTTCTCGGCATCGCTGCGTTCCTCGTCTTGAAGCCGCTGGTGACTCCCTCCCGGCTAAGGACAATGTCCTCTGAAGTGTCGCTAATTGGACCGTTCTTTCTGATGCTGGCCATCATCGTGATTGCCTGGTGGACCGGGATCGCTTCACAGGCTCTTGCGCAAGTCCAGTCTATAATCAACGGTGCCCTGACAGCCGGGATTCCAGGCCTATCGAAAGGGCCCACAAATGTTCCACCGACGCCCTCCCCGGACTATCGCATTGCAACTCTGTTGCCAGAGGGAGTCTCAGCATCAGTCTGGCTCCTCGGTCTGGCGATGATGCTCTTCTTGCGGAGATTCAATAGATGGGAGTTTTTCCTCTCTGGACTCTTCTTGGCGGCGATCTCAACCATACCCATCGCCCTTTTTGCAAATGCAGACGTCTTGCAGAGGAGCTATCTCTTCGCATTATTCCCTGCGGGGCTCCTCTTCGCCTCACTGCTCGAGCGGAGATGTCTCCTCAGGATCAGTCGAGTATCTCTCGCGCGGCCACTTGGTCTTGCTCTAGTTCTGATGATCATTGTCTTTACGTTCTTGATGCCTGTCACTCGATATGCCGGGGATTCCTTCGATTATCTTCCCCAGTCGTCACTGGCCACCTCAAATGCCGCGGCCTCGCTGACTAGCGAGCATTCGATCCTGCTTCCTCACCCTGGTTGGTATGGGTGGAGAATATACACGCCGTTATGGGGCTACGATGGTGGGCTATTGCTTGAGCAAAGCAATATTTCCGGAAAGCCCGGTGGATTCGTAAAGATCAATACATACTCAGAGTTCAACCTGACTTTCAGTCGTGCAGACGGCACTTCCGACTACTTACTGATGTCTGACTACTTCAACAACCTGTACATTCTGAGGTTTGGCTCCAACTCCACCTACTTCGTCAACTCTAGAATGACATTTGAGACCCAAGCATCGATGAAGTTTAATCTTGTCTACTCAACTGGAACAGATCGTCTTTACGAGAACAGAGGCCTCGGATAGAGTCGGGACTGAAGTCTGCTAGACGCGCGGCTGACTCTCGCTATTCTTGGCAAAGGGCTTAGGTTGAGGCGTTGAACCAGATCTGTAGCCAGACGCCAGTAAGGGACGACTGGGGCCCATAACCGTAATGAAAGCACCCGCTGGAAGTAAGACTGCCACATGACGGGTCGTAGGTCCACAGTTCGAAAATCCATCTGAAGCCTTGACCCAAGACAGCTCCCACGGGCATCGTGCCTACTGCCGGCTGGCCATTCACAGCCAGTTTCAGATAGGTGATTCCTCCGATTTGGTTCATGGATTCGAGCGTCCAATTGAAGTCAATGTTCGAACTCTGTCCGTCCCCAACTAATTCCTCCGGAGCGGCAATCTCAGGAAATGAAGCGGAGGGTGTGGTAGTTGTCGGTGTAAACATGGGCGGCGTTGAGTTTGCTATTCTCGCTACTATCATAACAAACTGGGCGGTCCCCATTCTGTTCGTAATAGAAAGGGTCCAATTGAATGTCTGATGAGCAGTTACGGTTGCGTTGCTAGCGGGCTCAACGTAGCCTTCAAGGCCGGTTCGCGAATAGACTCCTAAACCAATAAAGGACTGA
>DAFH01000044.1:0-1396 GCA_002495485.1 Candidatus Bathyarchaeota archaeon UBA185
GAGAAACGCGAACCTGAATTTGGTAGCAGTGAAGACAGCTGAGAGGATTCGAAAGGTCGACACTAGATCTGCAAAGTGGATCGCTAATAATGCGCTAAGGGAATTGATAAGCGGACCGGTTCAGGAGAAACTCCAAGCGACTGCCAAAACCGTTCTGAAGAAGTGACATCCGGTTGGCGTCCTATAGTGCACGGATCTTGTCGTAGAACTCGAGCAGGTTCCTCGTAGCCGGCTCCTCCTTCTTGAGCGCGAATATCTTCATTCCCTTCTGGTATCTCTCGTAGAGCACGACCTTGCACTTCTACAGCGGCTCCGCAATCCGAGCAACCGTTGACGGAGAAACGTCCATGACCCGGGCCAGTCCCGCCTGGTTGAACACTTTGTCAGGGTTCTGAAGAAGATGCTCGACGAGCCTAACCTGGGCCTTTGACTGGAAAAGATCCAAGAGTCTCATTCTGAACCCTCCTCAGGAATACGATACAAGAGTTCCAATCTCCCTTCCTCTAAGAGCACTGGTTATGTTCGACGGGTCTTCCAGTGAAACAAACCTTGTGGGAATTCTCGCCCTCTGCATAATCTTTAGTGCCAAGGGATCAAGAAGCTCATACTTTCCAGCGTACACGTTTCCCGCAAGAGCCCAGCTCAAGAGCTTCTCGACACTCACCGACCTCAATAGCTTGGCCTTCGGATCCTTCTTGGGATCTGCAGTGTAGACCCCGCTGACATCCGTCGCGTTAACGAGGAAATCTGCCCGGGTAATTTCCGCAGAGAGCGCGGCCACCGCGTTGGTCGATTGTCCTGGTTGAAGACCTCCAAGAACAACAGCCCTGCCAGCACTCGTGTACTGGTTGAGTTCAGACAGCAGAGTCGGAATCTTTGCAAAGGCGACGCCTCCCAGAGCCAGACGAAGGAGATCCGCGTTTGCCCTAGTCACTCCAATCCCCAAGAGATCGCATGTCGACTCGTCTGCACCCAACTTCCTTGCAGCGTCAATGTAGACCCGGGCGTTCTGCCCACCCCCCGCGACAGCAACTAGCTGGTTTCCCTCCCCGACGAAGCCGGCGAGAGTCTTGCCCATCGCGCGCAACTCATTCACGTCTGGATCCCGTTTGAACAAGGCGCCGCCAAGCTTGACTACCGCCTTCATCGATCCTTCAACCGCTCACGTCCAAGCGGTCAGTATATTTGAATGGCATGGCACACGGTCAATGTTTCGGTGAAGGCTTGTATCGCAGAGACGCTTAGGGCTNNAGGGGTTTTTATACGATTTCGAGCCTTAGTCTCTGCAAGGAGTGGCTAAGGACGCCGAAGAATTCAGCTGCATCGGATCGGACGGAAAGGATTCGCCTCTGAACGAGTAGCAGCCACTCTGGCCAAGCCCTAAAAACAATATTTT
>DAFH01000044.1:1449-4576 GCA_002495485.1 Candidatus Bathyarchaeota archaeon UBA185
CACCGAACTCATCAGTCTCTACGTGCCACCCGACCGAAAGATACACGAGGTCTTGGGACAACTACGCGAAGAACTCGGCACGGCGAGCAACATAAAATCCCGCACCACACGCCAAAACGTACAGGATGCGATAGAGAGAACCAGCCAGCGGCTACGGCTGTTCAAAGAGCCGCCGCCTACGGGCCTAGTAATCTTCTGCGGAGCCATCCCTCATGGCGGTCCGGGTTCCGNNGCCATCCCTCAAAACGGACCGGGAAGCGAGAGGATGGAGATCTACACTCTGATCCCCCCTGAACCTATCACGGTCGGCTTCTACAGATGCGACGCTCGCTTCCACACCGAGCCGCTAATGGCACTGGTTGCCGAGAAAGACACCTACGGCATACTCGTCATCGACGGAACCGAGGCTATCGTAGCCACCCTCAAAGGCCGCAGGGTAGAGATAATCAAATCGTTCACTTCTGGCATTCCAGGAAAGAGCCGTGCAGGTGGACAATCCGCTAGACGCTTCGAGAGGATCAGAGAACCAGTGACCAACGACTATTACAAGCGGGTTGGCGAGCACTTCAACGAGATAATGTCAAAGATCCCGGACCTCAAAGGGATCATAATCGGCGGGCCCGGCCCGACCAAGTACGTCTGGGAGGAAGGAGAGTACCTTCAGTACATGCTGAAGAAGAAAGTGCTCTCAATAATCGACACGAGCTATACGAGCGAAGCTGGTGTCGAAGAGGTCGTTGAGAAGAGCAACGAGATTCTGAAAGGAGTAAGGTACAACGAAGAGAAGCAGCTCGTCCAAAAGTTCCTCTATGAATTGGGCCACGAGACAGGCAAGGCCGCGTTCGGAGAGAAAAAGGTCCAAGAGTATCTCGAGAAGGGAATCGTCGACACGCTACTCATCTCGGAGAAGCTTGAGGGTGANNCTGCTCTTCAAGTGCAAGAACTGTGGCAACGTAGAGGAGTTTCGAGGAACCAGATACGAGGCTCACGCAGCCACGACCGAACTGGCAACTCGGGCTTGCAAGAACTGTGGAAAGACAATGCTCGAATTGGTCGAAGACAAGGACATCATCGACAGCTTCCTCGACTACGCGGAAAAGGCGGCAACCAAGGTCGAAGTCATTTCAGAGGAGACTGAAGAAGGACGAATGCTGCGCGACTCGTTCGGAAAAGTGGCTGCTGTGCTCCGCTACGGTGCCAACTAGACCGGTCGGAACTGCGTCTATGGTTCCTCCAACGAAGGCGATCTTCTTCGACCTTGGCGAGACCCTAGTAACTCAGAACATCGAAGACAGCATGGTTACAAGAAATGCTCTTCAGACGATCAGCAAGATCCTGCCACACCATGTCTCTCCGAGGACACTCTTCAAGCTGTACATGAGAGGCTATAAGACCAACGACAAAACTAGGTCCGAGTATAACGTGGAAATACCCATCCGAGCGTGGATGCGGCAGCTCCTCGAACGCGTATTAGTCGACGAACCGGAACCTCGGCTAGTCGAGAAGTGCATCCAGATCATAGTTCGGGCTCGAGCGGCGAACGCTGTAGCTTTTCATGACGCGCACGAGACTATCAGACTACTCTCAAGACGACGCGCCAAGCTAGGAGTGATCTCGAACGTATCATCACACGATGTCGCACTGGGCATCTTGGACCATACGAGACTCTCCAAGTACTTCGACCTAGTCATTACGTCCGCACTGACGGGGATACGAAAGCCTGATCCGGGAATATTCCGCTACGCTCTATACCAGCTCGATATCACTCCACGAGAAGCCGTCATCGTCGGAGACTCTGAGAGACATGATATTCGAGGGGGGTACACGGCTGGATTCCGGACAGTTCTGATAAGCCGGAGAAAAAGAGTCGAAGAATCCTTTGCAGACTATCAGTTCGGGAGCCTAATCGATGCCGCTCCAACTCTTCAATCTCTATAGCAGGACTGGCAGCATCATTCCGGCAACCCCTAGCAACAATGAGAAAGGTAGTCCTGGAAACATTTCGTATCTAGAGAGTGCTCTAAAGCCCAAGTAGGTCCCGGCAAGAATTCCGGCCGCCGCCCCGAGGAATGACCAGACGCCGAAATTTGCTAACGCCGTGGTCGCAAGCAGCGAATAGAAGACAAGATCACCCATTCCAATAGTTAGCTCACCGTAGCTGTACATCGCTCCCGGAAGGTCGCCGGACGCGACCGTCTTGGCAAGAGCGCCTACGGGACCTCTGAAGACAGCGACAATGTCATAGACGACGAGTGCAGCGACCAATACCAAGGCCGTCACGAGTGGGATCGAATATCCCAGAAAGAGCCCGGTTAGGGAAGCGAGCGCAGTTACTCCTACAAGCTGCCCCAGACGGCTCTTCCCGAAGACAGTTAACCCGATAAACGCCGCTACTGCGACTGACAGGAGAAGCAGAAGTGAGACGTCTATCGATAGTAGCGAGGCACTGTACCAGAATGTGACTGCGAACGCTACTATGATCAGGGCCGCTTTGATCATTCTTCGAATGAATCTCATCCTTCCCCGCCGTATCAGAAGGAACATTGCCGTCGCGGCGGTAGCAAGCGCAAGCACGAAGATTATTGCGTTCAGAGAAGCGCCCGTGACCGAGGTCCCTGTGAACGGCGTTACCTGGGCAGGTAGAGCGACTCCGTTGGCGAGAGGGTATCCGAGAATTCCAGTGGCGACCAGACCAAGGGCAACGGGAAGAAGATGCTTGGGACGGGGCTTGAAGGCGGCCTCCTCGGTTTCTGCCATGGACGACTATAGCTCGACTACGTCGCCGGTCTTGGGTGCACTTGCGTTCAGTCCCAGCTCCCTAGAGGCCCAATCAGCCAGCTTCTTGCAATTGCCCTCTGCACCGTGCACAATGAACACTCGAGTCTTCTTGTCCAGATCCGACAACGTCTGTTCAAGCTCTCTCTTCCCACCATGGGATGAGAAATCGAATCGTTCAATCCTAGCATCCACTGGCCTAGCGCGTCCATGTATCACGAACTTGCGCCTGTCAAGCAGAATCCTGCCCGGACTCCCCGGGACCTGGAAGCTGACCATGAAGACAGCGTTCTCTTTCTTCGCTGCAACGTTCTCCATGTAGAAGACCGAAGCACCGCCTTTGAGCATGCCC
>DAFH01000117.1 GCA_002495485.1 Candidatus Bathyarchaeota archaeon UBA185
TGCTCGGCACGGCCTTCGTCGGCTACACAAGAAGGTTGGAGGTCATTGGCCGATCTGCGAGGATCGAGCGTTCACTCGAAGACAGCGTCGAGGTGGTGGAAGCTCCGATTCCTCTGGTCGCTTCTGTTGTGAGCGAAATCAACGAACCGCGGTACCTTACACTGATTCAGATTATGCAGGCGAAGAAGAAGCAGGTCGAGGAGTTGAACGGGCAGCAGCTGCTCCCGGAAGACCCTGCACATGGACATGTGTCTGTCGTCTCAATGATGGCGCAGCAGTCGGCGAGGAAGCACATTATGATAGAGGGAAGTCCGGATGATGCTGCGGCCAAGCTCGTTGACGCTCTGGCCACGGATGGGGTCCTGAGATGAACCGAGCAGTCTGGGCCTACTCCGAGAACGAGACCGTTTCGAACGAAATCGCGTCGGCCGCGCTCGACGTGGCCAGGGCCGCGTCCGCTGAAGCGGTGGTTCTCGAAATTGCAACAGTACGCCCCGGGATTAAGGCCTCAGGCGCAAAGTTGCTAATCAAAGGGCCAGAGTCACAAAATAGCCTTCCCGAGATCGTGGCAGAGGCGATAGCCAGAGCGGCGAAGCAACTGCAGCCAGCCGCTATTCTGATTGGAGCAACACGGAACGGTCGCGAGATCGCGTCAAGACTCGCCGCCAAACTGAATGTAGGCTGTCTCTCCGAAGCGTCGAAGCTCAGCTCCGATGGCAAGAGTCTGACCAGTGAACGGAGCGTCTTTGCCGGAAAGGCGACTGCCGTCGTAAACTGTGCATTCCCTGCCATCGCAACTGTAAGGGTCGGCTACTATCCAAAGAACGAATCAACTCCAAAGGCGACCACGGAAATCGATGTCGGTAGCGTTCCGGCGCTGGTCAAGCTAGTCAGCAGGCAACCAAAGGCGGTTGGGACTGTCGATCTAAAGTCGGCAAAGGTAATCGTCTCAGCAGGAAGAGGAGTGAAAAAGAAAGAGGATCTAGGGATGCTCGAAGAACTGGCAAAGGAGATGCATGGCGCCCTAGGCTGCTCAAGGCCCCTCTCATCAGACCTAGGCTGGCTTCCTGAGGAGCACCACATAGGGCTCACCGGGATCACCGTCAAACCCGACCTGTACGTTGCGGTGGGGATTTCGGGCCAGCTCCAGCACACGGCAGGGATGAAAGACTCCAAGATAGTCGCCGCGATCAACACGGACAAGGAAGCGCCCATTTTCCAAGCCTCGGATTACGGAATAGTTGGAGACTTGTACCAAGTTGTCCCCGCGATCAAGAAGGCACTGGAAGCGCGACGCTGAGACTCAACACCTGATTTCTGACAACACCCTTTAAGGCGTCAAGCCGAGACTCGTAAAGCATGTCGAGTATCGACCTCGCGTATCTCACTGTCTACGTCGTCAACCTGGCGAGCGTCGTACTCATTGGCTATATGGTAGTCATGTATTCGCGCCGGACCTCAACTAGCATCAGACTTGCACGTCTGCTTGGCCTCGCCAAGGACGAAGCGGGCCGACTGACATCCATGGACCCGGTCCTCCTGATGCACCTTGCGATAGCGCTTGGAGTCGGACTGTCGATCGCAAGTTCGATCCTCTACCCAGCGCTGAGCTTCATCCTGCTACTGGAAACCCTGTTTATGGTCGTGTCAGTCCCGCTGATAGTAGGTCTTGTCGCTGCATTCGCGTGGCGGGTCCAGCGATACTTGCAGAGCAAGGAGGTGGAGAGAATGCTCGGGTCGGACAGTTCTTTCATGTCCGCCTCAACCGTCCTCCAAGTCATTCTGATGCTTGCGATCGGGTTAACGACAACCGAACTAGTGCTTCTCTGGTTCCCTTCCCTCGCTGTCGCGGGCGACCTGGTCGGCGTGGCTAGGAATGCCCTAGTCGCCGTCTACTATGCTCGGCCAAGCGTCATGCTGGTAGGCTATTTTGATAGACCTCTTGCTACCATTAGGACACCATTCAATTTAGCCGACGTGATGTCAGGCAAGACCGATGCTTCACAGATCCATATCGGAGTCAACAAGGTCGCGGAATTCGACTCTTCTCAGCGTCTCTCAGTCGACTCTTGCGTCGAGATAGGTGCCTGCGAGGCGGCGTGTCCCGCGACCGCAGCGGGCCGTCCTCTGTCGCCACGAGTCTTGGTGAGGAAGGTGAGCCTGCTCGCCGGTTCGCCTGCAGGCATCGAGAGCGACGTTTCCACAGCGGTGCCTGATGACGAGCTCTGGTCCTGTACGTCGTGCGGTGCCTGCGTCAACAGCTGTCCAGTTAGTGTGAAGCACCTAGACGTAATCTACGATCTTCGGCGGGGCCTTGTCGCGAAGGGAAAACTGGACAAGGAGAAGTCGGCTATGCTTGAGAATCTCGCGCAGAGCCAGAATCCCTACGGTTTCAAGAACGCGACTCGAGGGGACTGGGCCCAGGACATGGGCATTGATATTTTTGCAACAAACCCTGACGCGGAGTATCTCTACTGGGTCGGATGCGTATCGTCCTTTGACCAGAGGGCTCAGAGGACTGCGAAGGCCTTGTCGAAAATTTTGAAACAAGCTGGGGTGGATTTTGCCATTCTCGGGCCGGAGGAGATGTGCGTAGGGGACCCCGCTCGCCGGCTCGGAGAAGAGGGGAGGTACCAAGAGCTGGTCTACCAGAACATCGAGAAGATCAACTCATACGGTGTGAAGAAGATCATCGCGACTTGTCCGCACTGCTTCAACTCACTCAAGAACGAATATCCGGGATTCGGAGGAAGCTATGAAGTGGTATACCACACGCAGCTCATCTCGGACCTGATTAGGCAGGGAAAACTGAAGATTCCTAGCGACAAGGTCCGGAGAATCTCGGTTACCATTCACGACGCTTGCTACGCTTCTAGATACAACAACGTCTTCGACGAGCCGCGAACAGCACTCGGCGCTTCTGTCTCGGAAGTCCGAGAGATGAAGAGGCGGAAGGAGAAGACCTTCTGCTGCGGAGCCGGAGGATCGAACTACTGGTACAACGTGCCCCAGCAACGCTCAATCGCTGGGATTCGGACGGAAGAGGCGCAGAAGACGGGGGCGAAGGAAGTCGTCACGGAGTGCCCCTTCTGCTTGTCGATGCTCGACGACGCCACCAAGGTCATGAACAGTGGAATGGAAGTCAAGGACGTGGCTGAGATAGTGGCAGAATGCCTAGCTTAGTTGAGGGAGCGTCTTTCCTAACAAACAAATAGGCCCTCAAAACGACTTTTGGCGAGACTGAGTAGATGTCGATGGTTGAAATTGCCCACGAACCTTTGAAACGAGTCGTAGTCCGGGAACTCGTCAAGTACGATAATCCCCAGCAACTCGTAGGTTCTCTGGCGATCATTATGAAGATGGGCCAGCCTATCCTTCTCAACTGGTGCGAGGGCATGGTGTTCGTATCACAGCCCATACCTCCGCCTGAAATGCCGGAGGAGTACGCTAAAGGGGAGTTGTATATCGCCTCGATCAGCTTCGCACCGATGCCCGAGTTCAGCCACAACGTGAAATCGGGAAATACCGAAATGCCCGTTATCGACGTGTCACGGAGCCCTCTGAGTCAAGAGATAGGAAAGTTTCTGAAAAGCAGGGTGAACTAGTCGACCTAGACTCTGCCGTAGAACGCTTAGTTTCGATAGTGATTATGGTAAAGGGTTAAAG
>DAFH01000143.1:0-11806 GCA_002495485.1 Candidatus Bathyarchaeota archaeon UBA185
GAGGCTTTTCGGCGGTTTATGATCACGAGCACATGTCGCTCGTTCATCCCATCAGACTATCAGCTTGATGCTTCTGTCTTTCCTGAAAGATCGCGAGAATTGGGAACCATGTATGTGGAGGCAGAGGACAAGGTTACTCTGGGCCGAGTCAATGATATCAGCTTCGTCAGGGTCAACTATGTGACGGGAATTATCTACAATTCGAAGAGCGGGCACACTGAGCTGAAATGGCGGCATATCCGCGGGGACCAGGGACGCTTATCTGGTGAAGCTAGCACTAACACGATGGTGAACCTGTACGAGGCCGGGGCCTTGGACAGATCATTCATTAGAACAATCGCTGCCAGAATCCAGTAATAGAACTCAGAGACGCTGGCTATTTGCCAGACGTTCTGATAGTGGTTTCAGTCATGCTTGTTCTATCGAATGAATAGGATGCGTATCAGCAAGTAGAAGTATTCAGGACACTGGGGTCTGATTGGAAGGGCTGTGTCAGTTCATCACGTGAAGCATAGTGGTCACGAGGAAATTCACGCCACTCATCAGCCTGTCCACGATGATACGCCTCGAATAAAGGTCCCTTATTCCAAGAACCCTGTTTTCGTTGCGGAAGGCTACAAACCACCGGTAGTGGCCGGTCGAAGCTTTGAGTATGAGACAACTCCGTAAAACGTAGACTACTGGCAGACACTAAGCCTCGCCTATCGTCAGTACCTGAAGAAGGAAGCCGACACGCGAATGATAGACCTCCGACTGCTAATAGAAGAAAGGCGGAACGGCGCATTCAGATGCGTAGCTTGCTCGAAGCCAATGGTGATGCGTGAACTGTTCGCTAACGGTGACCGTGTCTACCAGTGTCTAAACGGTGACTGTGCGAAGAGGATCATTCGTTACCAGTACCAGGCGCGTACCGGCCGAATCGCTGAAGTGGCGTAGTCTTACAGACAATCTATTCAACGCCTTTATCACGAAGAGGATCGACGCGCTCTCGGTTTTACCAGTATAGTCATAAGATGCGGATAAATAGGAACGGACACGAGTAGACGGGGTGATAAATCGTGTCGGCCCAGAAGTCTGCACAATCCGACGATCCGGTTGAATTGCTTGCAGATTCTCTGAACGTCTGGGTTGGAAAACTTAGCGACATTGTTCACAAGGTCATCGACACGGAGCCCATCAGAAACGTGATCAACTGGGCACGCATGTACTCTCTCTGGCCGGTCAACATAACGACCGCGTGTTGTAGCGCAGAATTCGGCGCAGCCAGCGGCGCTAGGCACGACCTGGAACGTTTCGGAGTCCTAGCTTACGGGTCTCTGAGACAGTCCGATCTCATCATCATAGAAGGAACGATAACGAAGAAGATGGCGAAGAGACTCCGCACGATCTATGACCAGATGATGCTCCCTCGCTATGTTATCGCGATGGGAGACTGCGCAATATCGGGCGGTCTCTTCCATGACTCGTACAGTATCGTAAACGGCGCTCACGAATTCCTGCCCGTCGACGTATTCGTTCCCGGATGCCCTCCGAGACCGGAAGCATTGGAGCAGGGAATAATCATGCTACAAGAGAAGATACGAAAGTCGAAGGTGTATCCCGAGGGATGAGCATCACCCACGAACGCGAAGAGGAACTGATCAAAGCAATCAAGCAAAGGTTCCCGGCAGACGTCAAAGACGCAACGGTCCTCAGACAGTCACGCATCGATGTGACAGTCGCCCCGGAAAGGATTGTTGACATCGCGGTCTTCCTCCGCGACAAGCTAGGATTCGATCATCCGAGCGGGGTCTCGGCGGTGGACTATAACAGAGAAGCGCGGTTCGAAATAGTCTACCATCTATGTTCTGTCCAAAACAAGAATCAGAGAGACATCGTGATAGACTTAAAGGAATCCGTTCCACGAAACATTGCACGAGCCCCCTCGCTCGTCAGCGTTTGGCCTGGAGTCGAGAACTACGAGCGAGAAAGTCTTGAAATGTTCGGACTACGGTTCGACGGTCATCCCCACCCTGAGAAACTGTTTTTGAACGACAACTGGAACGGACCGCCGCCCTTGCGCAAGGAAGTCAGATTCCCGACGGATTGACCCATGACAACAACCGACAAGCCCTCACAGACGACCGAGCTGCAGTCGATGAGCCCTACAGAGCCAGGGGCTCAGACCATGACGTTGAGCGTTGGCCCGCAGCACTCCGGGTCGGGACACATGAGACTCATCGTCGAACTTGACGGCGACATCATAATCAACGCAATGCCCGACCCCGGGTATGTCCACCGGGGCATCGAGAAGATCATCGAGCTTAGAAACATAATTCGAAGCATTCCAGTGATCGAGCGGCCCTCGATCATTGACGCTTCCAACTTGAATCATGCATGGGTGAAGGCGATAGAAGAGCTGCAAGGAGTGGAGCCTCCTGCACGCGGACAGTATCTTAGATGTCTCCTGAACGAGATGAACAGGATAATGAGCCATCTCTACTGGCTCTCCATCTACGGAGTTTTCCTCGGTCACACGACCATGTTCATGTGGCCGCTTGGAGACAGAGAACTCTTCATCGACCTTGCAGAACGCCTGACTGGGGCTCGAATCACATACTCGTACCTGGTACCAGGCGGCGTCCGGCGAGACCTTCCTCAAGGGTTCGCTGAAGAAGCCATCAAGCGAACGATATATTTCGAAAAGCGGCTGGACGAGTACGAGAAAATATTCTTCGAGAATCCGCTCTTCACGTCCCGCGCCAAAGGCATCGGAACTCTCTCGCCTGAACGAGCCATAGCTCTCGGCTCAACAGGCCCGACACTCCGAGGATCAGGGATAGATAGAGATCTGAGAAAGGACGAGCCTTACGCGGCCTATAGCGAGCTAGACTTCAAAGTTCACACGCGGCCAGACGGCGACTCGTACTCGCGCGCCATGGTTCACATGGACGAGATGAGAGAGAGTAGCCAGCTAATCAGGCAGATACTCAAGAGACTACCCTCGGGACCCGTCAGACGAAAGGCACCGATCGTTGTTCCACGGGGCGAAGCCTACGCTCGAGTCGAGTCCGCGCGTGGAGAATGCAGCTTCTACATGATCGGAGAAGGTGGGGACAAACCCTACCGAGCACGCTACATCACAGGATCGTACAGAAACATGGCCGCTATTCCCGAAGTCCTGAAGGGAGTCCGGCTGGCCGACATGCCAACCTCATGGTGGAGCATCGACTACTGGCCAGTGGAGGCCGACAGGTAGACAATCATGGCACCCATCACCGGCAAGGTCAAGGCCGCCATCAGCAGCTGGGTAGCATACTCAGTGGGACTGCGACACCTGTTCCACAAGCCATACACACTCAAGTTTCCACAACAGAGGTACGCGGTTGAGGCCGGGTTCCGAGGTAGACACCTTCTACATCTCGACAGATGCACAGGCTGTGGGATCTGCGCTTGGATCTGTCCGGAGAAGTGCATAACAATCGTCCAGCGAGGCGACAGATGGTTTCCCCAATACTTCTATGGACGATGCTGCTTCTGCCACTTCTGCACAGACTACTGTCCCGAGTTCGCGCTTGAGGAGACTGTCGAGTACGACATTGCCGAGTATACCAGGGAACTGCTCGTCTGGTCTCCCGAACGACTAGCCAGGCCACCCGTAAGGAAAGAGGACAAGTATGTCTTCAGCGTCGACGGTCCGAGAGGAGCCTCACAGGTTCCAGAGCAGGGGCACTAGCTGAAATGACTCAAGTAGCGACTACGTCACAAACGCTGAAGCCCAGTGCCGAGGGCGAAGGCTGGAAAGCCCGGCCTATCAAACTTAAGATTTTCGGAAATCTAATCGCGGAGGTCGTCCACAAGGGGATCTGCATGTACTGCGGTGCGTGCATCGCCTCTTGCCCCATCGACATCCTCTTCCACAGCGAGAACGAAGAACCAGTGATGCGCGGGACCTGTGCCGCCTGCCAGGTCTGTTACTATAGCTGTCCACGGATCGAGCTTCCCGTATCAGAAATCGAGCGCAGAGTATTCGGTAGAGAACGCACAACCGAGGAAACAATCCTCGGTATACACATCGGATCCTATTCCGTACGCGCAAAGGATCCAGACATACTGAAAAGGGCACAGGACGGAGGAGCGTCGAGCGCGGTAATGCTCTACGCCTTGGAGAACAAGATAATCGACTACGCTCTTGTCTCTGGATACACTTCTCGGGAGCCATGGAAACCGGGGCCCAAGATAGCGCGAACGAAACAGGAACTGGTCGAGCACGCCGGGTCCATGTACACTCCCGGCGGCCAGGTCGGAGGAACGGCAGAGATAGCGGTTCCCAACCGGTCAGTCGTAGATTTCCAGGAAGAGCGGCTTGCGTTTGTCGGGCTTCCGTGCGAACTGCAGGGTTTCTGGAGAATGAACACTCACTGGATCGCGGCGCCCAAGCTGGGACGTAACTTGGTCTTTACCATCGGGCTCTTCTGCTCAAAGGTCTTCGACTATCAGAAGATGATGGTCGACTATGTTCAGGGAACTCGCGGCATCGACCTCCGAACGGTAACCAAGGTCAATATCAAGAAGAATCGTCTGCTCGTCTACACAGGCGACAGACTCGCGATCGACGAACCTGTAGAGGCGGTCGCAAACGCGGCCCGTGAGGAGTGCAACATATGCGTGGACTATTCTGCGGAGCTGGCTGACATATCAGTCGGCGCAATTGGCTCTGCCTCCGGCTGGAGCACAGTATTGGCCCGGACCCCTCGCGGCGAGGATATTCTCAACGGCGCCGTGGAAGCTGGATACGTCGAGATGAAGAAACTAGATCCTCTCGGCAAGGGAATCAAGTTCTTGGAGACTCTCTGCGAGAGAAAGAGGCTAAGAGATCCATCCGCCTACATAAGACACGCTACAGCATTTCCCAGACCGGAGCCGAAACTCGTCCCTCTAGAGGTCACGACGAAGTAAAGGTTCAACCTGCTCAAGACCCGAACCCGGCACCCCGCGAACTCCTCATGTTCTCGACCAGCTGGGCAAGAGGATCGACCGTTCTCTGAGCATGTCTCCGGCCAAATGCCCGAGGCGGAACGAGCATCTGCAGCAAGCTTCTCAGTGAGTTTCCCGGGTCGTCTTGAGGCGATATGCGCTTGTCTTCTTCGATTTTGTTTCCGATTGCTGGCGGCTCGGGGATCACGGGTCCGTGCTGATGTCCGGGGCTACCCAAGAAATGCTCGGCCAGAATGCGTTCAGAAGCTTCTAGGCCGCATGTAGGGCACGAGTAGAGTATGGCTGTCGCCTCTTTCTTCGGGATTTCTTCCACTGTGCCATTCGCCTTTAGTTCGACCGTCAGAAGCTCCTTGCTCGTACTTGCTGGCTTAGCATCTCGATTCTTGAGTTGTCTTGGAACCGCGGTAGGTGTAAGAGGTGTTAATCGCGTTCGGTGTCTAGTGCTTTGACGGACTGTGTCGCGGAGGTGATCTCTTTTCCGTAGCGCTGTTTTGGATGTCATGCGAGTTGTAATCACCAGCGCCGGGATCGTTCCTACAATTACTCCGATGAGAAATTCGATGAGGATTGGTTCCATCCCAGTTCTCCCCTAGACCAACGGTACGTCTGCATAGTTTTCCACGACACACTCATTGCAGACGATTCTGCCTTGAGGGGTTCGATAAACTCTGTCGATGTTCAGTATCTCCCTCCCGCATTCGACGCAGACAACCACACACTCGCTCATTAGCCCAAGTCCGTCAAGAATCAAATTGAAGGTGCAATGCTGATTCCCGGCTTGTTACCAATCCCGACTAACGCCGGTAACAGTCGCTTTAATAGNNCAATTCTACATTCTATCCCATTTTGACGATTGCCCTCTATGTGACTCCTAGGATTGACTCGATTTACTTTTGGACCCGTCTCCCAGATATGAGCGGACGGCCGGATTTGTCTTGTCAATCGGAGGGATCAATCTGGAGAAGGTTGCGAGCAACACGTGTCCTCGGTGCGGGCGGTCTGAAATGAACATTTACTATTCTGAGCAGAATGACAGCCGAGTCGGCGCTTGGTGTGAGGAGTGTAACATGAGGGCNNGAGCTCGTACAATTAGACATGTGAAACACGTGGAGTGGTCCTATTTCGGAGGACTAGCTCCTTCAGGAATATTAACCGTCATCTCGCCCTCCACGAGCTTGCGTTGAAGCCGCGCAGTAAACAGTTCCAGATCCACTTGAAGATCCTCTAGCCGCTTGATCGATTCCGCACTCAGAGTCGGCTTAACATTCTGACCGCCGATGCGCCCATAGGCTACAGCTTAAAAAGTGAACTTCTCGTTCTTGTACACGGCATAGCCAGTGAGGAAATTGGCGACCCCTCCCCCAACGCCGCTCGCCTCGTCCATCTCGTCTATGAACACATCCATCTCATACTCAAGCGTGGGCTCCTCTTCTTTCCGGAACGGATTGGTGATCTTGCTCATCGCTTCTACCCGTATGCAGGCATGTCCAATGGGTGCCACTGTCGCTCGATCATTCCCTTGATCCTCTGGCGAGCAAGCCAGCCCACTGCAATGTCCGCTATCAACAAGACCGATAACGCATAGTCACCTGCTCCAAACCCGAAAGACAGACGCGAAACTGCATACACGACAAGGCCAGCAGCTGCAACCACCGATCCAAGTATCGGTGCCCAAACTCTCCTCTTGGACAGCAGATACGTACTTGCGAGAGTGCCTAGAGCAACGAGCGCGAACAGCGTTCTCGCTTGTCCAGCTATGCCGGAGGGGATGCCGAGACCACCGACGGCTATGACGAGGGACCATATAGCCGTAGCTATCAGGAGGATGCTTGCCAGGTTTAGAATGTTGTAGCGAGAAGGTTCGATGACGGCTGCTGAGAGAGGGGGTGTGTAAGAGAAGGGTTTACCGAGCGCCTGGTAGGCGTTTGTGGTCGTCGTGTGCGGTTTGCCTGACTGCACGTCAACGGCTGAGTTGACGAATTTCTCTATCAGGATAAGTCTGTGTTGTCCTATACCGCTGGCGGGTCCTGGTTCGAGGTCGTAGTCTGGTCCCACGCTGAGTTCTACCTTCGTGTCAGGAGTGCACGAGTGGGAAACGGTCATTCCCGGTCCTGTCTGGGTAAGTGTCCAGTTGGACCCTTTGTCCCGGGTGCAGATTAGAGCGGCCCACTTGGTGTCTGGTATTATCTTGGGGAGTCCAACCTCAGGGGCGAGGTCTGTCACTCCGTATCTCTTGTCTTCGCAGAAAAGCTGATTGCAGGATCTGCACCGCCATACGTCCACGGCTCCAATAATGTAGCTGTCGTGGACTAGGTTGACGACGCCATAATAGACGACGTCGTGCTGGTGAGCCTGCAAGACGCTTATCTGAACACAGCCGGGTCCTCTGAGCTAGAAAAGGCTTGGTGTCCGACTGAGAGTGTCACTCCGAAAGGAACTTTCTTCTACCTAACTATGAGGCAAGATGTCCAAGGCGCCGCAATGCTCGAGATCAAACTAGTCCGCGACTCTCCTGATCGTGTCAAAGAGAACCTCCGTCACAGAGGAATGCCTGAAAAGATTCCGGACGTAGATCGGTTGATCCAGCTCGACACGGAGTGGAGAAAGGGGTTGGCAGAGGTCGAACGTCTTCGAAGGAAGAGGAACGAGGTCACGCAGGCGATAGCAGAAGCGAGGAAGAAGAAACAAGACGTTTCGCAGTTANNACGATTCCAGGCCAGATCAAGAGCCTGGAAGAGAAGGTCGACGAGCACGGCAAGCAGGCAGAACAGATCCTGATCAATCTTCCCAACCTCGTCCACGAAAGCGTGCCCGTAGGGAAAGATGAGGATGACAACATAGAGGTCCGAAAGTGGGGAACCATCCCAATGTTCCAGTTCAAAGTCCTAGATCACATCGATTTGGGACTCAAGCACGGACTGATTGACGTCGAGAAGGCTGGAAAGGTTGCGGGAGCACGCTTCTACTATCTCCGAAAAGATCTCGTGAAACTGAACTATGCACTTATACAGCACGGGCTAGATTTCATCCTGAAGAAGAGCTACGAGCTGTTCCAGCCCCCGTACCTTCTGCGTCGCGAGATAGTCGCAGGGGCCGTCGCCCTTGCCGATTTTGAAGACGTCATTTACAAGGTTGAAGGAGAAGACCTCTATCTTCTCGCCACGTCAGAACACGCTCTACTGGCCTTCCATGCAGACGAGATCCTTGATGGTGGAAAGCTTCCTCTCCGATACGCAGGGATCAGCCCATGTTTCAGAAAAGAGGCTGGAGCGCACGGAAGAGACACCAAGGGTATCTTTCGAGTTCACCAGTTCGAAAAAGTCGAACAATTCATCTATTCCGACCCGGAAGAGTCTTGGAATCTGCACGAGGAACTCGTTCGGAACTTGGAAGAGTTCTGGCAGAGCCTCAGGATCCCCTACAGGATCGTGAATGTATGCACAGGCGACCTCGGGACAGTCGCGGCAAAGAAGTACGACTTGGAGGCGTGGCTACCGGGGCAGGGGAAGTATCGGGAAATGGCGTCATGTAGCAACTGCACAAGCTACCAGGCCGTAAGGTCAAAGATCCGCTACCGGGAGAAGCCCAACGAGCCCACCAAGTATCTCCACACACTCAACAGCACTCTCGTCGCGACGGAACGAGCAATCGTTGCGATTCTCGAAAACTTCCAGAAACCCGATGGGACAATCGAGGTTCCCGAGGCGTTGAGGAAATACATGGGCCAGCATGAACTGATACCGGCGGTACGACCTTCGGCAAGCCCGAATAATAGATCAACGGCCCGAGTTACGGCTACCACTGCTGTCGGGCTAGAAAAAGCCGAACGATAGGCCGATCAAGTAGAGAATCACGGCTGCAGACACGCCAATAAGCAATGTCTCGAGGCCAGTCCTCCAAATCTTTCTTCCCACTACGCGGCCTCGCCACGCTCCAATCGAGAAGAGGCAGAGCGGGGATACGAGACCAGTGGCGACGAGGGAATCGATCCTGGTCGGCAATAAGAGAAATGGTCCAAATGGGATCAATGCGCCAACCAGAAATGACATTCCCATGACTCCGCCAATCTTGACCGGGTTGGGGAGCTCTTCTTGATGAACGTGGAGTTCGTGCATTAGAATGTCTTCGAGAAATCTCTTTTTGTTGGAGGCGATTCTTTCGACTACTCCCGTAGCCTGTTCGCGGGTAAGCCCCTTGGCGATGTAGAAGTCTCTCAACTCTTGCTTCTCCTCTTCTGGTTCTTGTTCAATCTCTCCAGCCTCTCGCTTGGCGTCAGCTTGGTACAGTTCGTACTCCAAGCGGCCGGCTATGATTCCCGCGAAGAACATGCTGATGGCACCGGCGAGCATAGAAGAGACGCCTGCAATCCGTATCACTTGAAGACTTGAGGTGGCTGCCGTGAATCCGCTCAGGAAGGCGAGATTTGTGACCAGCCCATCAGAGACGCCTAGCGCGGAGCTACTGATGTAGCCGCGTGCTCTGATGTGCTTGTGAATCTCCCTCCGTAATGGCTTCAGCTCTGCCACTCTAAGAGACCTGTTTATTGGGATGCTTCGACCTGTTATTCAGTCTGACTTGGTGCGAAAGGGAGGCGGGAACCCGCATGCTCAGAGTCCCTATTCTTCTTGAGGGGTGAACCAAAGGTAAATATCAAGTGTGAGCCCTCCTATCTGCGAGNNGGGAGAAGAAGACGTCGAGTAGTCCGCATTGTGAAGAAGAAACTCCCCACTGTGTTCGTCTGTCCAAGATGCGGTGAGGAAGCGGTCAGGGTCACTATTGCAAAGGATACGGGACATGCGACAGTTCTCTGCGCCCTGTGTAGCCTGAAGGACGAATTTCCTGCCCATCCCGCAGCCCAGCCAATTGACGTCTACTCCTACTTTACAGACCGATTCTACGGTGTCAAGGATCCCCGTCCCATAATTCCACGCGATAGGGAGATTCAACATGTTCCATCAGAACTAGAACCCGGCGAAGAGGAACAGGNNAGCCTTGGAGTTGAAGTTGAGAAGCCAGAAGCCGAATCTCAACCATCGACTACAGAGCCGGTCTTGGTGAAAGAGACCGCAGAGCAATCCACCATGCAGGACGTCTCTACCGAGTCGGCTCATGGAATGGAGCAAGAATCGTCTTCTGAGACTCACGTAGGCGCTGAGGTCGAGTCAGAGAAGGAATCAAAGGAAGAGAGCGAGCCGTTCGCGGACATTCTTGAGAACAAGGACAAGAAGAGATACAGCTCGACTCCGCTGCCTCAACAGGCCTCTGAACAGACCAGCTAGGTTCCGCCGGTCCGCATCTTTCTGTCCTCGTAGATCGGGGTCAACAGGTTCACTACACGGTCCACCGTGGCTCTGCGATCACGAAGGGAATTTACTACTTCCTTCTCGAATATCTTGAAGATGTTAGTCATCGTCATCCTCGGATGGAGCGGGGCAAATTTGGGTTCATGACCGGCCGCTCTTATGACAAGCCCGCTCGATACCATGCGTTCCACGAGAGCTTGGGCCTCCCCGGGCGGGATGTTAATCGCCAGAGCAAGCTCGTGAACCGTCATGTTGTATCCCTCCAACAAACGCAGGTATGCTTGGGTCTCGAGTGGTTTGATCTTGAACTGCGTCTCGAGGAGTTCGGTTAGTTCCTTCTCGTCTATTGGTCGCCGCTTTAGCGAGCCTGGCACTGGCACGGTATCTAAACTTCTACCCTGGTATTTCATGTTGTGAGACGGTCGCTCGGAAGTCTGCTATTCAGCCACTAGGGAGTGAGAGAAAACATGGATCGTGTCCATGTGCGTCTATCTGCATCCCGAGCAGGTGGCAGAATGCTTCTCGACCGGAGGCAAGAGTTTCAGAATCAGAGATATTGCTTCAGACATCATGAAGTTTGAAGGGGTAGACGTGTAGCGCTCCGTCCAAGCCAATGTCCGGATGAACGCCATGTGCTTTTTCATGAGTTCGTAAGACTTGTGCATGACCATTGCAAGTTCCGGCGATTCCCACATACTCGTTTTGAGGAATGGCGCTATTAGTTCCAAGATTCCCGGGCTTCGAGACCTGCGTGGAAGAGTTGGTGCTCTTACACCGAGGGTTGCGATTCGAGGCCCACCACGAAGAAACGATGGTCGTATAGTAAATGCAAGCCCAGAAACCGATCCAGCGACCAAGCATATTCCTAGAATCTCAAGGGCCAAGATCGAATCAAAAAGCGGGGGGTCGGTCTGTGGACTCAGCAAGTGAAATATCGCTAAGAAGAGCAGGCAAAGCGGAGGATCGAGCAGGGCTATGATTACGCCCGGCTTCTCAGATCTAAACCATGACGCGGCACGTGCCCTGGCCGAGCCGATTTTCGACTTCTCTTTTCCCTTTATCATTGTCCCTGACAAGTGACTTACCGCTACANNCTGTCCCTGACAAGTGACTTACCACTGCCATTGTAGTTCCGGGGGTCTCACGGGATTCGAGCCCGAAAGACCGAAAGAAGGAAGTCTCGCTCTATTCTCGACTAGACGACGTGCGCGAGCATAGCTATCCTGGCGATCTGGGCGTTCTGCTGAGAAAGGAACTGCGATAGTCTCGAGAAGAAAGCCCGCTGGACCTATCAGAGTGAACAGGTCGCCCACCATTCTAGGCGTGGCGAGCATTGTCTCATGTAACCTGCCTTAACAGCGGGCACCGGGTCTCGACTGCGAGAATAAGAATTCCGTACCATGTTGAACGTTAGGAGGGTTACGTGATCACGAAGAATTCCTTCGCGCCTATGCCGGCAAGACTTGAATGGCTCAGCCTGTACCCCTTCTTCACACGGGTATTAGTGTCAGAAGCCTTATTAGCGC